>NZ_JBIRYZ010000007.1:255085-361575 GCF_044390325.1 Streptomyces sp. NPDC018964
CGCGGGGGGCCCGGGGGCCCCGGGCTACCGGGGGTACACGCCCCCGTAACCCGGGGGGGGCCGGGGTGCGCCGCCCCGCGCCCCGGCCCGGGCGGGCCGGGGCCCGCGGCGTGTCCGGCACCGTCGGTTCAGCCGACGGTCCACTTCTGGTTGGCGGCGCCCGTGCAGGTCCAGATCTGCAGGCGGGTGGCGTTGGCGGAGTTGTTGCCGGTCACGTCCAGGCACTTGTCGGCCTGCGGGTTGACGATGTCGCGGGCGGCGGTGACGACCCACTTCTGGGCGGCGGTGCCGTTGCAGTCCCACAGCTGGACGGGCGTACCGTCGGCCGTGCCGCCCGAGGCGACGTCCAGGCACTTGCCGAGGGCGCGGATGGTGCCGTCGGAGCCCACGGTCCAGTTCTGGGCGGAGGTGCCGTTGCAGTCGTAGAGCTGTACGGGGGTGCCGTTGGCGGTGTTCGCCCCGGCGACGTCGACGCACTTGCCGGCCAGACCGCGGATCGCACCGCCGGCCGGCGCGTCGCCGGTCGTCACCGAGACGTGGTCCACGACGAGTTGCTGCGGGAAGGCGGTGGAGCCGTCCGGGTCGCCGGGCCAGTAGCCGCCCACCGCGAGGTTGAGGATCAGGAAGTACGGCTTGTTGAACACCCACTGCTTCCCGCCGAGGTCGGCGGGGGTGCGCCGCTGGTAGACGTTGCCGTCCACGGACCAGGTGATCGAGTCCGGTGCCCAGTCGACGGCGAAGGTGTGGAAGGCGTCCGCGAAGGCCTGGCCGCCCGGCAGGGTGTAGCCGGCGCCGATGCCGCCGGAGCCGGAGTAGCCGGGGCCGTGGATCGTACCGTGGATCGTGGAGGGTTCGAAGCCGACGTTCTCCATGATGTCGATCTCGCCCGAGTCCGGCCAGTTGACCGGTGTGCCCAGCATCCAGAACGCGGGCCACATGCCCTGCCCGCGCGGCACCTTCATCCGCGCCTCGACGTGCCCGTACTGCGCGGTGAACCTGCCGGAGGTGTTGAGCCGGGCCGAGGTGTACTGGCAGGTGCCGTACCAGCACTGGTAGTTGGCCGGGTTCTCCTTGCGGGCGGTGATGACCAGGTGGCCCTGGCCGTCCAGGGCGGCGTTCTTGTTGCCGGACGTGTAGTACTGCCGCTCGTGGTTGTTGACGTTGTCGCCGGTCTCGATCTGCCACTTCGAGGAGTCGACCGCCGCGCCGGCGGGACCGTCGAAGGTGTCCGAGAAGGTCACGGCGGCCGCGGCCGCGGCATCGGCCGGTTCGGCCGTCGCGGTGCCCGCCGCACCGGAGGCGACGAGCGCGGCCGACATCGCGGTGACCAGCCATCTGCGGAGTCCGCGCGGAGAGGACATGGCTCTCCCTTTCCGTACGGCGACCCGGATGTACGGGTGCGCCGACCGTGGTTGTGGGGGTGGGGGTACAACCACTTGATTTAAGAAGTGAGATAAGGCGGCGTCAAGAGTCTGGTCCAGACCAGATGTCGGAGGCGCGCGGGAGACCGCCGCCGGGGCCCGTTCAGGCCGTCGTGCCCCACGAGGTCCGGTGCGCGCAGGCGGGGTCGTGCTCGGTCGCGCACGACGTCCACCAGCGTTCGCAGCAGGCGGCCTCCACCTCGGCCTGCGCGACCGCGGCGGCCACCGCGTCGCGCCACGCGGCCCGGCGCCCCTGCCGTTCCCGGAGGACGGCGACGGCGCGCCGCTCGTCGGCGATGACCGTCTCCCGCACGATCCCGATCACGGGGGCGAGGGAGGCGACCGCCATCGCGAGGGTGGTCCACAGGGGGACGGTGCCCCAGGTGCGCACGGTGCAGAAGGAGAGCCAGAGGGCGACGGCGACGTACAGGGCGGTGAGGGTGCGGCTGCCGCTGCTCATGGCCGGTTCTCCTTCACGGTCCGTCCGGTGGAACACCGGATGCCCCGGATGCGCGCGGATATGACTCCCTGACGACGACTTCACTCAACTACCTTTCCGTACAGTCGAGTTGTTACCCTGCCGCCCTGCCGTGGGCCACACTGTTCACGTGGGAACCGGCCGTTGGGGAGCGAGGGCGGGACATGGTCGCGCACAGACCGGTTGTGGCCGCGGTGGCGGGGACGTTGATGCTGGCGGGGTGCACCGGTGGCCCCGACGGGGACACCGGCACCCGGAAGCCGTCACAGGGAGGCGGCAGCGCGACGGGTGAACCGAGTTCCGGCCCATCCTCCTCCGATCCGTACACCGTGGCGGAGGACCGGGCGCCCGCCACCCGGGCCGAGGCGGTCGAGTTCGTGCGCGGACTCCCCGTACGGCCCGACTACTTCGGCGTCGGTTTCCGCAAGGGCGAGCCGTACGAGAGCGATCCGTCCCGGTGGGCGGTGCTCGGCGACGACTGCCTGTGGCGTCGCGAGCCGCTGCCGGACGGGGTGCCGGCCAGTCTCACCCGGGCGTTCGTGCTGCCGGCGACGAAGGACAAGGAGCCCGTGTACGTGTCCCTCACCGTCACCGTGCACGAGGACACCACGGGAGGGCGCCGGGACATGGCGGTCTCGCTGGAGGAGGCGCTGCGCTGTCCCGAGCAGCGGCTCAACGCCACCCAACGGGTCCGGGGGCTGTACTCGCAGGCCAATCCGTTCGACGAGGAACGCAACGCCATCGGCGACGACGACCTCGTCGAGTACGGGGAGTACCTGGTGGACGGCGACAAAAAGCCCCGCCGCTTCGAGTGGTACAAGTACCGGCTCGGCCCCGTCACCGTGGCGGCGACCGCCCGCATCGGCGCCGGGCGCACCGAGGAGGAACAGGCCACCGTCTCCGGTGACATGGCCAAGGGGGTCGGCTTCGTCGCCGCCGACATCGACCGGCTGGCCGGTGCCGACGAGCCAGGCGGGAAGGCGGCGTCGCGATGAGTGAGCCGCTGCGGTCCTCCGATCCCTCCCGCGTCGCGGATTTCCGGCTGCTGCGGCGCCTCGGCGCGGGCGGCATGGGCGTGGTCTACCTGGGCCGCACCGACTCCGGACAGCTCGCCGCGGTCAAGGTGATCCACGCCGAGAGCGCCGCGGAGGAGGAGTTCCGGGCCCGGTTCGCGCGGGAGACGGAGCTGGCCCGGCGGGTCGACCACCCCTGGGTCGTGCCGGTGCTCGGCGCGGACGCCGAGGCGCGGACACCGTGGCTGGCCACCGCCTTCGTCCCCGGTCCCTCGCTCGCCGAGGCGGTGGCCGCGCACGGCCCGCTGCCCGCCCCGGCCGCCCGTGTGCTGGGCGGGCTGCTGGCCGGCGCGCTGGCCGCCGTGCACGCGGCGGGCCTGGTGCACCGTGACGTCAAACCCGGCAACGTCCTGCTGGCGCCGGACGGGCCGCGGCTCATCGACTTCGGTATCGCCCGTGCCGTCGACGACACCGCGCTGACGGCGTCGGGCCTGGTGGTCGGCACCCCCGGCTTCCTCGCCCCGGAGCAGGCGCGCGGCGAGCCGGCCACGTCCGCGAGCGACGTCTTCGCGCTGGGCTGCGTCCTGGCGTACGCGGTGTCGGGCCGGCCGCCGTTCGGCACGGGTGAGCCGGACGCCCTGCTGTACCGCACGGTCCACGACGATCCCGACCTCGGCGGGGTGGAGAGCGCGCTGCGGCCGCTGGTGGCCCGCTGTCTCGACAAGGACCCGCAGGCGCGCCCCACGGCGGCCGAGGCGGCGGAAGAGCTCGCCGAGGACGTCCCGGACGGCCCCGGCTGGCTCCCCGACCCGGTGGCCCGGATGGTCGCCGTACGCTCCACCGAGAGCCTCGCGCTGCCCGGTGTGGAGCCGACGGTCGTGGACGAGGGCGCGGAGGGCGCCGGGCCGGACGCCCCCGAGGACGCCGTCCGGCGCCCGGCCCGGCGCCGGCTGCTGCTGGCCGGCGGGGCGCTGCTGCTGGCGGCGGGCGGCGCGACCACGGCGGCGGTGCTCGCCTCCCGCGACGACGAATCGGACGGCTCCGGCACCGAACGCCCCGGGTACGTGCTCGGCGTGCACTCCACCAGCGGCGCCGCCACCGCCCTGTTCGACCGGGCCTGCGAGCGCGCGGCACGTCTCGCGGTCGCGCAGCACAACGCCGACCCGGGCCGCGCCTACGACCTGGCGGTACGGGTGGTGCGGGACCGGGGGGACTCCGCAAGCGCCCGGGAGGTGGCCCGTTCCCTCACCGCCGACCGGGACGTCGTCGCCGTCCTCGGGCCGGTCACCGAGATCGCGATGCGGACCGCGGCGAACGTCTACGGCGAGGCCGGGCTCACCCATGTGTCCAGCACCACGGGACAGCAGGACTTCTTCCTGCTGTCCCCGAAGTCCTCGTTCCAGAGCGGCGCGCCCCATTCGGCGCTGGGCACCTGGATCGCGCTGCACGCCCTGGTGACCAAGCAGCTGGGCAGGATCGGCGTGCTGATCGACCGGTCGGGCGGGACGACCGTCCAGGACCAGGGCACCCTGCTGATCGGACAGTGGCGGGACACCCTCGGCGCCGAGGCCGTGCCCAGGGTGGTGGCCGAGGAGACGGGCGACGCGCCCGCGGCCGTGCGCTCCCTATTGGCGAAGGGCATCGACTCCTTCGCCTACTTCGGCCCGCTGGACGCCACCGTACGGGCCGCCCGGCAGCTCGCCGCGGCCGGCTTCGACGGGCCGCGCTGGATGCAGAGCCAGCTGTACGGCTCGGACTTCCCGCGGCGGGCGGGCGCCGCCGGTGAGGGCTGGTACGCGGTGACGGCGGCCGTGGACGCCGGCGCGCTGGGAACCGAGAAGGCGCGGGCCTTCGTCAGGGCGTGGCACCGCCGGTACGACTCCGCCCCGGACCCGTACGCGGCCGAGGCGTACGACACCGTACGGATGCTGCTGTCGGAGTTCGCGCGGACGGTCCCGGCCCGCGGCGGGCGCCATCCGGCGCGGACCGCGCTCGGCACACGGATGGCGAAGGCCACGTACACGGGCGTCTCCCGCACCTATGCCTTCGGCGACTTCCACGAGTACGAGAGCGACAACCAGGGCTGGTTGAACAGCACGTTCGTCCATCAGGTGCACGGTGGGCGGTTCGTGCAACGGGGTTCGCTCGGCGACCTGCGGCGGGCGACGGAGGCATAGAGGCATGGAACGGCTGCGGCCGACCGATCCGTCGGCCGTCGGCGGTCACCGGCTGGCGGCCCGGCTCGGTGCGGGCGGCATGGGCGTCGTCTACCTCGCGCGTTCCCCGCTCGGCGTCTGGTGCGCGCTCAAGGTCATCCGGGCCGAGCACGCCGGCGACCCGGGCTTCCGGGCCCGGTTCCGGCGGGAGGCGGAGCTGGCGGCGCGGCTGGGCGGGCGGTGGACCGTGCCGGTCGTCGCGGCCGACGCGGACGCCGCCTCCCCGTGGCTGGCCACCGCCTATGTGCCGGGTCCCTCCCTCGCCGACGCGATCGCCAGGCACGGCGTCTGGCCCGAGGGGCAACTCCGCTCCCTAGCGGCCGCGTTGACGGAGGCCCTGGACGAGGTGCACACGGCCGGGCTGGTCCACCGGGACGTGAAACCGGCGAACGTGCTGCTCACCGCGGACGGTCCCCGGCTGATCGACTTCGGGATCGCCCGGGCGGTCGGGGCGACCGCGCTCACCGCCGACGGCTCCGTGGTGGGCTCGCCCGGCTACCTCTCGCCGGAGCAGGCCAGGGGCCGCACGGTGGGCCCGGCGAGCGACGTCTTCTCCCTCGGCTGCGTCCTCGCCCACGCGGCCACCGGCCGGGCCGTGTTCGGCACCGGCGGGGCGGCGGCGGTGCTGTACCGGACCGTGCACGAGCCACCGGACCTGGACGGCGTCCCGCCCGGCCTCGCCCCGATCGTGCGGCGGTGTCTGGAGAAGGATCCGCAGCGGCGCCCCGGTGTCACCGAACTACGCGCGCTGTTCGGCGAGTTCAAGGCGGACGGCTGGCTGCCGGAAGGGCTCCCGGCGCTGATCGCGGCGCAGGCCACACGTGTCGTCGGCCTGCCCGTGCCCGAGCCCACCGTCGTCGGCGGTGAGCCCGCCGGTCCGGGCCCGGCCAGTTCCTCCCTCACCCGGCGGCGTCTGCTCGCCACCGGGTCGGTGCTCGGTGTCGCCGCCGCGGCGGCGGGCGCCTGGTGGTTCAGGTCCCGGGGCACCCCCGCGCACCCCGGGTCCGGGGACCGGCCCACGTACGTCGTCGGGCTGCTCGGCCACCGGGCGGACGGTGCCTTCACGGCCCAGGAGCGCGGCGCGCGTCTCGCCGTCGACGAGCACAACCACAATCCCGCGCGGACGTTCGACCTGGCGCTGCGCACCGCCGACGACGGGGGCACCGCGGAGGGCTCCAGGCGGGGTACGGCCGGACTGGTCGCCGCGCGGGACCTCGCCGTGGTGATCTGCGCCGGGACCAACGCGACCGTCCCCGCGGCCGTGGAGGCCCTCACCCGTGCGTCGACCACCGCGCTGGTGACCCGGGCCGACAGCAGCCGGCTGGACAGCGCCAACCTCACCACCGCGCTGCTGCTGCGTCCGACCAGGACGGCGGGGCCGCCGGCGATCCTGCGCCACCTCAACCGCGAGGTGAAGCCGGAGCGGGCCGTGATCGTGCACGATCTCACCGACGCCGCCGAGACCTCCGCGTTCGTCCGCGTCGTCACCGTGTACGGCAAACTCGACGCCCCGGCGGTGGTGGAGGAGGTGGCGGCGGACGAGGGGTTCACCGCCGTCGCCCGGCGGATCGCCGAACGCCCGCGGGACGCGGTGCTGTTCGCGGGTCTGCGTCCGGAGCGTGCCGCCCTGCTGGCCCGCGCGCTGCGGGAGGCGGGGCACCGCGGGGCCCGGGTGGCGGAGGAACCGGTGCTCGGCGGCCGCTTTCTCGCCGAGGCGGAGGGCTGGATGGTGGGCACCGCCTACGCCGACGCCGGCGCGGACCCGCGCCTGCGGGCCTTCGCCGCCGCCCACCGCGAACGTCACGGCGACTCCCCCGCACCCTGGGCGGCCGAGGCCTACGACGCCGTGCGGTTCGCCGCCCACGGCCTGACCGAAGCCGGCGCCGACGGTCCCTCCGCCCTCCGCTCCGAACTGCTGCGCGCCCCTTGGCAGGGCGTCACCCGCCGGTTCTCCTACGATCCCGGCGGCCAGTTCTACGCCGCCGACCGGGACGGCGGCGCCTTCCTCTACCGGATCGGCGGCGGCGCCGCGCACTTCGTCGCCCGCGTCGACGACATCGGCGCCGGGGGATGACGGGGGCAGCAGGTCAAGGTGCCGAACGGGTGCGCTACATTTTGCTCGCCCTTGACCGCGATCACTCACCCTACGGAGCCGGCAACCCCATGAGCGACATCGTCAACGGACTCGGCCGGGCAGGCGCGTACGGCGCACTCGGACTGGTCCTGCTGGTCCTCGGCATCGTCCTGGTCGACGTGCTGACGCCCGGAAAGCTCGGCCGGCAGATCTGGCAGGAGCGCAACCGCAACGCCGCGCTGGTGCTGAGCTCCGCGCTGCTCGGCATCGGCGGGATCGTGTTCACGTCGATCTGGACGACGTACGAGGACTTCGGCAAGGGGCTGGCGTCGACCGCGGCGTTCGGCGTGCTGGGGCTGGTGATGATGGCCGTGGCGTTCCTGGTGGTGGACCTCATCACCCCGGGGCGGCTGGGTGCCACGCTGGTCGAGCCCGAACCCCACCCGGCGGTCTGGGTGACGGCGTCCTGCAACCTCGCGGTGTCCGCCGTCATCTCGGCGTCCATCGCCTGACCGGGGTACCCCCGTACCGCCCGGTCTCCGCGTTCCGGAACGCGGAGACCGGGCGGTCGCGCGTGTCATGCGGACGGTACAGCCGCCGGGGGCGCCACTGCGGCGGTCCGGGGCCAGGCCCGGTGCGGGGAGAAGCCCATCGGCACCCCCGGAGGAGCGGGAGCGCCTCCCGACCGGAAATAGCTTCAGGGACATGACAACAATGCCGGTGGGCTCGTTCCGGATCGGCTCCTTCGGATCCCTGCCGAGAGCCGGAGGCGCCCGCGATCCGCCCTGGTGCCGAAGGCCTCATCCCGAAGCACCATGCCGGCGCAGGGTGCGGTGAGTGCGGTGAGCGGAATCTCCGCCCGGCTCGCGACCGCAGGGTCGCCTCGATCGACAGCAGGACACGCATTCGGTCACGGGCGCACGCCCGTGGTACAGGCGGACCACGGCGCGGCCGCCCCACACCCCGGTCAGGCCACGCGGGCGCGCTCCCGTGCCGGGCGGACCGGCTCGGGCCGGACGCGGGTGGCCTGCTCGGGGCGTGCGGCCGACTGGGCGCGGGGGGCCTGACCGGAGCGGGTGGCCGACTGGGCGCGGGAGGCCTGACCGGAGCGGGTGGCGGGGCGGACGCGGTACGTCGTGCGGTGGGGGTCCACGACCGGCTCGCCGAGGGCGATCCGCCCTGCCGCGTGCAACGCGTCGCATTCGTCGGTGGGCAGGGCGGCGTAACAGCCCCCCGCGCCGGTGGCCGAGTCGAGCGGGCGCCAGTAGCTGTACCTGCGGCGGCCGTTGGCGTACTCGGTGACGTACGTGGGGGTGCGCGGGTCGGAGATGATGCGCAGCACGTCGGTGCGGGTGGTGTCGGCCGGGGTGTGCGGCCGGGAGGGGACGGTCGGGAACTCGGTCGTTATCGGTCCGCCGCGACGCTGGTCCGGTCGGCGGCGCGCGGTCGGCAGGGCGACGAGGGGGTGGGGGCGGTCGACGGTGGCGAGCATCAGCAGGACCTTTCCGGAGCCGGGATACGAGACCGTCTACCCAGCGCGGCGCCGGAGTTGATCTCCTTTTCCGATCATTGTGCAACCTCACACCGACAACGCGCAGGCGCCACGCCCAATTTCCGGCCGGCGCGTTCGTCCCGGCAGGTCAGGCGCCCGGTCCCGGATCCGGGCGGACCGCCGCGTCGATGCCGGCGCGCGCCGCTTCGAGCTGGGCCGCGAAGGAGATGCCGAGGAAGAGGGCGACGGCGGTGAGGTTGGCCCACAGCAGCAGTGCGATGAAGGCGGTGAGCGGCCCGTACAGGGCGCCGAACGCCCCGCTGCCCTCGACGTACAGGGCGAGCAGCCACGTCGCCGCGACCCACAGCAGCAGGTGCACGGCCGAGCCGAAGGCCAGCCAGGTGTAGCCGGGCTGGGTACGCCGGGGTGACCAGCGGAAGATCACCGCCGAGGCGACCCACGCCAGTACCAGCCCCACAGGCAGCTCCAGCACGGTCCACCACCCCGAGCCGCCGGATCCCCCGGCCACCTCGGCCACCGCGTCGCCCACCGCGTCACCGGCGACGAGCACGACGAACCCGAGGACCAGCGGCAGGCCCGCGGTGAGCGCGAGGAGGACGGCCCTGCCGTACTTGCGGGGGAAGGGGCGGTCGCGTTCGATGCCGTAGATGCGGTTGGCGCCCCGCTCTATCTGGCCCATGGCGGAGGCGAGGTTCAGCAGGGCGAAGCCCAGGCCGAGCCAGAGCGCCAGCGCGCTCCCGACGTCGTCGTGGGCGCTGCGCCGGGTCCCCTCGAAGGCGTCCTCGACGATGTCGGCACTGGCGCCGGGCACGATCCGGCCGAGGGTGAGCTCGATGACCCGGCCCACGTCCTCGGTGTGCACGGAGGTCGCCAGGCCGACCAGCGCCACGGTGAACGGCACCAGGCCGAGGACGACCTGGAAGGCGAGCGCCCGCGCGTGGGAGAAGCCGTCCGCGTAGCGGAAGCGTGCGAAGGAGTCGGTCAGCAGCCGCAGGCCTCCGTAGTGCCGCAGCGCGGCGAACGCCTCGTCGCCGGAGAGTTCCTCTCCGATCATGTCCCGGGTCTGCGGGACGTGGACGACGGTTCCCATACGTGGACACTCCTCGCGTCGAGTGGCTCCGCTCCTCTCTTTGATGGCCCGTTTCCCCGATGTCACACCCGCGGTGGCGGGCGTCGTGGCGTGTGCGGTGGGGACGCCACGGCGACGGCGCACGGTGGTCGTGCCCCCGGCCGGCCCACCCGGACGGATCCCGTACGGGTGGGCCGGCCCTCGGGGTTTTCGCGAGCGGCGCCGTCAGGAGCCGTCGCCGAGCGGGTCGTGTCCCCAGTTCATCAGCGAGTGGCGCCAGCGGGTGTCGCGTACGTCGCCGGACGGGCGCTGGGCGAGGTGGCGGCGGATGTAGCCGACTACCTTGCGCATGTGGGCGTAGTCGTCGTCGGAGAGGTCCTTCCTCGCGGTGCGGAGGATGCCGACGATGCGGCGGCCGGACGCGTGGCCGGTCGACTCGCCGCCGTCCGCGTGCTGGCCCGCGCTGCGGGACTCCTCGGTGCCGAGCCACTTCTCGAGGTCGGCCGGCTCCATGTTGACCAGCTCGCGGAACTCGTCCCAGGTCTCGTCCTCGCGGTCCGGTTCCACGGCGCTCACTTCTTCTTCCTGAGCGCGGAGGGCTTGTGGACCGCCGGCCTGCCCGACTTCTCGCTGCGCACCTCGTACTGCGGTTCCTCCTCGGAGGCGGCGACCGTGCGTCCGGCCGCCTCGGTACGTTCGGTGATCTTCTTCTCGACCTTGCCCGTCGCCTCGCCGCCGTGGCTGCTCCAGGCGACCTCGTCGCCCTTGTGGAGATCCTTGCCGCGGCCGGTGCCCTTGCCCATGTCCAGCGCCTCCTTCGGTGGCGGTCGGCTCGCTTCCACCCTGGTGGCACGGCGGACCGCGCGCATCTCGGGGGCGGCGCACGTCCGGGCCGGCCCCGGAGGGCCGGCCCGGATCAGCGGGGCGGAGGGATCAGACGAGGTCGAACCGGTCGAGGTTCATGACCTTGTCCCACGCCTTGACGAAGTCCTGTACGAACTTCTCCTTGGCGTCGTCGCTCGCGTAGACCTCCGCGAGTGCGCGCAGTTCGGAGTTCGATCCGAACACCAGGTCGGCACGGGTGCCGGTCCACTTGACCTCGCCGGTGGCCGCGTCGCGGCCCTCGAACACGGTCTGGTCCTCGGACGTCGACTTCCACGTGGTGCCCAGGTCGAGCAGGTTGACGAAGAAGTCGTTGGTCAGGGTGCCGGGGGCCGTGGTGAACACGCCGTGCGACGTCTGCCGGTGGTTGGCGCCCAGCACCCGCAGGCCGCCGACCAGGACGGTCATCTCGGGGGCGCTCAGCGTCAGCAGGTTGGCCTTGTCGAGCAGCAGGAACTCGGCGGGCAGGCGGTTGCCCTTGCCGAGGTAGTTGCGGAAGCCGTCGGCGGTCGGCTCGAGCGCGGCGAAGGACTCCGTGTCCGTCTGCTCCTGCGCGGCGTCCACGCGGCCCGGCGTGAACGGGACCTCGATGTCGACGCCGCCGTCCTTGGCGGCCTTCTCGACGCCCGCGGCGCCGGCCAGCACGATCAGGTCGGCGAGCGAGACCTGCTTGCCGCCGGTCTGTTCGGCGTTGAAGGACTCCTGGACGCCCTCCAGGGTGCGCAGCACCGTCGCCAGCCGGTCGGGGTCGTTGGCCTCCCAGCCGCGCTGCGGCTCCAGGCGGACGCGCGCGCCGTTGGCGCCGCCTCGCTTGTCGCTGCCGCGGAAGGACGAGGCCGACGCCCACGCCGTCGACACCAGCTCGGACACCGTCAGGCCCGAGGCGAGGACCCGCTCCTTGAGGGCGGCGACGTCCGCGGCGTCGATCAGGTCGTGGGTGCGCTCCGGCAGCGGGTCCTGCCACAGCAGGGTCTCGGCGGGCACCTCCGGGCCGAGGTACAGCGACTTGGGGCCCATGTCGCGGTGGGTGAGCTTGTACCAGGCGCGGGCGAAGGCGTCCGCGAACTCGTCCGGGTTCTCCAGGAAGCGGCGCGAGATCGGGCCGTAGACCGGGTCGAAGCGGAGCGCGAGGTCCGTGGTCAGCATCGTCGGCTGGTGGCTCTTCGACGGGTCGTGGGCGTCGGGCACGGTGCCGGCCCCCGCGCCGTCCTTCGGCCGCCACTGATGGGCGCCCGCGGGACTCTCGAACAGCTCCCACTCGTAGCCGAAGAGGATCTCGAAGAAGCTGTTGTCCCAGGTCGTCGGGGTGTTGGTCCACGTCACCTCGAGACCGCTGGTGATCGTGTCACCTCCCTTGCCGGTGCCGAAGGTGTTCTTCCAGCCCAGGCCCTGCTCCTCGAGGCCGGCGGCCTCCGGGTCGGCGCCGACGTGGTCGGCGGGGCCGGCGCCGTGGGTCTTGCCGAAGGTGTGGCCGCCCGCGATCAGGGCGACGGTCTCCTCGTCGTTCATCGCCATGCGGCGGAACGTTTCGCGGATGTCGCGGGCCGAGGCGATCGGGTCCGGGTTGCCGTTGGGGCCCTCCGGATTGACGTAGATGAGGCCCATCTGGACGGCGCCGAGCGGGTTCTCCAGCTCCCGGTCGCCGGTGTAGCGCTCGTCGCCGAGCCAGGTGGACTCGGGGCCCCAGTAGACGTCCTCCTCCGGCTCCCAGACGTCCTCGCGGCCGCCGGCGAAGCCGAAGGTGGTGAAGCCCATGGACTCCAGGGCCACGTTGCCGGAGAGGATCAGCAGGTCGGCCCAGGACAGGCTCTTGCCGTACTTCTTCTTGACGGGCCACAGCAGCCGCCGGGCCTTGTCGAGGTTGGCGTTGTCGGGCCAGCTGTTGAGCGGGGCGAAGCGCTGCTGGCCGGCGCCGGCGCCGCCGCGGCCGTCACTGATGCGGTAGGTGCCGGCGCTGTGCCAGGCCATGCGGATGATGAGGGGGCCGTAGTGGCCGAAGTCGGCCGGCCACCAGTCCTGCGAGGTGGTCAGCACCTCGGCGATGTCCCGCTTCACCGCCGGCAGGTCGAGGGCCTGAAAGGCCTCGGCGTAGTCGAAGTCCTCGCCGAGCGGGTTCGCCACGGCCGGGTTCTTGGCGAGGATCTTCAGGTTGAGGCGCTCGGGCCACCACTGGCGGTTTCCGCCGCCCTGGGTGGGGTGCGGGGCGCGCCCGTGCGCGACCGGGCAGCCACCCGCCTCCTCCGTCTTGGGTTCGGTGACGATCGCGTCATGGTTCTCGGTCATGGGAGTCCTTCCGGGCGGAAACGTTCGCGCAGTTCAGGTACTGCGGGAGGTGGAACAGTCGGGGCACAGGCCCCAGAAGACGACCTCGGTCTCGTCGATCGTGAAACCGTGACCGCCGGGCGGGGCGAGGCAGGGCGCGTCACCGGCCGCGCAGTCGACGTCGGCGACGGCACCGCAGGAACGGCACACCGCGTGGTGGTGGTTGTCCCCGACCCGGCCCTCGTAGCGGGCGGGGCTGCCGGCCGGCTCGATGCGGCGCACCAGGCCCGCTCCGGTGAGCGCGTTCAGCGCCTCGTACACCGCCTGCGGGGAGACCTGCCCTGTGCGCCGGCGTACTTCGGAGGCGATCGCCTCGACTCCGAGGTGGCCGCCCTGGCGGACGGTTTTGAGGAGGGCGACGCGGGCCGCCGTCGCACGGAGCCCCGCACCGCGCAGCTCCTCGGCGGTGGTCGACGGCCGGGATGCGGTCATACGTCGAACCTATAACCCGAGACAGGAACAATTCCAGAGAACGAATGGGTCCAGCCTTGGGTCACGTCCGGTAACGGCGGGTGGCTCCCGAGTTGCGTCACGTCACCGCACGACGTGCGGCGGCTTCAGTGTCGTGAACCGGCGGTCCGTCGTCGCGCGGGCGCGCGCCCGGGGCGGGGCTGTACCGGGTGTGGCGTCCCGTCCTGTCCCGAGGCCGGTACAGGACGCGCAGGACTCCGGGCAGGCCCCTGACCGTGACGGGGAGGAGGGCGCCAGCCTCCCCGTCGGCGCCGTAGGGGATCTCCCGGTCGGCCTCGATACGGATCTCCTCACCGCGCTCGCCGCGCGGGATCCCCGGCTGGGCGGGCCGGTGCCGTCCGGGTGTCCGGTCACCGGTACCGAGCTGCTGTGATCCCCGCGCGACGAGGGAGCGCTCGACGAGGAGGACGTGCTCGACCGCCGCACCCGCCTCGGACTCGTCCCCGCCGACCGGGCCACGGCTCTCGGCGCGGTGCGCGGGATCGTGGACGGGGCGCTCCCCCACGGCCGTCGAGCACGGGGTCAGCGGCCGTGGACGCCGACCTCGCGGAGCGAGTACCCCCACTCGGTCCCCCGGTCCAGGAACCGCACCCGGACGTGGCGGGCCGGCGCGGGGGTGAACACGGCCGTGTCCAGGCCGCCGTCGCCGGAGGTGGTGGACCAGACGGTGCGCCAGTTCGTGCCGTCGGTGGAGAGGTCGACGCGGTACGCCGTGCCGTACGCGCGTTCCCAGTCCAGGGTGACGCGCCCGACCTGGTGGGTGGCGCCGAGGTCGAGGCGCAACCACTGGTCGTCGCTCCAGTCGCTGGCCCAGCGGGTGCCCCGGTCGCCGTCCACGGCCCGGCCGGGCGCGTAGCTGGTGAACGGGTTCCACTCCGTCGAACTGGCCGTGGCCGTCGCGCCGTCGGCGAGGTTCGTCCCGGCCCGGTGCCGTTCGGAGGCGCCCCAGGTGTCGAGGTAGGACTCGGCTCCCCTGAAGAGGTCGTCCACCACGTGCCGCCCGCCGACGCGCCGGATGTCCTCGATCCAGTCGGGGACGAGGCCGTAGTGCGCGGCGCCGTCGGTGTTCAGGTCCCAGGTGCGTTCACCGGTGGTCTGCCGGTCGAGGACGGAGCCGCCGTCGACGCTGCGGAAGGGATAGGTGACGGCGTCGGGCGCGTCCGCGCCGCGCGGGGCCGGCCAGCCGCCGACGCCGTTCATGTCCGTGCCGTAGCCGTAGCCGACGCCGTACTCGTCGCGCAGCGCCCCGGTGCGGTCCGCCTCGGCCACGAACTCCTCCGAGCCGTGCATGTACTGGGCGACGAATCCGCCGAGACCGTAGATCCGCTCGGTCCAGTCGAGGTCCATCCAGCTGTGCGACGAGATCACTCCGGGGTAGGACGCGGCCTCGAAGAGGTCGAGCACGCGCCCGGTGGCCTTGACGCTCATGTGGTCGATCTCGAGCATCATGTCGCGTTCCATCATGCCGCGCACGGCGTACTCGCCGAGTTCGGTGAGCCCGCGGACGTTGCACCGCGCGTCCTCGTCGTACGACGGGACCTCGACGCCCGTGGGGAGCTCCTTCTCGGCGCCGGGCGCGGAGACCAGCCCGATCGGGTTGTCGGCCTGCGGCCCGGTGCACTTCTCGGTCCGCCAGAAGGTGCCGGTGGACAGGAACTGCCCGACGTTGATCGCGGTGCCGAGCGCGCCCTCGTCGAAGCGCACCCCGCACAGCGCGTTGTCGAACTTGTGACACAGGAACATGCTGCGCACACCGAGTGCGTACAGTTCGTCGAGTCCGGCGTCGATGTCGGCCCTGTCGCACTGCGCGACGTCCAGGACCTGCTTGCACCCGAACGGTTCGGAGGTCTCGACGCCGAGGACGACCGCGAGCTTGCCCTGCGCGACGACGTCGCGGGCCTGCGCGCTGTCGGTGACGATCCGGAACCAGCCCTTGCCCGGCCCGCCGTACATCCCGTCGACGTAGGCCTGCATGCCGTAGGTCAGCTTCGCCTGGAGACGGATCGACGTCATCTCGTCGCAGCCGCGGTCCTTGAAGAAGTACACGGAGCAGATCACGCCGTTGGTGACGAGGTCGTTGACCATGACGCGCTGTCCGCCGCGCCAGGCGCGTTCGATCCAGGCGTAGTAGTTCTGCTGGTGGGTCAGGGAGTCGTGCGCGGGCCAGTCCTCGAACGTGGGCCAGCCGACCGGGTCGTGCCTGCCGTCACCGCCGCCCGTGATGAAGTCGAAGATCGCCAGCGAGCCGTCGGGGTAGTGCTCGGGGCAGTCCTCGAGCGCGTCGGCGATCCCCTTCGCGGAGAAGGCCTTGCCGCAGATGAGCCGGCCGCCGAACGCCTCGTTGGACATGACGTGGTTGTGCGCGTCGACGAACCCGCGCACCTCACCGGCGGCGTTCGTGCCCTTGAACGGCTCCCCGGTGACGCCGATGCCGGAGTCGGGCGCGGGCCGGGCGACCGGATCCCACCAGTCGCCGCCGTCGGCGGCGGAACCGGGCGTGGGCACGAGGGCCGCGGCCAGCACGAGGAGGAGCAGCGATACGACCCCGAGGTGCCGTCGGGTGCGGTACGTGGCCATTACGCACGTCCCTCCGTCGCGGAGTTGTCATGACCGGTGCAAGGCCATGGGGGGAGGATCGCCACTGGCGCGTACGGCGTCAAGTGCGTGCGCGTCACCCGTCCGCTTCGGGCCCTCCACGAGAAGCCGCGGGACCGCGGCACCGCCCCACGGCTCCCGGCCTCTTCGCCGGCGTCCCGGTCGGCGACCATCCCGGCGCCCCGGCGTGGTACGAGCGGCCGGCCGGGGCTACCCCTTGCCGCCCCTCTCGTAGTGCAGCGAGATGGAGCGCAGGACGTCGGCGGAGGAGACGTCGGTGCGGCCCTCGTCGTGGATCTCGGCAAGCTGGACGAAGGCGAAGGTGAGCGCGGAGGTGATCTGCACGATGGCGGGGCCCAGCTTCTCGGTGACGATGTCCGCCACCTCGCGCGCGCTCGCGTCGGCCGGCAGCTGGATCCGCGGCAGCATCTCCTCCAGGAGCTGGGCGACGGCTCCGCTCCCCGACATGTCGGCGTCCGGGTCCGCGCGGAGCCGCCGCCGCATCTCGAGGGCCTCGGTCAGGATCCCCACACCCCGCTGCATGATCTCCCGCTGCTCCATGGACACAGCCTAGGCATGGACTGGTCCGGCCGAACCGCTTCCGACTATCATCCTTTACATATGTAAATGAGAGCTTTGTCCGCCTAGGGTGGCCACCGCGCCTGCGGGTGCCCTCGCCCGAGTGAGTGATCCATGTCCCGCACCGGCTCCACGGACGACGGCGACGAGCTTCTGGTCAGGCTCAGGACGCTGACGGCACAGGCGCGTGCGCAGGCGGAGGTGCAGCGCTCCCGGGTCGAGCTGGCCATCGCCCTGCAGCGCGGCATGCTGCCGCGGGGGCTGCCCGTCGCCGACGGTGTGCGGCTGGCCGTGCGGTACGCGCCCGCGTACCAGGGGCTCAATGTCGGCGGTGACTGGTACGACGCCTTCACCATGCCCGACGGCCGGATCGGTCTGTCGATCGGCGACGTCCAGGGGCACAACATCGAGGCTGCCGCCTTCATGGGGCAGGTCCGGGTCGGGCTCCGGGCGCTCGCCTCCGTCGACAGCGAACCGGGCGAGCTCCTCGCCCGGACCAATGAACTGTTGCTGTCCCTCAGCTCGGATCTCTTCGCCACCTGCACCTTCATGCGGCTCGATCCGGCCACCCGGCTGCTGGAGAGCGCACGGGCCGGGCATCTGCCGTGCGTATGGGCCACCGCGGACGGCCGGTCCGGGGTGACCGAGGACAAGGGAGGCCCTCCGCTGGGGATCCTGTCCGGGGCGGTCTATCCCGTCACCCGCTACCGGCTGGACACGGGCGGGGTGTTCGTGATGCTCACCGACGGGGTGGTGGAGGGACCGTCCATGCGGCTCGACGAGGGGCTGGACCAGGTGGTGCGGCTGGCGGGCGTCGCCGCGGTCGCACGCATGGACACGGACGCGCTCGCCGCCGCCGTGATCAAGCAGGCGGAGCGGGTGGGCCACGACGACGACGCGGCCGTCATGGTGCTCGGGCACGACGGGCCGGCCACTCGGCCATAGGGCCGCAGGGCGGCGCGTCTCACCTCGCCGACGCGGCGGCCTCGGTGTCTGATGGCTTGTGTGGTGGCTCGCCAGGACCTTCGTACACCGGCTGTCTTCGTGCTCGAGACGCTGGCCGTCGCCGCCTGCTACTACGCGGGGGGACGGCTGGGGCTGCTGCGCGAGCTCCACATCGGCGGTGCGGTGGTCTCACCCGTCTGGCCGCCGACGGGAGTGGCCGTCACCTGTCTGCTGGTCTTCGGGCTGCGCTGCTGGGTGGGCATCGCACTCGGTGCCCTGCTGATCCTCATGCATCTCGCCGCGCTGCGGCCGTCCTCGCTGGGCATCCTCGTCGGCAGCACCGCCGCGCCGGTGTGCGGGTACCTCCTGCTCCGCAGGGTGGGCTTCCGCAGCGATCTCACCCGGTTACGGGACTGTCTCCACCTGGTGTTCCTCGGCGCCTTCTCGGCGATGCTGATCAGCGCGACCGTCGGCGCCGTCCTTCTCGTGGCCACGGGCGACCTCCCGCCGCAGAACCTCTGGGTGGTGTGGCTGGCGTGGTGGGTGGGTGACGCGATGGGCGTACTGCTCGTCACCCCGGTGCTGCTCATGCTGTACCGGGCGCGCGCGCCGGTGCACTGGTCGAGGTGGAAGGAGGCGGTGGGGCTGGCGGTGATCGCGGGCGTCCTCGTCCCGCTGGCGACGCGCAGCCCGGCCAGTCTGCTGTTCGTCATCTACCCGCTGCTGATCTGGGCGGCCCTGCGGTTCCAGCTCGGAGGCAGCATGGTGTGTGCCCTGTTCGCGTCCGTCATGGCCACCATCGCGGCGACCGATCGTGTCGGGCCGTTCAAACAGCTGACCGAGGTGGAGGTTCTGGTCAACCTTCACGCGTTCAACGGGGCCTTGGCGCTGACCGCGCTGTTGCTGTCGGCGGTGATCACCGAGCAGCGCAATACGCGGCGTTCCGTGGAACGGGCCTGTCAGGAGTTGGTCGAGGTGCTGGAGCATCTGACGGCGGGGGAAGCGGCGGCGCGTCCGCCGCGGGACGAGGACGGGCGGCCGCGGAACACGGACTGATCCTCTTCGCCCTGCCGTCCCCTCTCTTCCCTTCCCGTCCCGTTCCCAGGGGCCGAGCCCCGGGTCGGGACGGGAAGGAGCGGCGGGGGCGGACACCGCGTGCCGAGCACGTCCGAGTACGCCGGCTCCCCCGCGGTCCCGGACCGCTCACTCGCCCAGGGAGTCGGCGTCACCCATGACGATCACCGGGTGCCGGTCCGGATCGAGGGTGCGCAGGAGTTCCTCCATGTGGCGCTCCGAGAGGCTGACGCAGCCCTGGGTGGGCCCCTGGTGGTCGACGTGCAGCCAGATGCCGCCGCCCCGGTCGGCACCGAGCGGACGGGTCCGGTCCAGCGGGGACGTGCCCGGCTCCCGGTTGTAATCGATGGCGATGACGTAGTCGAAGGAACCTTCCAGCGGTTCGCCCTCGAAGCCGGTGCCGCCGGCCGTGAACCCCTCCGACCGGTCGTACGGCAGCTCGGTGCCGGGATCGGGCAGCAGCCCCCCTGCGTCGGTGAGGGTGAACACGCCGATGGGTGAGCGGAGGTCACCCGCCCGGTGGTCGTCGGTCCAGCCCTTGAGGGCGTTGCGCGCGGGCCATGCCGGGCCGCCCTCCCATCCGGAGCCGGTGTGCCGGTACAGCACGGCCCGGGAGCGGTTGGCGTCCTTGTGGCGGCCGGTGACGACGAGCACCTGGCGGGCGTTCGCGGGAATCCACGCCCGGGTCCGGGGGCCGAGGCCGGGGATCCTGGCGAGCGGTCGTGTCTCCGGCCCGGTACCGGGCCGGCCCTGTGCGGTGTTGGCGGTGCCGGGCGCGGTGCCGGTGGCGCTGGGCGCGGTGCGGGGAGTGCCGGGCGCGCCGGCCGCCGGGACGTCCCGCGTCGTGGTTCCGGTGTCCGCTCCGCATCCGCTCAGCGCCGCCAGCACGACGAGGGCGACGGCCGCCCACGCCGCCCGGCCGCGCAGCGGGGCGGAGGCACCGGCCCGCCGCCCGGCACGGTACGGGGCACGGTGACGCGGACGGGGCGGGCAGTCGATCGATGAAGCCATGTCCTCAGCCTGACTTCGACTTCCCGGAATCACGACAGCTCCCCGCGCGAGTCCGCCGATGTCCCCCATCTGCGCTGCTCGGGAGGAGTGCCGAAGGGGGTCCGTGCGGGTGACGGGCCCGCGCTCCGAGTGGAGTACGGGCCCGCCGGACGAAGTGGCGCGCGGGGCCGGCGCTACCGGTTGATCACGAACTGCGAGCCGGGTTCGACCAGCACGTCGCCTTCGGCCGAACCGGTGATGGTGACGTCCGTGAGCGTGGCGCTGCCGCGGGCGCCGCCCATGGCGAGGATGCCGGACCCGTTGTTGGACTTGTCGATGGTGACGCCCGTGATCCGGGCGTCCGGCACCGCTCCCCCGCCCGACTTGAACTGGATGCCGTCGTAGGTGGAGTCGTGGATGTCGGTGTCCCGGACGACCACACCCGGGATGTCCTGTCCCTGGGCGAACAGGGTGATCGCCCCGAACTCCTGGTCCTCGTTCCAGAAGGCACCGCCGGTGCGGTACAGGCCGTTGTCGGCGATGAGGGTCTGCCCGGAGAAGGGCAAGGGGTCGTGGTCGGTCGCCAGCATGATGCCCGGGTAGTTCATCGTGTCCTGGACGAGGTTGCTCTCGATGGTGTTGCCGTGGCCCCCGTAGATCGCGATGCCGTTGGCGCGCCAGGGCAGTTGGACGGTGTTGTTGCGGAAGTGGTTGTCATGGCCGATGTCGACCGACGGGTCCTTGACGTACTTGCTCGCCCAGACGGCGAGCGCGTCGTCACCGGTGTTGCGGAACGACGAGTTCTCCACCTCTGAATCGCGTGTTCCGTTGGCGAGGTTGATGCCGTCCGCGTAGGTGTCGCGGATCCGCATGCCGCTGAAGCGCAGTCCGTCGGCCGGGCCCCACAGTTCGGGGATGTTGCTGTGGTCGCGGCCCACCCAGACACCGACGTTGGCGTGCTCGATCCACACATTACTGATCTTCGTGTTCTTGCCGAACCGGCCGTTGAGGCCGACCCCGCCCTCGGCTCCGCCGTCGCCGCCCCGGATGGTGCCCGAGCCGAAGATCGCGATGTCCGAGATCCGGGTGTTGTCGTCGATGTCGAAGCCGAAGTTGCCCTCGTGCGGGTGGTTGATGCCGCCCGCCTGGTGCGGTGGGGTCAGCGTGTAGAGCTGGGAGTGCCACATGCCGGCACCCCTGATGGTGACGTCGCGGATGCCGACCTGGTTGTACTGGCCGCGGTCGAGCGGGTCGTCGGTGAGGATCTTCTGCTCCTGGCGCCACTGGCCCGGCGGGATCCACACGCAGTCGATCCGCCCGTTCTGGTCGGCGGTCACGGCGCGCTGGAGGGCGTCGGTGTCGTCGATGCCGTCGTTGGGGACGGCGCCGTACTCCGTGATGGAGACGCATCCCGCGGGCTTCTCGGCGGGCGGGGCCACCTGCTCCAGGTCGACCAGGTCGACGACGTAGAAGGCGGCGGTGTCACCGGCGTCGCGCTGCAGCCGGAAGACGGTGCCCGCCGGGTAGGTCGCGTCGAGCAGCGCGTGGGACTCGTCGAACAGGCGGCGGGCGTCGCTCTGCGGGATGTTGGTGAGTCCCTCGGGGTCGTCGGTGTCGCCGTACAGCCAGCTGTGCTTGGAGCTGAGGCCGATCTTCCGTACGAACTCGCCGTCGGCGTAGAGGCTGAGGGTGGCCTCGGTGCCTCCTCCGCCCGGGGCGTCCGGGACGGAGTTGCGTACGACGATCGAGTTGGTCGGGCCGCTGGAGGTGAACTGGACGTACTGGCCGGTGGAGTCGAGGCGGACCGACTCGCGTCCGGAGGACTCGGTGGCGAAGTTGGTGTGGCCGAAGGTCCGCTTGGCGTCGGCGGTGAGGAGGGTGCCCCGGTACGTGCCGTCCTCCGCCTCGTACTCGGTGTACGGCACGGCGGCGCCGCGGCCGACCACGATCGGGCGGGTGAGGACGTTGTTGTCCTCGTCGGTCTCGTCGACGGTGTCCGTGGCGTCCGCGGTGGCGGTGAGGATGCTCGCGCCGGCGGTGGCGGTCCAGGTGCCGTCGACGGCGACCTCGGCGGTGGTGCCCGCGGCGATAGTCCCCGTCGTTCCGTCGAGGGTCCTGCCGCCGACGGCGAGACGGGTCACGGAGCCGGCGGGGACCGGTGAGGTGCCCCGGTTGTGCACGGAGACGGTGAAGGACACCGGCGCGCCCGTGGCGGGGTTCGCCGGGGCGGTCCTGATGCTCCGGACCTCCAGGTCGGGGCCCGGGCTCTGCGCGACGGTCAGCCTGCCGGTCGCGGTGCGGCTGTTGTTGGTGTCGTCCTGTTCGGGGACGGTGTCGGTGGGGTCGACCACGGCGGACACGGTGTAACTGCCCCGGGCGCGTTTGCCGACGTCCACGGAGACGGTCGTGGAGGCTCCCGCGGCGAGCGCTCCGACGGGGGCGCTGCCCGCGACGGTGCCCTCCAGGCTGACGTCGACGGTGGTGGCGGCGGACGCGGCCGTCCCCGCGTTGCGCACGGTCGCGCGGACGGTGACGGCGTCCGTCTCGGTGGGCGACGCGGGTGTCCACGAGAGGTCGGGGACGACCAGGTCGGGGTGGGGGGCGGCGGTGCCGACGACCTGCAACTCGGCAACCTGGGCGCCGTATCCGCTGGTGTTGTGCGTGAACCTCAGTCGCACCTCGGCGTAGCGGCCGGTGACCGGGATGGTGACGGTGTTGCCGCCCGCGCCGGGGTCGAAGGTGTGGTCGGCGCGGGCCTTGACCGAGGTGAAGGTGTCCGACGCCCGCTCGCGTGCGAGGACCTCGATGCCCTGGGTCCGTTTCGCCCAGGCCGGTTCGGGGCTGAGCTTGACCACGACCGCGCTGAGGTCCGCGTCGGCGCCCAGGTCGACCGTGAGGGTGGCGGGGTGACCGGTGGACTCCCAGTAGGTTCCCAGCTGTCCGTCGTTGGCGTTGGTCGCCACGAACGAGTGAATTGTGGAGGAGGCCTCGATCGGTTTGCCGAGCGCCAGGTCGGTGCCGTCGGCCGGTGGTTCCTCCGGATTGCCTCCGTCGTCACCGCCGTAGACCTCGATCTCCGACAACTGGGCGGCGTTCCAGCCGGTGTTGGCGCTCACCCGGACACGGATGTGGCGCACGTCGCGGGCGGGGAAGCCGATGGTGACCGTGTTGCCGCCGTCGGGGTCGAAGCGGTGGGCGGCGGGACCGGACAGCGTGGTGAAGGCGGAGCCGTCGGTGCTGCCCTCGACGGAGAGGGTCTGGGTGCGGGCCTCCCAGGCGGTGGGCAGTTCGAGGACCACCTGCTCGGCCTCGACGGTGCCGCCGAGGTCGACGCGGATCCACTGCGGGAAGTCCCCCGCCGGGCCCTCCCAGTAGCTCAGCTGACTGCCGTCGGTCACATGGGCGGCGGGATAGCCGGCGTGGGAGCCGCCGGCCGTGACGCTCCTGCCGAGCGCCAGGTTGGGGCCGCGGACCGCTTTCGGGGCGGCGCCGGCCGTACCGGGTGGGAGGCCGACGGCGACCAGGCCGGCCAGGAGCAGGCCGGTGATCGTCCGCAGGCCGAAACGCTTCCGTCTCATGAAGTCCTCGTTCCACGGCGGGTGCTGGAGGGTGGCCAACCAGGCAATCGGTACTCCTGCCACGGATTGCCATGACCAAGTGTGAATTTTGCGCGAGGGAGTTCATTTCTTGCGTCTTCCGGATTGAAGTTTCCGGCTCGCGCCCCTCTTGTCAATGGCGTGCACACAACGTCCTCGAGGGCCGTGCCGTCCCTCGTGCCGCGTGAGAACGTCAACCGGTGACCGCGCAGAAGAAACGGTCAACCGCGCTCGGCCGTACCATGGCTGGCCACCAGGGGAACCAACGGGCAGAAAGGGGCACCGCCATGTCCGAGAACTCGACCGCGGCCACCGACCTCACGTCGCAGTACTCCGCTCAGGTCGCGGGTGATCTCGAGCGCAACGTCAAGGAGCAGGAGCGGGTCACCGCGGAGATCGCGGCGCTGCAGGAGCGGTTGACCGTGCTTCAGCACGACCACACCCTCCTGGTGAACATGCGGCAGGCGCTGGGCCTCGCCTCGGCGCCCGCCGAGTCCGTGCGTGCGTCTCAGCCGGCGGGCACGCCGGAGGCCGTGGATGCTCCGGCGGCAGTGGATGCTCCGGAGGCCGGCACGGCGCCGGACGGTGCGACCGTGCCGGCGCCGCGCAAGAGGGGCGGGGCCCGGCCTGCGGCCGCGTCGGGCGAGGAGAAGCCGAAGCGGGCGAGGAGGACGGCCGCGCGCACCGCGCCGGGGAAGTCCGCCCCGTCGGGGAAGTCCACGCGCAAGCCGCCCGCCGCGAAGACGGAGAAGCCCAGGACGGAGAAGCCCAAGGAGGAGGCCGAGGAGAAGCCCAGGACGGAGAGGGCCAAGACGGACGGCCCCAAGCTGGTCGAGCTCGTCCGCCGGCACCTGGAGGAGCAGCGCGAGCCCCGCTCGGCGGCGGAGGTCGCCGGCGCGCTCGGGCAGGCCCACCCCGAGCGCGCCGTCAAGACCACGGTCGTGCGCAGCACCCTGGAGGGCCTGGTCGCCCGCAACCAGGCCCAGCGCACCAAGCAGGGTTCGTCGGTCTTCTACACCACGCCCGACAGCACCGGGCGGGCCCCGAAGGCCGGGGAGGGCGCGCGGTCCTGACGTCGCCTCGGCCGTTCACCGCTCCGTGTGGCGCACCTCCACCGGCTCGAAGGCGATCCGGGTACGGGCCGTGCCGCCGGCCCAGACGACCTCGGCCGTCCCGCCGTCCACCCGGACCTCCTCGACGGCCTCCGACAGGGGCGCGGCGTCCGGGTCCGCCGTGAGGGAGGCCAGGGCGATGTGCACGGAGGTGCCCGCGCACCCGCCGGTGAGGCGCGGGACGTGGGCCCAGCGGGTCCAGGCCGTGCCCTGGGGGGCGCGGACCGGGGCGGGGGACGGGTCGTCCCAGCCGTGCAGGCCGTACAGGGCGGAGGTCAGCGGCTCCTCGGGGCCGGTGGCCCAGCCGGTGTGGGTGAGCCGGGTTCCCTCCGGCGCCCCCACGACGCGGTGCACGCGCAGTTCGTGGCGGCCGCGCGCCACCGTCACGCTCTCCACCCGCAGGCCCGGGACCATTGGCGGACCTCCGGCGAACACGGGCCGGTGCCACGAGGCCGCCCAGCCCCAGCCGTCGCCGTGTCCCGCGCCCAGGGGGTGGATGCGGCGGCGCACACTGGGCCGGCCGCCGACCTCCACCGACAGGTGGTTGTCGGCGACGTTGCCGGGTGCGGTGGGGCCGGTGCGGGTGGAGTAGGCCTGGCGCCCGTAGTGCGGGTCGTCCCCGTCCGCCGTCTCGCCCTCGTGCGGGCGCACGTGGTCGCTGCCGTGGTTGTGCAGCCGTACGATCCCGTCGGCGCGGGTCGCCTGGACGAGCAGTCCCGGCGCCGGCAGCGCCAGCACGCGGTCGGACTCCTCCACCGGCGCCGGCTCCTCGCGGGCCGTCCAGAACGCGTGGCCGGCGGGGGCGAGCAGGGCGACGAAGGCCTTCGACGCCCAGTACGGTGACGCCGGGCCGGAGTAGCCCTGCAGACTGGCCTCGTGCGGGCCGTACCAGCCCAGGCTCAGCAGGCCGTCGGCGGTCAGCGCGCCCCGGTCCAGGAAGTGGCGCAGGCCGCCGCTGGCGATGCGCCGGGAGGCGCCCGGGGTCAGCGGGGTGTGGCCGGTGACGGCGCCCAGCGCGACGGCCGCCGAGGCGGCGAAGCGGTACGTCAGCGACCGGCCGAAGTGCAGCGGCGCCCCGTCCGCGCCGGACATCAGGGCGTAGCCCTCCAGGTGGGCGCGCAGCCGTGCGCCGTGGTGGGCCGACGCCTCCTCGTCGCCCGCGAGATGGGCGTCGAGGACCGGGTACAGGTGCAGGGCCCAGCCGTTGTAGTGGTCGAAGGCGCGTCCGTCCCCGTCGGCGTACCAGCCGTCGCCCCGGTACCAGCCCTCCAGCAGGTCCAGTGCCCGCCGCCGGGCCGCCGCCGTCTCGGCGTCGCCTCGTCCGACGGACTCCAGGAACCCGGCGACCGTGTACGGGAAGAGGTACCAGTTGTTGGGTGCCGGGGTGTGCCGCAGTGCGCCCCGCAGCCACTCCTCCGCGCGGTCCTGCACATCGGGGTCGAGCCGCTGCCACAGCCAGGGCGCGGTCAGCCGCAGGCCGAGCGCGACGGACGCCGACTCGACCATGGGCTGGCCCTGCACGTCGTGGTCGAGGATCAGCGGCCAGGACTCGGTGTCGTCACGGCCGGGTGTGCGGGTGCCGGCGGCGAGTCCGCTCGCGTACCGCTCCAGCAGTCCGTGCGGGTCGTCCCCGTCCGCGCCCGCGACGCGGAATGCGGCGGCGAGGAACGTCCTGGAGTAGCCCTCGAGTCCGTCGGAGCGCACTCCCGAGCGGGAGGGGCGTCCCGGCAGGTCCAGCAGCGCGCAGCCGGGGGTGCTCCAGCGCCAGGCCGCCGCGAGGAGCCCGTCGGCCACGGCCTCCCAGTGGGCGCGGGTGTAGCCGGTGCGGGGGCTGAGATCGTGGTCGTCGGCGGGCAGTTCGAAGGGGGTGCTCATGCCAGGAAGGCCAGCCTTTCGCGTCGTACGGGGTGGAGGAAGCCCTCGCCGGAGGTCCAGCGCGCGATCTCGGAGAGGGCGAGATCGGCGAGCCGGCGCCACTCGTTGCCCTGGGAGCCGGCGAGGTGGGGGGTGAGGAGGACGTTGTCGCACTCCCACAACGGGTGCTCGGGCGGCAGGACTTCGGGGTCGGTCACGTCGAGCACGGCGCGGACGCGGCCGGCCAGCGCGGCGCCGGCGAGCGCGTCCTGGTCGACGATCGCGCCGCGCGCGGTGTTGATCAGTACGGCGCCGGGGCGCAGGGAGCCGATCAGTTCGCCGCTGACCAGTCCGCGGGTCTCGGGCAGCAGCGGGGTGTGCACGCTCACGGTGTCGCTGCGCCGGAACAGCTCGGTCAGGCCGACGCGTTCGACGCCGAGCTCCCTCGCCCCGGCCTCGTCGACGAACGGGTCGTACAGCAGCACGTCGACGTCGTGCGGGCGCAGCAGGTCGATGACCCGGCGGCCGATGAGGGAGGCGGACAGGACGCCGACGGTACGGCGGTGGTTGCCGACCGAGCGGGAGGTGCGCAGCCAGTCCGGCCGGGTGCGCGAGGCGCGGTAGTCGCGCGCGCTCTCCAGGACCTGTTTCCCGGTGAGCAGGATCATGGCGAGGGTGTACTCGGCGACCGGGACGGCGTTGGCCGCGGCGGCGGAGGACACCTCGACGCCGCGGTCCCAGCAGGCGTCGGTGACATGGCCGCGTACGCTGCCCGCGGTGTGCACGACGGCTCGCAGCCGGGGCGCCGCCCGCAGCACGTCGGCGTCCAGGGGCGGGCAGCCCCAGCCGGTGACCAGCAGCTCGACGCCTTCGAGCACGGTGCGGGCGCGGGGCGTGGTCAGGTCGTCCAGGACCGGGAGCGGTGCGAGGTCGCACAGCGCGGCGAGGGCCGTGAGCGACTCGTCGTCGAGGACGGCCGAGGCGACGTCCGGGGACATGGCCAGTGCGGCGCGGGGGCGGGGGCCGGGCGTGGGCTCGGTCATGGTGACGGCGGAACTCCTTGTGCGGGCGGGGTCACTTCACGGCGCCGGCGGTCAGGCCGCTGCGCCAGAAGCGCTGGAGCAGGGTGAAGGCGAGGATGAGCGGCAGCACGGCGAGCAGGGACCCCATGATGACGACGGGGTAGTACTCCGGTGAGACGGACGCGGAGCTGTTCCACTGGTAGAGGCCGAGGCTGACGGGATACAGGTCCTGGTCGGACAGCATCACCATGGGCAGGAAGAAGTTGTTCCAGATCGCGGTGAGCTGGAAGAGGAAGACGGTGACCAGGCCGGGGCCGAGCATCCTGAACGCCACCCGGACGTAGGTGGTCAGCTCGCCGGCGCCGTCCACCCGCGCGGCCTCCAGCACCTCGTCGGGCACGTAGCCCCGCGCGAAGACGCGGCCGAGGTAGACGCCGAAGGGGTTGAACAGCACCGGGACGAACACCGCCCAGAAGGTGTTGACCAGGCCGGTTTCGGAGGCCATCAGGTACAGCGGCAGCGCGAGCACCGTCTGCGGCACCATGACCGCCGCCAGGACCAGGCCGAACAGCTTCTCCTTGTGGCGGAAGCGGTACTTGTCGAAGGCGTAGCCGCAGGCGACGCTCACCAGCGCGCCGAGGGCGGCGCCGAGGACCGCGTACAGCAGGCTGTTGACGTACCACCGGCCGTACAGCCCGCCGTCCATGGCGAACAGGTCCTTCAGGTTCCGCAGGAAGGAGAAGTCGCTCAGGGAGAGCAGGTCGCTGCCGAACAGCGCGTCGCGGTTCTTCGTGGCGGCCAGCACCAGCCACAGCACTGGCAGCAGCGTGTAGAGGACGGAGACCGCGACGACCGCGTTGACGGTGGCGCGGCCCAGCAGCCCCGGGCGGAGCGGGGAACTGTCGGTGGCGCTCATCGGGCCTCCTCCGGGGCGTCGGCGCGGCTGGTGAAGCGGGTGACGCCGTAGGACAGGGCGATGGTGCAGACGAGCAGGACGACCGAGGCGGCCGCCGCGAGGCTGTAGTTGTTGCGGGTGAAGGCCGCGTCGTAGATGTACATGCTCGGCGAGAACCGCGAGTTGATCATCGGGGAGGACTGGCTGAGCAGCATGGGCTCGGTGAAGAGCTGGAGCGCCCAGATCAGGGTGAAGATCGCGACCATGACGACGGAGGCGCGCACCAGGGGTGTCTTGACCTGGAGCGCGGTGCGCACCGGTCCCGCGCCGTCCACCACGGAGGCCTCGATCACCTCGCGGGGCACGGCCTGCAGGGCGGCGTAGAAGACCACCATGTTGTAGCCGAGGTTGCTCCACAGGGCGATGTTCACGATGGACGGGATCACCGTGTGGATGCCGAGGAAGTCGATCGTGATGTCGCCCCGGGCGAACAGTTCGATGACCGGGCTGATGCCGGGCGTGTACAGGTACAGCCAGATCAGCGCCGCGATGATGCCGGGCACCGCGTGCGGCAGGAACAGGCCGAGCTGGGCGAAGGCGCGCAGTCGGACCACGCCGGAGTCCAGGAGCAGGGCGAGCGCGAGCGCGCCGGCGACCATGAGCGGGATGTAGATCAGGCAGTACAGGGCGACGGTGCCGAGTCCGCTCAGGAAGGTGGGGTCGGTCAGGACGGCGGCGTAGGAGCGCAGGCCGACGAAGACGGTGCGCTCGGGGCCGAAGCCGAGGCCGGGCTGGTCGTCGCTGTAGAAGCTGAGGTGGACGGCCGTGCCGACGGGGATCAGGAAGACGGTGACCAGCAGGGCGAAGAACGGCGTCATCAGGACGCCCGCGGCGGTCAGTTGACGGCGCCTGGCCGCTCTGCGGGCACGCCGGCCCGACGCGGAGGGGGCCGGGGCGCCGGCGCGGGAGGCGCCGGCCGGCACCCGGGTGCGGGTGGTCGTGGTCATGGGGTGTCACCTGCCTTTCGTCGGCTCAGGTGCTGTGCTGGGTGGTGGACAGGCCCAGGGCCTTGAGGTCGGGCATGGTGCCCTCCTGGGCGGTGCGCAGGGACTCGACGAGGGTGCCCCGGCCGCCGCCGACGCGGGCGAAGGAGTCCTGCATGACCTTCTGCGTCGCGCTCATCCGCGGTCCCCAGAGCCAGTTCCCGCCGATCTTCCCGGCCTCCTGCTCGAACAGGGTGTAGATGTCCTGTCCGCCGTAGTACGACCGGTCGAAGGCGTCCCGGCCCACGGAGACCAGGCCGGGGGCGGCCGGGTACTGGCTGCTGGTGCCGCTGGAGAGGCGGGCGCGCAGGGCGTCGGGGTGGGAGACCTGCCACTCGATGAACTCCATGGCGGCCTCGGGGTGCCGACTGTCCTTGGTGACCGCGAAGGTCGACCCGCCGTGCGTGCCGACGGAGGGGCTACCGGTGTCCCACTGCGGCAGCGGTGCGATCCGCCACTGCCCCTTCTGGCCGGGCCGCGCGTTCATCTGCGCGCCCGCGTCCCAGGCGCCGCTGAGCCGGGTGAGGACCAGGCCGTCGCCGATCTGGGCGTCGGACTGCCGGCTCTCGACGGCGTTCACGAAGACGTCGTCGCGGTCGATGAGCCGCTGCCAGTAGGCGGCGACCTTCCGGGAGGGCGCGTCGGCGAGGGAGACGTTCCAGGCGCCGCGCGAGGTGTCGAACCACCGGGCGCCGGCCTGCCAGGCGTACGCGGCGAACTGGGTCATGCCGTCGGTGGGGAACAGCACCAGCCGCCGGCCAGGGGCTTGGCGGCGGACAGTCGCGGCCTGTTCGGCGAACTCGTCCCAGGTGCGGGCGGCCTTCAGTCCGTACCGGTCGAACAGGTCGGCGCGGTAGTGCATCACCATCGGCTCGACGTCCAGCGGCACGCTGAACACCCGGCCCTCGAAGGTGGTCAGTCCGAGCGCCTGCGGCAGCAGCTTGCGGCGCAGGCGCTCGCCGACCAGGTCGGTGATGTCGCGGGCCACGCCGTCGATGGCGTACCCGGGGACCTGCGGATATTCGATGGTGGCGACGTCGGGCGCGTTGCCGGCCCGGGCGGCGTTGCTGAGTTTGGCGTAGCCGCCCTGCCCGCCGGAGGGGATCTGCTGGAACTCCACCTGGACGGTCCGGTGGGTGCGGTTGAACGCGTCGACCACCTCCTGGCTGCCGCGCAGGGCGGACCAGAAGGTGATGCGCGTGGTGGAGCCCGTGCGCGCCGACGAGGCACCGTTTCCCCCGCTGCAGGCGCTCACGGCTCCTGTCAGCGGTACGGCGGCCGTCGCGGCGAGCACGGAGCGACGGCTGGGTCGTCCGGGCATGGCGCCTCCCGCGGCTCCTGCGTGTCCGGGGACACGGCTGTTCGGGACACGGGAATCCTCAACGCTTCACGGGAAACGGTCAATAGACCGATCAGAAGAAAATGAAACGTTCAAACGCTCATCGCGTTCACGTGTCCATCGCACTCAGCGCTTTCACCGCGTTCATCCGGTGACGCCGGTCCACGCCCGGGTGGATCCGCGTACGCTCAGCGTCGGCAGCAGCTCCGTCCGCCGCACCGGTCCCCCGCCGCCGCGCGGGGTGCCGAGCCGCTGGAGCAGCAGCTCGGCCGCGGCCCGTCCGACCTCGGCCTTGGGCGGGGCGACGGCCGTCAGCGGTGTGGTCCCGAGTCCGGCCACCACGTCGTCGTACGCCACGACCGAGCAGTCCTCCGGCACCCGTACGCCGTTGTCCGCGAGCCGCTGGACGAGCATCAGCGCGTCCACGTCCCCGTGCAGCACCGCCGCCGTGGCCCCCACCTCGCGCAGCAGCGCGGACAGCTCCGCCGTCTCCTGTTCCGTGTACGGCCCGTCCTGGCCGGCCTCCGGGGCGCACAGCGTCCACGCCCACTCCTCCACCAGCGGATGCGCGTCGGCGATGCGGGCGCACGCGGCGCGCAGGGTGCGCGCGGTGGGGCTGTCGTCGCGGGTGGCGAACACGATCCGCCGGTGGCCGAGCCCCACCAGGTGCCGCACGGCGAGGTGGACGCCGTAGGCGTGGTCGGAGCAGACCGAGTCCATCGCGTGCAGCGCGCCGCCCGGCCGGGGGCGCCGCTCCATCAGCACCGCGGGCACGTCCAGCGCGGCGAGCCAGCCGTAGTCGCCCTCCTCGTCGGCCCGGGTGCGCCAGCGCGGGGCGAGCAGCAGGCCCGTGGCGCCGTCCGCGAGGGCCCGTTCCACCAGCGGCCGTTCGGCGCCCGCCACCTGCGGCGCGATGTGCAGGGCGATCCGCTTGCCGGCCGCCTCCAGCACCGAGCGGGCGCCGTGCAGCGACTCGTACAGGTAGCTGTGGCGCTCCGGGACGACGACGGCCACCGTGTCGCCGTCCGGCACCGGGGCCGCCGGCAGGTCCTGGGCGGCGAGGGCGGAGCGCACCACGCCGTGACCGCGCCGCAGCCGGCCCTCCCGGGCCAGCTCCTCCACGTCCCGCCGCACGGTCACCACCGACACCTGGAGTTCGGCGGCGAGGTCGCTCACCCGCGCCGAACCCCGCGACTCGACGGCGGCCAGGATCCGCTGCCTCCTGAGTTCGACCGGCTCCCGCATGAGGCCCCTCCCCGTACCAGGATGTTCGTTTGAACGATACGGGCATCATAACGATCGTCACAGGCGCGGGAGCCCGTCCAGCCGCCCCCCGTCCGGCACGAGGACAGCGGCCCGTCGGCTGTCCGGCCCGCGGGTGCCGCGGGCACTGCCGGGGCGGTGCGGCCGTTCAGCCGAGGGCGGTCACCTCGACGGCGAGGTCGTTGTCGACGGTGTAGTAGGGGCGCCCCGCGGACCCGCCCGCCGTGACCCGCGGGTAGACGAACACCGTCTTGCGGTCCGCCACGTCGTCGAGGAGGCGGCCGACCCTGACGAGCGGCGCGTCGGCGGCGGGACGGAGGAAGACGTCCCAGATCCGGTTGTCGGAGGCCACGAGGTCCTCGCAGGCGATCGTGAAGGCGAAGCCGCCGTCCTCGGCCGGCCGTACCGGGACGCCGTGCAGGGTGTCCTTGGTGCCCCGCAACCGCAGCACCGCCCGGGCCCCTTCGGAGAGTTCGGCTCCGTGAAGACGGGCGCGGACCGTCACCGTCCCGTCGGTGATCTCCACGGGGCCCGCCTCCGCGTGGGCGGTGCGCAGCCAGGTCCGTATCGCGAGGAAGCCGTCCTTGGTGGTGTACGGCACCCGGACGGCCACCGGTGAGGGCCACCGGCGCGAGCCGCCGTCGACGAGCGCCCGCAGGTCCCGCGGGCCGGGGCGCAGCCGTTCCCGTGCGGCGTCCGGACCGGGCAGCAGATACGTGTCCCAGCGGCCCTCCGCGAGCCGGGGCAGCGTCTCCAGCACGGCCCGGAACTCGCCGTCGCCGCCGTGGGGTTCGAGGTCGAGGGTGTGGGTCGTCTCCTCGGGCCGGCCCTTCCTGGGGCGCAGCACCAGCAGCAGCCGGGGGTGCGTGGTCGCCGGTGGCCGCAGGCGGAAGGTGATCCGGCCGTCGGCGTCGACGGAACAGTGGGTGCGCGGGGCCGTGTTCATCGGCGTCCCTTCCGTACGGTGCGCAGCGCGTTCGACGCGGCGGCGCGGGCGAGGTCGCGGGCGGCGTGGCCCCGGCTGACGAGGGTGTGCTGTCTTCCGCCGTGCTCCGCCGTGTCGCGCCGTCCGCCGCCGCGAGCCTCGATCGCGTCCTGGAAGAGGCGCTCGGCGTGGGCGACGACCGGGCCGGGGGCGAACCGGTGCGCGTTGGCCACGGCCGCCTCACCCATGCGGCGGCGGCGCTCGTCGTCGCGTACCAGGTCGAGGAGGGCGGCGGCGAAGGCCGCGCTGTCCCCGACCGGCACCAGCCGGCCGTCCTCGCCGTCCTTGATGATCTCGCCGGGCCCGTAGGGGCAGTCGGTGCTGACGAAGGGCAGTCCGCAGCGCATCGCCTCGACGAGGGTCATGCCGAACGGCTCGAAGTTCGAGGCGGCCACGCCGATCGAGCCCTTGACCCACTCGGCCTCCATGGGGATCGCCGCGCCCATCAGGAAGACGTTGTTCCACAGGCCGAGGCTCTCGATCAGGGCGCGCAGCCGGTCCTGTTCCTCGCCCTTGCCGTAGATGCGCAGCTGCCAGTCGGGGTGTTCGGCGGCCACCCGGGCGAACGCCTCGATGATCAGGTCGAACCGCTTGACGGGGACCAGCCGGCCGGCCGCCACCACGACCTTGGCGGTGCCGTCGGCGATGGGGAGCGTGGGGTCGGGGACGCTGTTGGGGAGGGCCTCCACCCGTACGCCGGGCAGCCGCATCTTGCGCCGGTAGGAGCCGGCGTCGGCCTCCGTGACGGTGGTGAGCACGTCGAGCCGACGGTAGGCGCGGCGCAGCGCGGTGCGCAGCGCGGGCGGATGGTTGTCGAGGGTGAGGTGCTCCTGGCCGACGCGTACGACGTGCTCCGGGGCCTGGAGGGCGAGGTGCACGTTGAGTCCCGGCCGGGTGCCGACGACGACGTCGGCGTCGATGTCCGCCAGGCACTCGGCGATCCGCTGGTCCGTCAGTTCGCTGTACTGGTGGTGGCGGTACTCGGCGGCGGGGAACACCTTGGCGGGTCTGCCGTGCAGCGGGTGGCCCTTCTCCTTCCGCAGATCCACCAGCGCCCGCAGCCGTACCCCGGGGTGCGGGGTGAGGTTGGGGTGCTCCCGGTGCCGCAACACCGAGACGATCTCCACGTCGTGCCGTTCGGCCAGTGCGGCCGCCAGGTTGAACGTGGTGGTGATCGTGCCTCCGATCCCGTAGGCGTTGTGGATCAGAAAAGAGATCTTCATAGCGGTCTAGACCGCAGGAGACGTTCAGGAGTTGTCTGGTGTTATCAGTTTGTTGCTTCGATGATCATTGTTGTTGAACTGCCGGATTCCCGCGCTGGATACGCATGCCGGGCCGGCGGCGGTGGACGGTGAGGTAGGTCAGTCCCTCGGGGCCGGCGGTGAGGCTTCGGGTGGACCCGTGCGGGAGCCAGGTCAGCGCGCCGGCGGAAAGGGCGCGGGGGCCGTCGGGGGCGGTGAGGGTGCCGTGGCCGGCGAGGACCAGCAGGAGGACGTCGAGGTCGGGCTCGCGGTGGGTGTCGACCCCGCGCCCGGGCGGGATGCGGACGACGTTGGCGTCGAGTTGGCGGCCCGGCTCGGCGAGCCGCCACAGGGCGCCGGCGGACGCGTCGTCGAGGGCGGCCAGGGCGGCCGTGTCGCACAGGATCCGCGGGAGCGGACCGTCCTCGTCAAGAACGCCGCCGCTTTCTGAGGTCATGGGGTGTCACCGTCCCTGGTGCGTGGACGCGGCGGCCGTCCGCGGCCGCCTCTCACCCGCGAACCTAGCAGGCGGATCCGGCCGGTTCCGGTCACGGTCCGTCGTCCACCGCCCACCCGAGCGGGTACGGCTGCGGTTCGCCGGCGGGGGGCTCGCCGCCGGCCTCGTTGAACGCGGTGAGGGCGCCGACCAGCGCCGCCCGCTGCGGTGGGGCCAGCCGCTCGACGATCGCGGCGATCTCGGCGCGGCGCCGCGCGGTGACGTCCTCGACCGTGCGCCGGCCCTCGCCGGTGAGCCGCAGCAGGGTCTCCCGGCGGTTGGCGGGGTTGGTCTGCCGGTCGGCGAGGCCGGCCGCGATCAGCCGGTCGACCATGCGCATCGCGGTGGACGGGGCGACGTGGAGCAGGTCGGCGAGCGTGACCAGCTTGGTGGCGCCGCGGGTGGAGAGCACCATCAGCATCCGGAACTGCGGCAGCGTCACCCGGTCCTCGACCGCGGCGAGGGAGCGCGCGGACACCGCCACCAGCAGCCGCGAGGCGGTCAGTACCGCGCGGGTGACCGCCTCGACGTCGTCCCTGGCCCCGTCGGGGGGTTCGTCCCGATGCATGTGTCCTTTGTACCTCGCGGTGCTCACCGGCCGTTCACCCGGTGGACGCGGGTTCCTCGTCCTGGTGGCGGTGGTAGCGCAGGAGGAGCATCGCGGCGTCGTCTCCGGGCGGTCCTCCCGCGTGCTGGACCAGATCCTCGCGCAGGGCCTCCAGGGCGTGGTGCGCGTCGGGTTCCTTCAGCAGGTGCGCGCGCTCGCCCAGCGGGTAGAAGCGCCCGTCCCGGTCGCGGGCCTCGGTGACGCCGTCGGTGTAGAGCAGCAGTTGCTCGCCCGGGGAGAACGCCACCCGGTAGGGCTCCGGTCCCCCGGCGCCGTGCGCGGACAGGCCCAGCGGCAGCGCGAACGACGGCGGCTCCGGGAAGTCGGTGCCGCCGTCGAGGCGCAGCAGCATCGGGGCCGGATGACCGTAGTTGAGGAGGACGACCTCCTGGCCGGTGCCGATCTCCGCGAGGATCGCGGTGACGAACCGCTCGTCCTCCAGTTCCCGGGCCACGCTGCGCTCCACCCGCTCGCCCAGCTTGACGAGGTCCGGCTCGTCGTAGGCGGCCTCCCGGAAGGCGCCGAGGACCACGGCGGCCGTCTCCACGGCGGCCAGGCCCTTGCCCTGCACGTCGCCGAGGATGACCCGGACGCCGTGCGGCGAGGCCACCACCTCGTAGAGGTCACCGCCGATCCGCGCCTCGGCGACGGCGGACGTGTAGGACACGGCCGCCTGCACGGGGCCGACGGTCAGCGGCACCGGCCGCAGCAGCACCCGCTGGGCGACCTCGGCGATCGACCGCATGCCGGCCAGTTCCGCCTCCCGGCGCGAGCGCATCACCGCGGCGGTGACACCGACGCCGGTGACCCCGGCGACCGACGCCATGGCGGTGTAACCGCGGCGCGCCGGGAACAGCTCGTTGTACAGGCCCAGCCCGGCACAGAGCAGCAGTGCCAGGACGCCGATCACCGCCGTGCGGCGCCAGCCTCCGACCAGGCCCGCGAAGGCGGGCCCCAGCGACACCAGGGGAAGCAGTCCGACTCCCGGACCGGCCACCACGTCGACGACCGCGATCACCGCCATCACCACGAACGGCATCCAGGCCAGCGCGGACGGCGCCCACCGGCCCGATGGCGGTTTCTCGTCGGTCATGTCCTGCTCCAGCGGTGTCGAGGGCACTCGAGAGCCGCCCGGTTCCTCCGCAGACGCCCCTCCCTCATCTTTAGACTATGCAAAGGTCGGCTGCTCCGTGCTCCTCCCGGGCGGACCTTTATCCGATCGAGTCCGCATCCGGACCGCACCGTCTCAGCCATGTGTTCGGTTCCGCGGGCCGCTGTTCCTACGTTTTTGCGCTGTGCAATGATCCTGGCGGGATCCTCGAAAGGAATGAACGGACGTGACCGCGCAGAGGCCGGACGACGGCGGGACGCCGGAGGAGCGGGACGGTGCGCCGGCGCTGCCCGAGGACGTCTGGCAGCGGTTCCTCACCGACAACGAGCGCGCCATCCGGGCCACCGCGCCCAGGGAGCCCTCCGCGCTGCAGCGGACACGGCCGCACACCGGCGGCGGCGTGCCGCGGGAGGACGCCGGCGTCGAGGCGGTCGGTGATCTGTGGCAGCCCGACGACCCGTGGGACGGACCGTCCTGGCGGGAGATGGACGGGCGCGCCAGGCTGCGCCGCGCCGGCCGCGTGGTGGGCACCGCCGCCGCGATCGCCCTGGCGTTGGGCGCCTGGTCGCAGCTGTCCACCGGTGCGGGCACGCCGGACGGGAAGCCCGGCGGCACCGTTCTGCAGCAGTCGGAGGAACTGCCGGCGGAGCTGCCCACGGCGACGTCCCGGTCGCCGGAACCCGCCTCCCCGGCCCCGTCCGCCCCCGGCGTGCGGACCGGCTGACGCGCCCCGGCCACCGAGGCGGGTGACCGGGGCGTGCCCGTCCGGGGTGCGGCTCAGTCGCCCAGTGCGGCGAGGACCACGGCCTTGGCCTCCTCCTGTACGCGGCGGAGGTGCTCGGGGCCCTGGAACGACTCGGCGTAGATCTTGTACACGTCTTCGGTGCCGGAGGGCCGGGCGGCGAACCAGGCACTGTCCGTGGTCACCTTGATGCCCCCGATGGACGCGCCGTTGCCCGGCGCCTCGGTGAGCACCGAGGTGACCGCCTCCCCGGCCAGCGTGTCCGCGGTGACCTGGGCGGGGGACAGCCTCGCCAGGCGGGCCTTCTCCTCACGGGTCGCCGGGGCGTCGATCCGCTCGTAGGCGGGCTCGCCGAAGCGGGAGGTGAGCGCGGCGTAGTGCGCGGAGGGCGTCTTCCCGGTGACGGCCGTGATCTCGGAGGCGAGCAGCGCCAGGATGATGCCGTCCTTGTCGGTGGTCCACACCGAGCCGTCCCGGCGCAGGAAGGAGGCCCCGGCCGACTCCTCACCGCCGAAGCCGAGGGTGCCGCCGGCCAGTCCGTCCACGAACCACTTGAAACCGACGGGCACCTCGACGAGTTCGCGCTTCAGGTCGGCGGCGACCCGGTCGATCATCGCGGAGGAGACCAGGGTCTTGCCGACGCCGGCGTCGGACGGCCACCGCTCGCGGTGCGCGTAGAGGTAGCCGATTGCCGTGGCGAGGTAGTGGTTGGGGTTCATCAGCCCGGCGTCCGGGGTGACGATGCCGTGCCGGTCGGCGTCGGCGTCGTTGCCGGTGGCGATGTCGAAGCGGTCGCGCTGCCCGATGAGGGACGCCATCGCGTGCGGCGAGGAGCAGTCCATCCGGATCTTCCCGTCCCAGTCCAGCGTCATGAACCGCCAGGTCGGGTCGGTGAGCGGGTTGACCACGGTGAGGTCGAGCCGGTGCTGTTCGGCGATCCGGCCCCAATACGCGACGGACGCCCCGCCCAGCGGGTCGGCGCCGATGCGTACGCCGGCCGCGCGGATCGCGTCCAGGTCCAGCACGCTGGGCAGGTCCGCGACATAGGTGCCGAGGAAGTCGTACCGGCCGGTGCCGGGGGCGGTCAGGGCGCGGGCGTACGAGATGCGGCGGACGTCCTTGAGGCCGCCGCGGATGATGTCGTTGGCGCGGTCCTGGATCCAGCCGGTGGCGTCCGAACCCGCGGGGCCGCCGCTGGGCGGGTTGTACTTGAACCCGCCGTCGGCGGGCGGGTTGTGGGACGGGGTGACGACGACGCCGTCCGCGAGGCCCGTGGCGCGGCCCCGGTTGTGGGTGAGGATCGCGTGCGAGACGGCCGGGGTCGGGGTGTAGCCGTCGGCGCTGTCGATGAGCACCGTGACCCCGTTGGCCGCGAACACCTCCAGGGCGGTGACCCGGGCGGGCTCGGACAGCGCGTGGGTGTCGGCGCCGAGGAAGAGCGGCCCGTCGGTACCCTGGCCGGCACGGTACTCGCAGATGGCCTGGCTGGTCGCGGCGATGTGGTCCTCGTTGAACGCGGCCGTCAGGGACGAACCGCGGTGCCCCGACGTCCCGAAGGCGACGCGCTGCCCCGGATCGTCGGGGTCGGGGCGCAGTGCGTAGTACGCCGTGACCAGCCGAGCGACGTCGACGAGATCCTCCGGGCCGGCCGGGCCGCCCGCTCGCTCGTGCTGCATGTGCCCACTCCTCCGCATGGGTTGATTCTTCGCTTGCGGAGACATCTTTCCTCTTCGGGGCCGCACCGCGCGAGTGGGACCCGGCTCCGCGCCGTCCCGCCCCGCCGCCCCGGTGTCAGATCCGGCCGCCGGTCAGCCGGGTGAGGGGGCCGTGGGTGTGGCGTTCGGCGCGCCGGCCCACCGCGTAGGAGGCGGCGGTCAGCGCGGTCAGGCCGGCCGCGGCACCGGCGGCGACGAGCCTGCGGTTGGCCATCACCGTCCAGGCGGTCCTGGCGCCGGTGGCGACCTGGCCCGAGGTGGCGACGACCGCGCGGCGGCCCGCCTCGACGCCCTTGGCCGCGGTCTGCGCGGCGCCGCTCGCCGCCCGGGCCGCGCGCCCGGCGCCCGCCGCGACCGTCGACGCCGCGTCACCGGCCTTGCCGGCGGCGGGGGCGGTCGCCTTGCCCGCGGTCTCCCTGGCCTTGTCCGCGGCCTCCCGTGTCTTGGTCGCGGCGGACCGGGCGGACGTGGTCTTCTGCTGCGTGTTCTTGTTCTGTTCGCTCATGGACACCGACTTGCCGCTGGCTCCCGCGGCAAACACGTCGCATGGGGCGGGCGGCTATCCGGCCGGGGCCGGTATCCGTTCCAGCACACCGCCGGCGAACACGTCGTACAGCGGCAGCGTTTCGAGGTGGACGTAGCCGATGTGGCAGTCGCAAGTGGTGAGGGGGCAGGGGCGGGGGCGCAGCGCCTCGCGGTAGCTGCCGTCGTAGAGGTTGCCGAGTTCGGCACGGACGAAGTGGCAGCGGCGGACCGTGCCCTCGCCGTCGACCGAGATCACGGACTCCCCCGTGCGGCAGGGCAGGCCCGCGCTGGCGTGGGGGCGGCGGCTGTAGGGGAAGAGGGGGTCCAGCGCGGTCCACACGCCGGCCTCGGTGTCGTCGTAGGTGTGTCCCTCGGCGGCGTTGACCCACAGGTACACCTTCTCGGGCAGCTCGGCGCGCAGCCGCCGGGCCGCCTCCAGGTGCTCGGGCAGTCCGACGACGCCGACGCTGAACCGGACGCCGAGCCGGTCCAGTTCGCGGCACTTGGCCAGGAAGCGGTCGTAGGGGGTCTGGCCCGGGTGGTACGTGCACCACAGGGCGAGGGTGTCCAGGTCGGCGCCGGCGAGCCAGTCGGTGCGGCAGCTGAGGTTGGTCTGGATGGCGACGCGGCGGATGTGGGGGTGGTGGGAGAGCCGGGTCAGGGTGTCGCGGTACCAGGAGCGGACCAGGCCCTCGCCCCAGGGGGTGAAGAGCAGGGAGAGCCGGTCGGTGGTCTGCGCCTCGGCCCAGTCGGCGAACCTCTCCAGACAGGCGCGGTCGGTACGGAGTTGCTCGCGGCTGTCGCGCCGCTTGGCGAACGGGCAGTAGGGGCAGTCGTAGTCGCAGGAGGCCAGCGGGCCCCGGTAGAGGAGGGTCAGGTCCATCGGGCGGGTCTCACTTCCGCTCGTAGGCGGCCATGGCGGCCCGTACGGCCGGGGAGAACAGTTCCGGGCCGATGGCGTCGGAGTGGGCCAGGCCCTCGGGGGTCAGGCGCAGCAGCGCGGTGTTCTGCGTCAGCCAGCCGCGGCCGGCGAAGCGGGCGAGTTCCTCCGGGAAGTCGTCCGCCGGGGTGCGGCCGTCGAACCGGGCGCGGTAGCCGGCGAGGTCGAGGCCGTCCGCCTGGAGCAGGGACTGCAGCAGATGCCTGCGGCGCGCCTCGTCGGTGTCGATGCGGCGGCCGTACTCGGCGTGGGCGAAGTCGGCGGCCGGGCGGGAGACGTAGTCGTCGACGATGCCGCGGATCTCGTGCATGCCGACGGCGTAGTCGAAGGAGTAGTGCAGGCCCGCGGTGTAGGAGCGGGCGCCGCAGCCGAGTCCGATCATGCCGTCGGTCTGGCAGGCGTAGTCGTCCGCGCCCTGCGGCGGGGCGTCCGCGCGGCGGAACATGCGCATGGACCGCTGCTCGTAGCCGTGGGCGAGGAGGTGGTCGCGGCCCAGGCGGTACAGGCGCAGCCGTTGTCCGTCCCAGGCCGGGTCCGCCTCGCCGGCGCGGCGGCCGAGGCCGGTGAGGGGGCGTATGTAGAGGGGGTAGAGGTAGAGCTCCTCGGGGTGCCAGGCGAGGGCCGCGTCCAGGGAGCGCAGCCAGGTGTGCTCCGTCTGGCCGTCGATGCCGTAGATGAGGTCGATGTTGAGGACGGGGATCCGGGCGTCGCGGACGCGGCCGAGGGCGGCTTCGACGTCGGCGCGGCGCTGGGGGCGTACGGCGGCGCGGGCCTCGGTGTCGTCGAAGCTCTGCACGCCCAGGCTGAGGCGGGTGGTGCCGCGGGCGGCCAGTACCTCCAGCCGGTCGGCGGTGGCCGTGGCGGGCGAGGCCTCCACGGACAGCGGGACCGCGCGCAGGTCGGCGCCCATGCGGTGTTCCGCGATGTCGCACAGCCGCTCGAGTTCGGCGGCGGTGAGGAAGGTGGGGGTGCCGCCGCCGAAGGCCGCGGTGGCGAACCGTACGGGTGCCCCCTCCCCCAGGGCCTCGCGCACCGCCGTCGCCTGCCGTTCCAGGGCGTCCAGGTAGGCGCCGGTCAGGCCGTCGGGGGCGCCGATGCGGGTGAACAGGTTGCAGAAGCCGCAGCGGACCTCGCAGAACGGGATGTGCAGGTAGAGGGAGAGGGCGTCCTTGGGTTCGCCGGCCCAGAGGGTGTCGAGGCGGGGGCGGTCGGTGAGCCGCCGGTAGGCGGTCTTGTGCGGGTAGGCGTAGACGTAGCTCTGGTACGGGCTCGCGGGTGTGGCGGTGCCGGTCGTCCGGGCGGGCGTGGCGGTGGTCATCGGGCGGCCTCAGCGGGGGTGTGGTCCAGGAAGAAGTGGGCGTAGGGCACGGTCCACACGGACTCGTGGCCGATGCGGTGGCCGGTGTAGCCGTCGTCGCCGTAGGCGGTGCCGTGGTCGGAGCAGACGACGGCGAAGCAGCGGCGCCGGCTGCTCGCGGCGGCGAACAGCCGGCCGATGTGGCGGTCCACGTACTCCAGGGCGGCGGCGTGGGTGGCGCGGGTGTCGCCGTCCTCGCGGGTCGCGCCCGGCCGGTGGAACCAGTTGGGCTGGTGCAGTGCCGCGACGTTGACGAAGAGGAACAGGCGCCGTTCGTGAGGGAGTTCGCGGACGACGTGTTCTGCGCGGGCCACCTGGGCCTCGAACGACGTGGGCGAGGCGACGCCGAACTCCGGCTCCCAGTGCGACTCCTGGAACAGGCCGGGCAGCACCGAGCCGAGCGGGCCCCGCTTGTTGAAGAAGCCGGTCCCGCCGACGCACACCGTGCGGTAGCCCTCCGCCGCGAGGCCGGAGACCAGGTCGGGCGTGTCGTACACGAAGGTGCGCCCGGCCGTGGTCTCGCTGCCGGCGAAGCGGGCGGCGAACAGGCGTGGATGCGGACCGGGTGCGGCGGGTGTCGGCAGGAATCCGGCGAATATCGCCTGGTGGGAGGCGTAGGTGAAGCTGCCGGGGGCGTGCCGCCGCTCCCAGCGGCCGCCGGGCAGGTGGCGGGCCAGGTTCGGGATGCGTCCCTCGGCGGCGAGTTCGGCGGCGACGTCGTGGCGGAGGGTGTCGAGGGTGACGAGGAGGATGTCGTGGCTGCCGACGATCTCGTTCATGTCCGGGTCGTGATCCGGTGCGGCGGCCCCGCGGGGGTCGGGCACGGGCGTCGGTTCAGGCGCTGACATGGGTGGTTCCCGTTCTGTACTGGTGGTGCGGGTGGGACGGGCCGGTGGTGCGGCGCAGGACCGCCGCGACCTGGGCCGCGTAGGTGTCGAGGCCCTCCGCCCCGCTGCCCTGCAGTCCGGTGAGGCGGGGCAGCAGGTCGCCGAAGGCGTTGACCTCGCCGACGGCGAACCGGCGCCAGCCGACGGCCGGGAGCAGGTCGACGCCGACGCACAGGGTGCGCGGGAAGCAGGCCGCCGCGCGCTCGCACACGGCGAGGACGTCCGCCCACCGGCCGCCGGCCGCCCCGACGGCGTCGCGCACCGCGTCGAGGTCGCCGCGGGTGCCGCCGAGGTGGAGGTTGGTCAGGGGGGAGGTGCTGGTGCGCACGACGGCGTGGGTGGCGCGGCCGGCCACCACCACGACCCGCAGATCGGCGGCGCGGCCCCGCTGGGAGGCCTTGGGCAGCCAGCGCTCCAGGTGGAGGCCGTCGGGGGCGAGGGCGTCCACGACGGCGGCGATGTCCTGCTCCCGCTCGTAGCGGCGCACCGTCAGGGAGTTGAACAGCCTGCCGTTCCCGGTGAGTTCGACGGAGGTGGTGGCCCTGACGCGTCCGCTGCCCGACGCCTCGACGGCGAGCACCCCGGAGGCCGAGGAGCCGTGCGCGAGCTTGACGAAGAGCCTCGGCATGCGGTGCTCGCGCATGACGGTGCGTACGTCGTCCCAGCCGGTCACCCGTACGGCGTCCGGGCCGGAGGTGGGTGACCCGGGCACGGGGACGCCCGCCGCGTCGAGGACGGCGTGGCAGCGCCGTTTGTCGAACAGGACGGCCAGTTCGTCCACGTCGTCGAGGCGGACCCCGCCCCGCAGTCCTCGGACGGCGCCGGTGAACCGCTCGTACCAGCGTGCCGAGCCCTCCACGCGGGTGGGGTCGTCGACTCCCCTCAGCAACCGGTCGACCTCGGGATCCTCACCGGGCGAATCGAGCCGGACGGTCTCGTCGGCCGCGAAGTCGGCTCCGCCCTCGCGCAGCACCCGCTCCCAGGGCACGACGCGCGGTGCGGGCAGTCCGGCGGCGCGGGCGGCGTCGGTGAAGAGGGCCGTCCTGCGGTTCTCGGGGTTGCCCACGACGGCGAGGCGCACGGGTGCGCCGGCCCGCCCCGGGTCACTCCCCGACCGCGACATACCGGTCCTCCGGGCGGTGGGCCCTGCGGTGGGCGGGGGTGAGGCCGAGGGCCGGGATGTGCGGCCCCAGTGCTTCGCGGACCCGGCGGGTCATCTCCTCGCTCATGAAGTGGTGCCCGAGGTCGAGCGCCCGCAGATGGGTCAGCGGCTGCCCCGAGAGCAGCGCGGCTCCCCCGTCGTCGCTGAGCGTGCCCATGCTCAGGTCGAGGGAGTCCAGACCCGCGACCACGGGCGCGGCGGCCACGGCGGCGGCGATCTCGTCCTGGATGTCGCTGTCGCACAGGCCCAGGTGGCGCAGCGCCCGGCCGCGGCCCAGCATGTCCAGGAGCGCCCGTACGTCGTCGGCGGTGCAGTCGCCGCCGTACCAGGTGGTGCCCAGCCACAGCTCCAGGTGCTGGAGGGCGGGGAGGTCGCAGGCGGCGAGGCCGCGTACCGGCTCGGGCGGCAGCCCGCCGGACTCGACGCGCAATGTGCGCAGTTCGGCGTGGCGCAGCGGCTCGATCACCAGGTTCTCGGCGCCGCGCAGACCCAGTTCACGCAGGCCGGGCCAGGCGTGCAGCACCCGGCCGATGTCGCCCTGTTTGATCCAGGAGATCTCCGATTCCTCGGACTCCACGTCCCCGAGGAAGACCGCCCGCAGCCGGGGCAGCCGGTGCGCGTCGGCGGTGATCAGGTCCAGGACGGGACCGATGCCGTGCTCGTCCCACTCCTGCCACCAGGGGCCGACGACCAGGGCCACGACCTCGTCGGTGCGGACCCGGTCCATGAAGGAGCTCCACCGCTCCTCGAACGGGACGTCCCAGTCGGCAGCGAGCCGCCAGGCGACGGAGGCGGGCGGGGGCAGCCCCGGGCCGGGAGCCGGCTCTCCCTCGGGTCCGTCGACGTGGTGCACGGGCAGGCCGTGGAAGTGCTTCAGGTGGGAGGGGTAGTAGCCCATGCGGGTGCTCACTCCCCCACGGAGACGAAGCGCTCGTCCTCGTCCTCGTCCTCGTCCGCGTCCGCGTCGTCCGGGTCGAGGTCCACCTCGACCCCCGCCGCTTCCAGTGTGTGCTGTATGCGCTGCCGGACGGGCTCGCTCAGGTAGTTGTGGTGCAGGTCCAGCTTCTTGAGGTGGGTGAGCGGCTGGCCGCCGAGGAGGGCGGTGGCGCCGTCGTCACCGAGGGTGCCCATGGACAGGTCGAGCACCTCCAGCCGGGCGACGACCGGCGCGGACGCCATGGCGGCGGCGATCTCGTCCTGGATGTCGCTGTTGCGCAGGGCCAGGTGCCGCAGCCGGGGCAGCCGGTCGCCGGAGAGGATCGGCTCCAGGTCGGCGACCTCGGTGTCGGCGCCGTACCAGGAGGTGCCGAGCCACAGGTCGAGGTGTTCCAGCGCGGGCAGCTCACTGGCCCCGGCACCGCGGACGACGTCCACCGGGAGACCGCCGGTCTCCACGACCAGTTTCCGCAGCTTGTCGTGGCGCAGGGCGGTGAACGCCAGGTCCTTGCCCCCGCGCACACCGAACTCCTCCAGGTCCGGGAAGGCCGCCGGCAGGGGTGTCACGTCGGTCTGGGTGATCCAGGAGATCTCGCACTCCTCGAAGTGCATGTCCCCGAGGAACAGCGCCCGCAGGCCGGGCATCCGGTCACGCGCCGCCACCAGCGCCTCGACGATACCGGCGGAGCTCCTCTCGTACGCGTCCTCCCAGGCGCCGACGATCAGGGCGCGGACCCGGGTGGTGTCGACCGCGGAGCGGAAACGGGCGAAGGCCTCGGTCCACTGCTCCTCGGCGTCGTAGGAGTCGACGGTGATCCGCCAGGCCACGGCCTCGGGTCCGGGCAGCTCACTCGGTGTCTCACCGGGCCCGGGAAAGGTGAAGGCGGGAAGGCCGTACAGCTCCTCGAGGTGGCCACCGATGGTCATACGGGCTGCTCCTGTCGTGCGACGCGGGAAGGAAGGCGGTGCGTGGGCGAGGCCGTCACGGGGCACGGGGTGCGGGCCCTTCGGCGGTGCGTGCAGCAGTTCTACCAACAGGGACTGACAACGCCCGGCGGAGGGTCCGGTGACGGTCCGTTGTCAGTGCCGGCTCCTACTGTCCGTACATGGACTCCGGAGCAGGGTGCGCCGGAGTGGAGGGGAGAGTCATGTACCGGCAGGGAGACGTGCTGATCGTGCCCGTCGCGAAGGAGGCGGTGCCGGCCCACGTCCCGGACGCGCCCAAGGAGCCGCGTGACGCCAGGGGCCGGCTGGTGCTGGCGCTGGGGGAGGTCACCGGACACGCGCACGCGGTGCTCGGGAAGGGCGAACTCGTCCGTGAGCCGGGCCCGTTCGGTCCGTTCCTGCTGCACCTGCCCGAGGGCGGCCGGGTCGTCCACGAGGAACACGCGGCGATAGCCCTGCCGAAGGGCTGGTTCCGGGTGATCCGGCAGCGGGAGTACGTCCCCGGCTCGGTGCGGCTGGTGGCGGACTGACGGACACCGGAAACCGTACGGAACACCACATCACGGCAGGGAACAGGGGACGTTGACGATGACGATCGCGCAGGAGAGCGGGACGGCGGCCGTGGCGGAGGGCTTCGCGGAGGAGACGGCGCGCTGGCGCGCGTGGGCCGCGGCCACCGGGCCCGCCGACCGGGCGGCGGCGGAGGAGGGCGTCCGGCTGGCCTACCGCAGCGCCGGGCTGGCCGAGCCGGAGCGCGTGATCTGGGCCGGGTCGCCGCGCGAGGGCGTGACGCTGGTCCGGGAGGGGACGGGCTTCGGGGCGAGCGTGCGCGAGGCGGTGCGCAATGAACCGTGGGCGGCCGAACGCGCCCGGCTGTACGAGGAGTCGGGCGCCGCGGGCTGGTCCCGGCGCTGGTCCCGGACCGGCGGCACCCTGTGGGACACCACGCAGGCGCTGGTCGACCGGATCCGCACCGGAGTGCTCGACGAGCTCGCCCCCGGGGACTCCGCCGCGCGCACGGAGATACGGCTGGTCCTGCTGGATGCCCTGCTCGGTCAGCACGACGCGCCGTGGCTGGCGGCCCTGCACACCGGGGGGTCCGCGCTCGCCGGGCCGGCGCTGGTGTGCCGCAGCGCCGGCTGGTGGTGGCCGTTCGAGAAGGTGGCGGTGGTGTGCGAGCGTCCCGTCGCCCTGCACCGGGACGAGGCCGGCCGGCTCGACCACGGCGACGGCCCGGCGCTGGAGTTCCCCGACGGGTTCGCCCTGTGCGCCTGGCGCGGCATGCCGGTGACGCGCGACTTCCTGGACGAGCTGCGCACCCTCACCCCGGAGCGGATCCGGCAGGAGGAGAACGCCGAACTGCGGCGGGTGATGCTCGAGTACTACGGCTACGACCGTTATCTCGCCGACTCGGGGGCACGCCCCCTGCACCGGGACGGCACGGGCACGCTCTGGCGCGTCGAACTGGACGGCGACGAGCCGGTCGTCATGGTCGAGGTCCTCAACTCCACGCCCGAACCGGACGGCACCCACCGCACGTACTGGCTCCGTGTGCCGCCGACGACCCGGACGGCCCGGGAGGGGGTGGCGTGGACGTTCGGCCTCGGAGCCGAGGCGTACGAGCCGCTGGAGGAGACGTGAGCCCGTCCGGCCGTCCGAGGGCTGACCTCGCCCGCAGGGGGTAGGCGGAGAACAGCAAGGACGAACCGGACCCGCGGAAGGGAGCACCCATGCCGAGCATGGTGGAGCGCATCAAACAGTTCGCCAGGAGCCCTCAGGGGCGACGCACGGCCGAGCAGGTGCGGCGGGCGGCTGCCGACCCCCGGCGCCGGGCCCAGGCACAGCGTCTGCTGGGCCGGCTCCGCGGCGGCCACCGCTGAGCCGTTCCTCTTTTTTCCGCTTCCGCGCGGTCCGGCACGTCCCCGTCCGGGCCGCGTGGCGACGACCTGGAAGGATCTGATGGACGAGTCGTCGGTCCGGACGGTGGGCTGGGCGCGCTCACTGCCGATGGACCACGAGGTGAAGGCGGCCCGCGAGTGGGCACGCGAGCACCTCGTCGCGCTGGGCTGGGACACGGCCGCCCCCGAGACGGCGGACGACGTACTGCTGACCGTTTCGGAACTGGTCACCAACGCGCACGTCCACGCCCGCAGCAGCGCGCAGCTGGTCATGTCGTGGGACGGCCGTTGTCTGCACATCTCGGTGCACGACAGGTCCGCCACTCTGCCGACGCCCCGCGGACCGAGCGCCGAACGCGTCGGCGGACGCGGCATGCTGCTGGTCGACGCCCTGGCCGACACCTGGGAGGCCCGCCCCTGCCCCCACGGCAAGACCGTCACGGCCTGCTTCCGGCTGCCGGAGGGCACGGGGCACTGACCCGACCCGTGCGCGGGGGGCGACAGGCCCCGGGACCGGCCGGTCCGCCCGGCAAGGAACTCCGCACGGTGACCGCCGTCCTCCCCGGCCCCACCGTCGCCGCGGTGCCCGACCCGTACCGAGCACGGCGAACGGCCGCACGCGCCGCTGTGGACCGCGGGCCCCGGCCGGCGGATGACCGGCGCGGTACCGGGCGGGGGCGGGCCAAGAGCAGGGGTGAGAGTCCCGCCTCGAGGTACATGGCTGCCCGGCGGGCAGGTCGTCGCCCGATCGGGTTGATTTCGCGGATGCGGATGGGAGACCGTGGCAACCGAATCCGGTTTCCCGGCAGAGAGGTGGTGGGGTGCGCACGACGCGTGCCTGCGCTTGTGATTCCTTCCCCCGGTTCCCCCGCCCACCCGCGTGACACGGACGTCCGTACCGGTCCGACGTGGAAGGACGCCCCCTACCCGGTCGTGGTCCTCGACGCGAAGGGCACGGTCGTGGACCTGAACCCGCCCGCCCGGCTGGTGCTGGCGGACCACCACGACGGAGGCGGTCCACGGGACGTGGTGCCGTCCTGGCTGGCGGACGCGCACCGCCGCCTCACCGATGAGGCGGACGTCACACCGGCGGCCCCGCAGGCCGTCGGAGAGATCGGCGACCGGTTCTTCGAGGCACGTCCCGGCCCGCTCGCGGACGGGAGCGTCGTGTGGTGGCTGATGGACCGCACCGGCCACCGCCGGGCGGAGACGTCCCTGCGCAGCGCCCGGGAGCAGGCGGAGATCCGCGCCATGGTCTCCAGCACTCTGCTGGCGTCGTTGAACGTACCGCGCTGCGCGGAGGTCGCGGCGCAGCTGGCGGCCGAGCACCTCGCCGACGCCGCGCTGATCGTCCTGCCGCCCGTCGGCCGCCGCCACAGCGTCACCCACGCCCTGCGCGGCGGTCCCGCGGAGCACACCTCGCGCCAGTTCGACGCCCGTGACGTCCCGGGCCTGGACGAGGCCCTCCAGGGTTTCCCGCCGGTGCCCGCGCGCTGGATCGACCCCGGCGCCCTCCCCGACTGGGTCGTCCCGGAGGGCTTCGACGGGCCCGTCGGCTCCGTCATCGTCACACCGCTCCCCGGGCACGGGGTGTCCGCCGGCGCGCTGATCCTGCTCCGCGTCGGCACGGAGCGGGCCTTCACCCCGGACGAGGAGGCGTTCGCCCGGCTCTTCGCCGCACGCGCGGGCACCGCGCTGTCGGCCGCGCGCCTGTACGGCGAGCAGAGCGCGATCACCACCACGCTCATGCGGGAACTGCTGCCACCGGTCCTGGAGAACCTGCACGGGGTGGACTACGCGGGGCGCTACCGCGCCGCCAGCGACCACGAACGGATCGGCGGTGACTTCTACGACGTCCATCCCGGGGCGGACGCCTCGCAGGAGACCTTAGTGGTACTGGGCGACGTGGCCGGCAAGGGACTGGAGGCGGCGGTCCTCACCGGGAAGATCCGCAACACGCTGCACGCGCTGCTGCCCCTGGCCTCCGACCACCAGCAGGTCCTCACCCTGCTCAACGGGGCCCTGCTCACCTCGCACCACACCCGCTTCGCCACCATGGTGCTGGCCTCCGTCAGGCGCGAGGGCCGCCGGGTGCGTCTGAGACTGACCAGCGCCGGGCACATGCCCCCGCTCATCGTCCGCGCCGACGGCCGGGTCGAGGAGGCGACCACCCACGGCACCCTCGTCGGCGCGCTCCCCTCCGTCACGGTGCGGACGGCCGAGGAGGTGCTCGCGCCCGGGGAGACGTGCCTGCTCTACACCGACGGCATCACCGAGGCCCGCGGCGGGCCGCTGGGCAACGAACTGTTCGGGGAACGCCGTCTGCGGCAGGCGCTGGTGGAATGCGCCGGCCTGCCGGGGGAAGCGGTCGTGGAGCGGGTGCAGATGCTGGCCACCCAGTGGCTGGGCGGCGGCCACGACGACATGGCCGCCCTCGCCATCAGCGCACCGCGCACGGCGCCGCCCACGGGCACCGGCGAGACTCCCGGGAGGGACACGTGAGCACGAACCGCCCGTCGACCGCCGTTCTGCGCGACGAACTCTGGCGGGCGGTGCTCGAGGGCACCGAGTACGACGCCGTCGACGTGGTGCGCGCCGGGCTCGACGCGGGATGGGAGGAGGAGACCCTGCTGCTCGACGTCGTCGCGGCGGTGCAGAGGAAGATCGGTGCCGAATGGGCCGCCGACCGCATCACCGTCGCCCAGGAGCACGCCGCCACGGCCATCAACGAGCGCGTGATCGCCACCCTCGTCCACCGTCCGGCGGCGGGCAGGCCCGTCCCCCCGCACCGCGGGCGGGTGACGGTCACGTGCGTCGACGGCGAGTGGCACGCCTTCCCGGCCCGGCTCGTCGCCGAGGTCCTGCGGCTGCGGGGCTGGCAGGTGGACTACCTGGGCGCCCAGACGCCCACGCCCCACCTCGTCGCCCACCAGCACCACACCGGCTCCGACGCCGTCCTGCTCTCCGGGTCGATCCCCACCCACCTGCCGGCCGCGCACGCGGCCATCACCGCCTGCCAGGCCGTCGGAGTGCCCGTGCTCGCCGGGGGCAGGGCCTTCGGCGAGGACGGCCGGTTCGCGCGGGCCCTGGGCGCCGACGGGTGGGCCCCGGACGCCCGCGGCGCGGCCGCCGCGCTTCAGGCCGGTCTGCCGCGCCCCACGGCGGTCCGGCAGGCGGTCGACGACCTGCCGCACCTGGCGGACCAGGAGTACACGATGGTGGTCCGGTCCCGCAGCCGGCTGGTCAAACAGGTGCTGACGGACCTGGAGAGCCGGTTCCCGGCCATGCGCGGGTACGACGACGCGCAACGGGAGCGGACCGCGGAGGACCTGGTCCACATCCTCGACTTCCTGGCCACCGCCCTGTACCTGGACGACGCGGAGGTGTTCACCGAATTCCTGGGGTGGACCTCCGAGGTGCTCGCGGCACGGAGTGTTCCGGTGCACTCCCTGGTCACCGGGCTGGACATCCTCGCGGAGCAGTTGCACGACTTCCCCCGCGGCCTGCGCATCGTCCGCGAGGGCGCGGCCGGTCTCCGCGGCCTGTCCGCCGGACAGGCCGTCCGCGGCACCCCCGTATGAGCGCGCCGCACCCCCGTACGAGCGCGTCGCACGCCACCGGTGTCCGCCCCTCGGCGGACCCGCGGACGGCGACGCCGACCGTGCGCGTCGGGGGCGAACTCGACGACGCCTGCGGTGCGGAGCTGACCGCCGTCGTGGTGGCGCACCTGACCGGGCCGGCCCCGCCGCGTGCCGTGCGGCTGGACTTCCGCGACCTGGCGGGCATCGACCGGCTGGGACTGGCCGCGCTCCTCATGGTCGGCCGGCACAGCAGTGCCGCCCGTGCCGTCCTGCACCTGGACAGCCGGCCTCCCTTCCTGGAACGCCTCCTGCGGCTGACCAACGTCCTCGAACACCTCACCGCGACGGGGGCGGGAGCCGAGTAGTCCGGGTCCGGCCGCCGGTTCCCCGCCGGTCCGCGGGCCGCCGGCCCAGTGCGGCCAGGGACCGCAGCAGGGCGCCGCGTCCCCGGTCGGGCACCGTCCACAGGGTCTGTCCGCGCACCCCCCAGCGTTCCAGGAGGGCGTTGGCGGCGAGGAACCCGGTCGTCGCCGCGCGTTCCATCAGTGCGACGGGCAGGTCGGTGCGGACCAGGTCGCCGGCCATCGTCACGCCGGGCTCCGGGGTGCGTACCGTCGGCCGGTCGGTGTGGCCGCCCACGGGGAACAAGGGGCAGTCGGCCCGCCACTCGTGCCGGGCGTCGACGACCGTGGCCTCCCGTGTCTCCGGGTAGACGCGGTGCAGTTGTGCGGTCAGCCGCTTCCGCTCGACGTCCCGGGAGGCGTCCGGGTCCAGCGCGTACGCGTGGAGTTCGACCACGGAGCCCCCGGTGCGGGCGGCCCAGCGGGCCGCTTCGTCCTCGTAGCGGTCCAGCACGCTGATGTTGTCGAGGCCGGCGTATCCGCTCGTGCCCAGGAACGCGGGCCGGTCGGGTGCGACGGGCCGGTCCAGCCACAGCCGGCTGACCAGGAACGGCGGGGCGGTGCGCAGGCGGGCGACCCGTTCCCGCCACGGGTCGTCGCCCAGCCGGCCGGAGCGGGCGACCAGCGCGCGCAGTCCCGCGGCGTCGAGGGCGAGGACGACGGTGTCGTGACGGCTCTCCTCCCCGGTGGTGGCGACCTCGTAGCCGCCGTCGCCGGTGGGGGCGATGTGCTCGACGGCCGTGGCGGTGCGGATCCGGGCGCCGTGCCGGTGCAGGTAGCCGGCCAGGGGGTCCCACAGGGCGGCGGGGAAGGGCGCGTCGGGCACGTCGAACAGCAGCCCTTCGGCGGAGCCGAGGAAGTAGATGTGGAACATCAGGACCATCTCGGCGGCCGACAGCCGCCTGGGGTCGGCGAAGAAGCTGCGGGAGAACACCTCGAAGGCCAGGTGGCGGGCGCTGGGCGGGAAGCGCACGGCGTCGAGGAAGTCATGGGCGCTGACTTCGTCCAGGCGTTCGTACACCTCGGGCACGCGCACGTCGAGCAGGTCGAGGGCCGCGAGCGGTCTCATGCGGCGCAGGTCGCGTGCGCGGAAGGACGGGCTGAGGGCGACGAAGCCGAGCGCGCTCCACGGAGGGGTGCGCGGGACGTGGCGGAAGCCGTCCCGCGGTCCGTCGGCGTGCCGCAGCGGGTAGTCCGGCAGGCCGGTGAGCCGCTCCAGGCCGGGGTCGGTACGGCGCAGCAGGCCGCGCAGGTTGTAGTACTGGCGGAAGAAGGCGTGGAAGCCCCGGCTCATGGTCGCCGGGGTGCCGTCCGCCAGGCGGGTCGGCCAGCCGCCGACCCGTCCGCCCAGGAAGGGTTCGCGTTCGTAGAGCGTCACGGCCACGCCGCGCTCGGCCAGCGCGGTCGCCGCGGCCAGACCGGCGATGCCGCCGCCGACGACGGCGGTCGTCGGGCGGGCGCCCTCGATCCGGCGTGCCCCGGGCGGGGGTGTGAGCACCCGGGCGCGGCGGTCCCGGCCGTGCCGGGTGGCGTCCGGGCGGCGGAAGGGGGTCATCCCTCGTCCTCGCTCTCCGTGCGGGGCCGTCGGCCGACGAAGGTGTGGGTGATGCCCGTCTGCCATCCCGGCAGGGGCAGGGCGCGCACCGCTTCGAAGCCGGCCGCGCGCAGCCGGCCGGCGAAACGGCCGGCGGTGTCGAACTCCACGACGCTGCGCCACAGGTGGCGGTAGAGTCCGGCGTCCCCGAGCACGCCGGCCGCCGGCTGGACGATGCCGCGGCACACCAGGGTCCACACCGCGCGGTCCACGCGGCGTCCGCCGAGCGTGTACTCGTGCACGCCCAGTCTCCCGCCGGGGGTCAGCAGATCGCGCACGGTGGCGAGCACGGCGTCGGGATCGGAGAGGTTGCGGAAGAGGTAGGCCGCGAACACCGCGTCGAACGGCCCTTCCACCCCGGCCTCCGCCAGCCCTTCCGCCGGTGCCCGTACGAAGGTCACCCCGTCCGGCCAGGTTTTGGCGGCGGCCCGTTCGAGCATGCCGGCGGAGGCGTCCACGCCGGTGATCCGCGCGCCCGGCAGCACGGCGGCGAGTGCGGCGGTCGACGCGCCGGTGCCGCAGCCGAGGTCCAGGACGCGCAGTCCCTCGCCCCGCCGCGGCAGTCCCAGGCGGCGTGCCGAGCGGCGGAGGTGGGCGTGGTAGCCGGGGTTGGCGGCCACCAGGGTGTCGTAGCCGCGGGCGGCGTGGTCGAAGGCGGCGGCGAGGTCCTCGTCGCGCAGCAGGGTCATGCGGTCTCCTGGTGCAGAGGGGCCGGGTCAGGGGCCGTCGAACGGGCGGCGGGGCAGGGTGGGCAGTTCCAGCGCCGAGCGGAGCATCGGGCCGACGGGGGCGTGCAGGCCGACGGCGAGGTCCTCGTGGAGCCGGGTGCGGCCGTCCAGGAAGCGCAGCAGGCGCCGCATGGGCACGCGGGTGAAGAGCCGGGAGAACAGCGCGGGTCCGTCGGCCCGGCCGCTGTCCAGGGCGCGCAGCAGGACGGCGTCCATGGCCCGGGAGCGGGCCGAATGGGCGGGGGGCGGCACCGGTGTACGGCCCTGGTGGAGGGCGTCGGCGACGGCCCGCGTCTGTCGTTGGATCCCGGCGAAGGTGTAGCCGGTCGAGGGGCGGGTGGCGCCGCCCGCGGCACCGATGCGGAAGACGGAGGCACCGACCTGACGGGGGACCGCGGCGTCGGTCATCGGGATGACGCCCGTCTCGGTGGACAGGACCCGCAGTTCCCCCAGTCGGAGCACGTCCTCGGTGTACCGCCGTACCGCCGACTCGTATCCGTCGGCGGTGAGGGGGCGCCGGGAGAACTCGGTGTACTCCACCAGCGCCTCGCGGCGGCCGACGGGCAGGACGTAGCCGAAGGACAGTCCGCCGGCGGGCTGGGGGGTGCGGAAGTCCATCAGGTCGGCGGTCCGCGGGTCGAAGACCGGGCGGGCGGTGCGGACGAACCAGCCGTGGAAGTGCTGCAGCAAGGTGGTGCGGGCGGCCGGCAGGCTGCCGGGGGGACGCGAGTCGAACACCCAGCGGACCCGTAGGGACCGGGTGCGGCCGTCGGTGCCCCGCAGGTGCAGCAGGGCCCCTTCGCGCACGTCCTCCACGGTTTCGACGGTCGCCTCCAGCCGGCGGACGACCGGGCTGCCGGCCAGGTCGTGGCCGACCAGGTGCTCGAAGTCGTCGGACCGGATCATCTTGTAACGCAGCGGGGTGATGTCCCCCGCGATCGCGGGGCCGGAGGGGGGACGCACCCGCAGGTGCCGCCAGGCCGCCGTGACGGCGGCGTCGAAGCGGCCCGCGCCCGCTTCCCAGAAGCACCACGTGCGGCGCGGGGGGCGCAGCGGACCGGGCGGGGCGTCCACCAGGACGACCGACGGCGCCCGGGACCCCGGCGCGGTCCGCGACAGGCGGTGGGCCAGGGACAGTCCGGCGGCGCCCGCCCCGACGATCGCCACCTCGGCGTCCAGCACGACGGCACTCTCCTCCCGCTCCTCGGCACACGCGCCTCGTCAGCATTCCTGTTTGTGTGCCCGATCGGATTCAGGTCACTCGAACGTGTGACGAACCGCCACCGGTGAGACGGGGCACTCAGGGGGAAGGCATGCGGCGGCAGTTCGTCGGACCGTTCCGGCTCGTACCGCGTCCGCGCGTGGTGCGCGGGCGGAAGGGCATCGGGGACGGAACGATCGGCGTTCAGGACGAGAGGAACCGGGATGGGCCGCACGCAGGCGGAGGATCACGGCACGGCGGGGCCTCGGCTCGTCGAGGGCCCGGTGTCGGCGCGGGCCCGGCCCGACGGTGCGCGGTCCGGCGCCCGGTACGACGCGACGCGCACGGCGCGCCCGCCGTGGGACGAGGACGCGTCCGCCGTGGACCGGGACGTGGCCGGCGCGGTCGGACGCGTCCTCGACCACGTGCTGGCCGGCCGGGTGGAGCGCGCACGCGACCTGGACCCCCTGTTCGGCGACGACGTGGCCGGGCGCGTCGCGCGCTTCACCCGGGCGGGCGGCAAGCGCACCCGCTCGCGTTTCCTGTGGTGGACGCTGCGCGCCTGTGGCGGGGAGGGCGCCGCCCCGGTCGCGGCGGCCCTGCGGATCGGTGCGGCGCTCGAGCTGCTGCAGACCTGTGCGCTCGTCCACGACGACGTGATGGACGGCTCCGTGCTGCGCCGTGCGCGGCCCGCCCTCCACGTCGACGTCGCCGCCCAGTACGCGGACGCGGCACCGGCCGGGCGTGCCGAGCGCCTCGGCGGCGGGACCGCCGTCCTCGCCGGTGACCTGGCGCTCGCCTGGGCGGACGATCTCCTGGCCGAGGTCCCGCTGGAAGGCGGCACCGCGCGGACGGTGCGCCGGATCTGGAGCGACATGCGCACCGAGATGGTGGCCGGCCAGTACCTGGACCTGCACGGGCAGGCGACCGGGTCGCGGTCCCTGCCGCGCGCGCTGCGCACTGCCCGCCTCAAGAGCGCCCTGTACTCGGTCGAACGGCCGATCGCCCTCGGGGCCGCGCTCGCGGGCGCGGACGACGGCGTCACGGCGGCCCTGTGCGCGGCCGGGCGCTGTGTGGGCACGGCGTTCCAGCTCCGTGACGACCTCAGCGACGTGTTCGGTGATCCCCGGCGCACCGGAAAACCGGCGGGCGGGGACATCCGCGAGGGGAAACCGACCTGTCTGGTCGCGCTCGCCCACGCGCGCGCCACGGCCTCCGGCGACCGCCGGGCCCTGGACGTGCTCGAGCGCTCGCTCGGCCATGGGGCGCTCACCGGGGAGGGGCTGGAGGAGGTGCGGGAGGTGCTGGCCGGTACCGGGGCGCGGAGCGCGGTCGAGGCGATGATCGACCGTCTGGTGGCCCAGGGGCTGCGGCACGTCGACGATGCCCTCCTCGATCCGCGCGGCGGGGAGCGGCTGCGGCTGCTGCTGGCCTCCGCGGCGGGTGAGGGGCCCGCGCGGGACGCACACCCCCGCGGCACCCGGCCGCAGCCCGCACGGGAGGCCGGCCGGTGACGCGCACCGTGACGGGCCGCACGGATCATGTCGTCGTCGTGGGGGCCGGGCTGGCCGGGCTGTCGGCGGCGCTGCACCTGCTGGGCGCGGGCCGCCGCGTCACCGTCGTCGAGCGGGACGCGTCGCCCGGTGGACGCGCCGGGCGCCTGGACCTCGACGGCTACCGGATCGACACCGGTCCCACCGTGCTGACCATGCCCGACCTGGCCGACGAGCCGTTCGCCGCCGTCGGCGACAGTCTGCGGGACCGTGTGGAACTCGTGCCGCTGCACCCGGCGTACCGGGCCCGCTTCGCCGACGGGAGCAGCCTCGACGTGCACACCGGGGCCGAGGCGATGGCCACGGAGGTCGAGCGGTTCGCCGGCGCCCGTGAGGCCGCCGGCTATCTGCGGCTGCGCGACTGGCTGGAGCGGCTGTACCGGGCGCAGGCGCGCCGCTTCATCGACGCCAACTTCGACTCCCCGCTCGGCCTGCTGAACGCCGACCTCGCCCGGCTGGCGGCGCTGGGCGGTTTCGGACGGCTCGACGCGCGCATCGGGCGCTTCCTGCGGGACGAGCGGCTGCGCCGGGTCTTCTCCTTCCAGGCGCTGTACGCGGGTGTCCCGCCGGCCCGGGCGCTGGCCGCGTACGCGGTCATCTCCTACATGGACACCGTCGCCGGCGTGTACTTCCCGCGCGGCGGGATGCACGCGCTGCCCCGGGCCATGGCGGACGCCGCCGCCGACGCGGGCGCCGACCTGCGGTTCGGCCACGAGGTGACCCGGCTGGAACGCTCCGGCGAGCGGATCACCGCCGTCGTCACCGACCAGGGCCGCGTCCCCTGCGACGCGGTGGTCCTCACCCCCGACCTGCCCGTCGCCTACGCGCTCCTCGGCCGCGCGCCGCGGCGCCCCGTACGGCTGCGGCACTCCCCCTCCGCGGTCGTGCTGCACCTCGGCACCGACCGGACCTGGCCGCAGCTGGCGCACCACACCCTGTCCTTCGGCGCCGCCTGGCGCACCACCTTCGACGAGCTCACCCGCACCGGCCGGCTGATGAGCGACCCGTCGCTGCTCGTCACCCGGCCCACCGCGACCGACCCGTCCCTCGCCCCGCCGGGACGCCACCTGCACTACGTCCTCGCCCCGTGCCCCAACACCGACGTCGGTCCTGGTCCCGCCGCCTGGGGCGACCTGGCGCCGGGCTACCGGGACGCGCTGCTGCGGGAGCTGGAGCGGCGCGGGCTGGCCGGGCTCGGGGCCGCCGTGGAGGCGGAGTGCGTGGTGACGCCCGCCGACTGGCACGCGCGGGGGCACGCGGCCGGCACGCCGTTCGCCACGGCCCACACCTTCGCCCAGACGGGCCCGTTCCGGCCCCGCAACCTGGTCCGCGGCACCGGGAACGCCGTACTGGCCGGCTGCGGCACCACTCCCGGTGTCGGCGTGCCGACCGTGCTGCTGTCCGGGAAGCTGGCCGCGGCACGGATCACCGGCGGCCCGCGACCGCCGCGTCGCCCCCTCACCCCCACGCAGGAGGTCCCCGTATGACCGACCGTGAACTCGACGCGGCCGGCGTCACCGATCCGGTGCTGCGCGAGGCCTACCGCCACTGCCGCGCGCTCAACGCCCGGCACGGCAGGACGTACTTCCTCGCCACCCGGCTGCTGCCCGTCGAGCGGCGCCCCGCCGTGCACGCCCTGTACGGCTTCGCCCGCTGGGCCGACGACATCGTCGACGCGCTCGGCACGGGGGCGGACACCGCACGCCGGGACGCCGAACTCTCCGCGCTCCAGCGGGAACTCGACAAGGGCCTGCGGGACGGGAACAGCACCGAACCGGTGGTGCGGGCGGTCGCCGACACGGCGCGCCGGTACGGCATCGACCACGGGCACTTCGCCGACTTCATGACCGCCATGCGCTCCGACCTGGTGGTCACCGAGTACGCCGACTACGCGGCCCTGCGCCGGTACACGCACGGTTCGGCGGCGGTCATCGGGCTGCAGACGCTGCCCGTGCTCGGCACGGTCGTCCCGCGCGAGGCGGCCGCGCCGCACGCCGCGGCCCTCGGGGTCGCCTTCCAGCTGACCAACTTCCTGCGGGACGTGGGCGAGGACCTCGACCGGGGGCGGGTGTACCTGCCCGCGGACCTGCTCGCCGCGCACGGCGTCCACCGGGCGCTGCTGCGCTGGTGCCGGGAGACCGGCCGCCACGACCGGCGGGTCACCGCCGCGCTGAGGGAGTTCGAGGCGCTGACGCGGGGCGTGTACCGGGAGGCGGCACCGGGGCTCGCGATGCTGGAACCGGTGTCCCGGCCGTGCATCCGCGCGGCGTTCGTGCTGTACGGCGGGATCCTGGAGGCGGTGGCGCGGGACGGCTGGTCGGTGCTGCACCGGAGGGCGGTGGTGCCGCGCCGGCGGCGTGCCGTGGTGGCCGCGGACGGGCTCGCCCGGGTGGCCGCCGCCCGGCTGCGGGCCCGCGGCGGCGCCCGGCGCCCGGACGCCCGCCCGCTCACCCCGTGCCCGCCGGTTCCCGGGGAGGTCGCGTGAGCACCGGATCCGGGAAGGGGCGCCGCCGCCTGCCGCTGTCCCTGCGCCGGCACCCGGTGCCGTGGGAGCGGCAGCGTCCCACCTGGCGCGAGGCCCGGCCCGCCGTCATCGCCGGGGCGCTGAAGCGGGCGCTGGCACGTCCGTCCGGCAACTGGTACGTCGTCGGCGCCTCCCGCGACGCGGGCGGTGACCGTCCGCTGGCGCGGACCGTGGCGGGGCAGGAGGTGGTGGTGTGGCGGGACGCGGTCGGCCGTCCGGTCGCCGGGCCCGGGATCTGCCCGCACCTGGGCGCTCCGCTGCGGGACAGTCCGGTGCGCTGCGGCACGCTGGTGTGCCACTGGCACGGGCTCGCCCTGGACGGCGGGTCCTTCGCGGGCTGGGAGCCGTTCCCGGCGTACGACGACGGTGTCCTGCTGTGGGTCCGGCTGGACGCGGTGGGCGGCGAGGCGCCGCTGGACGCGCCGGTGGTGCCGCCGCGGCCGGACCCGGCGCGCGCCCTGACGGCGGTGTACACCGGCGTGGGGGTCTGTGAGCCCGAGGACGTGGTGGCCAACCGTCTGGACCCCTGGCACGGGGCCTGGTTCCACCCCTACTCGTTCGTCGACCTCACCGTGGCCGGCGCGCCGGACGGGAGCGGGGACGGGGACGGGGACGGCTTCACCGTGGACGTGTCCTTCAAGGTGGCGGGACGGCTGGTGGTCCCGGTGCGGGCGGTGTTCACCGCTCCCGAGCCGCGCACGGTCGTCATGCGCATCACCGAGGGCGAGGGGGTGGGGTCCGTGGTGGAGACGCACGCCACTCCCCTGGGGCCCGACGACCGCGGGCGGCCCCGGACGGCGGTCGTCGAGGCGGTGGTGGCGGCGTCCGGCCGTCCGGGGTTCGCCCTGGCGCGCGGCGCGGCGCCGCTGCTGCGTCCGCTCGTACGGGCCGCCGCCGGGCGGCTGTGGCGCGACGACCTGGCCTACGCGGAGCGCCGCTGGTCGTTGCGTTCCTCGGGGCGTTTCCCGGGCTGAGCGGACGCACCCGGTCAGGTGCGTGTCCGGGCCCGGTCGGCCTCGCCGCCGGCGCCGAGGAGCCCGGTGTGCCGCATCGGGTCCTCGGCCTCCAGCCGGGCCAGTTCCCGGCGGGCCACCCGCAGTACGACCGGGGGCAGCGCGGCACGCGCCGCCTGTGCCAGGCGCAGCCAGCGGGGCACGTAGACGGCCGTGCTGCGGTGTTCCACCGCGGCGGCGAGCCGGGCGGCGACCTGGTCCGCCGGGTACAGGCGCCGGGCCGGCGGCGGCATGTGGCCGCGCAGCTCCCGCAGTACGGGATGGCTGTCCGCGTCGCGGATCATGTCGGTGTCGGTCCAGTTCACGTAGCCGATGCCGACGGCGACGCCGTGGTGCGCCACCTCGGCGCGCAGGGAGTGGGCGAAGGCCTCCACGCCCGCCTTGGAGGCGCAGTAGGCGCTCATCATCGGGGCGGCGCCGATCGAGGCCAGCGAGGCGACCTGGAGGTAGTAGCCCTTCGTCGCCAGCAGACCCGGCAGGAAGGCGCGGGCGGTGGCCGCGCTGCCGGTGAGGTTGACGTCGATCACGCGGCGCCACAGGGCCGGGTCCGAGGTGACGAACGGGCCGCCCTCCGCGACACCGGCGTTGGCGACGACGGCGGAGGGAGTGCCGAGGTGTGTCCTGACCTGTTCGGCGGCCCGCTCCAGCGCGGCGTCGTCGGTGATGTCGAGCTCGCCCACCCACGTCCGCGTGGGCAGGCTCCGCGCCACCGCTTCCAGCCCGGACCGCTCGTGGCCGAGCAGCGCGATCCGGGCACCGCGCCCGGCGAGGTCGCGGGCCAGGGCCGCGCCGATCCCGCGTGCGGCGCCCGTGACCACGACGGTGCGGCCGCGCAGCGGGCCGCCGTTCACCGTCCGTTCCCTTCGCCGGGCCGCGGGCCGGTGCCGGGGCGGGCGGTGTGGTCGGGGTGGCCGGCGGTCCGGCGGGCCTCCTTCATCTCGGCCTCGTAGAGGTGGTCCCGGCCCTCGGCCAGTTCCTCGACGGCGGCCTGTTCGAGCTCCCTGAACGGGCGGTAGTACGTGGCGTCGTAGGCCTCGACGACCTGGAACGTCCAGTGACCTGGAATCACGTTGCGGCCCAGCACCTGGGTGCGCACCGTCTCCGCCCAGTCCGGGTGCCCGGCCTTGTGCAGCAGTTCGACCGTCCGGTCGAGTTCGAGGTCGGCGGTGCCGGTGAGCTGGTGGAAGCTGTAGAGGTGGCCGCGAGCCCGCTCGGTCGTCTCCAGTGCCTTCGACAGTGAGCCGAGCGCCTCCACCGTCTCGTCGCTCACGCCTTCGGGGCGCCGGTGGGCGCGGTCGGGGCCGTCGTCGTGTGGGGTCATCGTCCCGCCTCTGTCGGTCGTGGTCGTGGGGATCGTGCGCGCCGGTCATCCACCGCCGCTGCCGCCCTTGCCGGGTTGCCGGCGGCCGGTGCGGTCGCGGCGGGCCAGCAGCCGCTGTGCCCCGGCCAGGCCCGGCGCGAGGGACCGGCGCAGCGCGGCGCGTGCGGCGTTGGCGCCCGGCGCTCCGTGCACGCCGCCGCCCGGGTGGGCGCCGGCGGACGCCAGGTACAGGCCCTTGACGGGGGTCTCGGGCCGCCCGGTGCCGGGGGCCGGGCGGAAGAACAGCTGCTGGTGCATGGCCGTGGTGCCGCCGTTGATGGCACCGCCGTACAGGTTCCGGTCGAGGGCCTGAAGGGCGGGCGGGGCGAGGACGCGCCGGGCCCGGATCCTGGACCGGAAGCCGGGCGCGAAGCGTTCCACCTGGCGCTCCACCCGGTCGGCCATGAGTTCCCGCTCCTTGACGTCCCAGGAACCGGTGAGCGAGTCCTCGCCCGCGTCGCCGGTGATGTCGTGGGGCACGTGGGTGTAGGCCCACGCGGACTCGGTGCCCCGCGGGGAGCGGGACGGGTCGGCGGTCGTCATCTGGCCGAACAGGCAGAAGGGGCGGTCCGGGACGGTGCCGGTGGCGAGCTGGGCGGCGAAGCGGGTGAGTTCGTCGAGGCCGTCCGCGAGGTGGACGGTGCCGGCGCCCGCGGCCTGCTCGCAGCTCCAGGGCACCGGGCCGTCCAGCGCCCAGTCGACCTTGAAGGTGGCGAAGTCCCACTGGAAGCGCCGCAGGTCGTCCAGTGTCTGGGCGGGAACGTCCTCGGGGCCGAGGAGTTCGCGGTACAGGGCGGGCACGGCGACGTCCGCGAGGACGGCGCGGCCTGCCGCGAACGTCTCGCCGTCGGCCGTGCGCACCCCCGTCGCCCGGCCGTCGCGTACGAGGATCCGGTCGGCGTGTCTGCCGCAGCGCAGCACCCCGCCGCGCGACTCCAGTCGGCGTACCAGGGCCTCGGTGAGGGCTCCGGCGCCGCCGGCCGGCACGGGGAAGCCGTAGGTCTGTCCGAGCATCGTCATCAGCCAGCCGAAGCCGCCGCTGCCCGCGGCCTCCGGTGCCAGGTCGGCGTGGAGGGCGTTCCCGGCCAGCAGCAGTCCTCCGCCCTCGCCCCGGAACTCCTCCTCCGCCATCCGGCGCACCGGCAGGACCAGGGTGCGCGCCATGCGCAGCCCGCCCGTGCCGCGCAGTTTGACGGCCAGCCGGAGCCCGGAACGGACGGGCGGGAAGGGGGTGAACAGGGCGTCCAGGAGGTCCGGCCTGAGGTTCTCCCACATGTCGTGCAGACGGTGCCAGGCGGCCCCGTCGCCTGGTGCGAAGGCCTCCAGCGAGTCGGCGGTGACGTCGACGCGACGGTCGAGGACCGCGCACCGGCCGTCGCTCAGGGGGTGTGCGACCACGTGCGGGGCGTGGCTCCAGCGCAGCCCGTGACGCTCCAGGTGCAGTCCGGAGACGACCGGGGAGGCGGCGGCGAGCGGGTAGAAGGAGCTGCAGAGGTCGCTGACGAACTCGGGGTCGGTGCCCCGGTCGTGGCGCACGGCGCCGCCGGGCTCCGGCTGCTCCTCCAGTACCTCGACGCTCCAGCCGGCGTCGGCGAGCAGGTTGGCCGCGACCAGTCCGTTGGGGCCGGCCCCGATCACCACGGCGTCAGGCACGGGCGCCTCCGTCGTCGGGGACCGGTGACACCACCTGGCCGAGGGGACGGCGCCCCTCGGCCTCGGCCGCGTCCGCCTCACAGATCTTCGCCAGCCTGGCGAGCATGGCGCGGTGGCGGATCTGGATCAGGGCCTCCACGGCCGCGTTGTGCACCGTGCCGCCGGCGCCCCGCAGGGGGTGTTCGTCCACGATGACCAGGCAGTGGTCGCCCCAGGGGCGCAGTTCGACGGCGATGCGGGCCGTGCCGAGGGGGCCGGCCTTGGCCTCGAGTTCCAGTGCCTCGCCGGGCACGCAGCGCCGGACGACGGTCTCATTGGACAGGCGCAGGGGTCCGAGCCGCACCTCGAAGCCGATCGCCGAGCCGAGCTGCGGCCAGTGGCCGCGCACCGGTTTCGACGAGGAGGTGCCCACGACCCAGTCCGCGTACCGGGTGCCGTCCTCCAGGACGGACCAGACGGACTGCGGGCTCGTCCTGATCAGGTGATGGCGGACCGCCACTTCGGCCTCCCGTGTCCGTGAGTGATGTCGGTCAGCACTGAGTGCCCCTCCTCGGTGAGGTCAACCGGGGGCGTGGCCGGTGCTTGCGGGTGCCCCGTGCTGGTGAGGTCGGGGGGCGCGCGGCCCGGCGTTTGCGAGGTGCCCCGTGTTGGTGTGGGCCGGGGCGGGGTTGCGCGGCCCGGCGCTTGCGGGGTGCCGTCGCGCCCACCCGTGCCGCCCTGCGGCACGACTGCCCGCGGCTGACGCGGCCGGCGCGGCTGACGCGGTCGGCGCAGTCGACACGACTGACGCAGTCGACACGACTGACGCGGTCGGCGTGGCTGACGCGGTCGGCGTGGCTGACGCGGTCGGCGTAGTCGGCGCGGCTGGGGTCAGGGGGTCGTGTCGCGGACCGGGGGCAGGGCCCAGCGGATGACCGCGGTGACGGCGGTGCCGAGGGGGCGTACGCAGACGCCCTCGGCCGGGGGTATGCGGGGCAGCCACAGCGCGCGGGAGGCCCAGCCGGGCAGCAGGGACACGGCGTTGGCGGCGAGGACGCCGTACGGCAGCCGGGCGAGCAGCGGTACGGGCGGGGTGAGCAGCAGGAAGCGGGCGGTGGAGCGCGCCTCGCGGGTGGCGCGCAGTTCGCCGCGGTAGGCGGCCAGCCGCTCGGCGAGTCCGGCGCGGTCGACCGGCGGGTCGGGCACGCCGAGCGCGGTGGCGACGCGCGCCATGTCGGCGACGTACGCGTCGCAGCCCTCGTCGTCCAGGGGGCGGGCGCCGTAGCGCTGGTGGGCGCGCAGGAACATGTCGACCTCGGCGATGTGCACCCAGCACAGCAGACGGGGGTCCGACGCCCGGTACTCCTCACCGTCGGCGGTGGTGCCGCGCACCGTCTCGTGGACGGCCCGCACCCGGTCGACGGCCCGCTGGGCGCTGTCGGCGGTGCCGTACGTGGTGGCTGCGAGGAAGGTGCTGGTTCGCTGCAGGCGCCCCCAGGGGTCGCCGCGGAACCCGGAGTGCCCGGCGACGGCGGCCATGGCCAGCGGGTGGAGCGACTGCAGCAGCAGGGCCGACAGTCCGCCGATGAACATCGACGCGTCCCCGTGCACCCTCCTGACCGGCCGGTCGGGACCGTACCAGCGCGGGCCGGGCGTGGCGTGGATGCGTGCGCGGTGGTCCGGTCCGTCCGGGCCCGCGACCCGGGAGAAGATCGCCTGGCCGATCCGGTCGCGCAGCACCGCGCCGCCTTCCGTCAGCACTCCCATGGCTCGCCCCACTTCCTCGCGCGCTCCGACGACCCGTCGGCGTCCACGGTCACACCTGCCCGGTACCCGGCCGGGCGGCTAGGGAACGTCGCCCCGCCAGTCGTACACCCGGGCGCCGGCGCCGCGGGGCGCGTACACCGCGCGGCCGCCCGCGCCGTAGCGGCCCATCTCGGTGGGCAGTCCGACGCCGTGCCTCAGTTCCGTCTCGCTGCGGCCGGTGACGTCCAGCAGCAGACCGTCCAGCGGGCCCCCGGCCAGCTGGACGTACGACCGTCCGGCGCGCGGGCCCGGATCGTCGTGGTCCGCCCCGTAGACCCTGCCGCGCATGAACTCCAGTTCGTCCATACCGGCAGGGTGGCATCCGGCACTGACAACCGGGCCTACGCCCCGTCCGCGCCCGGCGTCCAGGGGGGCAGCGTCCGTCCCTCGCTCCAGGCGAGCAGGGCGTCGCGGTTCACGCACACGATGCCGCACTGTTCGGCGTACTCGACGGCCGGCGCGGTGAAATCACTGGTGGTGACGACGAGGGCGACGTCCGCCTCGTGGACGGTGAAGCAGGTGCCGCCGAAGCGCTGGAGGTCCTGCGAGCCCACCTTGTTGTCGTCGCCGTAGCGCTTGCACTGGACGACGAGGCGGCGCCCGTCGGGGGTCAGGGCCGTCACGTCGGCGCCCAGGTCCCCCGCTCCCCCGACGACCTCGACCCGCTCGCAGCCGTCCCGCGCGCACAGGCCGGCTATCGCCGCCTCGAACTCCTCCGGGCTCAGGGCACCGTGGTCGATGACCGGGGCGGCGGGCGCGGCGGCCGTGGGGAGGACGTCGTCGTACGCCCCGGCCGGTGCGGGGACCGCGGGCGTGAGCGGGGAGGGAACGGGGTCGTCCAGGGCGTCGAGCGCCGTCGACGTGGCCTCTTCCAGGGCCTCACCGGCCCTGCGGGCGATCCTCGCCGCGGACGGCCTGCGCCGGCTGCGTCCGTGGGCCAGCAGGGCCGCGACGACCACGCACAGCAGGACGACGGCCCACACCGGGCGCCGCTGCACGACCGGGGCCAGCGCGCGCACCGCGAAGCCGGCGACGATCAGGGCCGTGGCGAGCAGACCGAAGAACATGGCCGTCGCCCGCAGGTCGAAGCGCTGCCCGTGGTGTCTCGGACGGATGCGGCGCTGGTGCGTGGTCACCCTGGTGGTTCCTCTCTCGCGGCCGGCGGGACGTGCACCCGGGGTCCACGGGACCCTGAAGATCACATACGCCGTCTGCCCCGGATCGGGCCGTTCACCGGCGTGCCGCACACCGGCGCGGGGTAGGGGCGGTGTGTGCCGACCACGGCGACCGGGGAGGCGGACGATGGACTGGCGGAACTTCGCGCGGCAGATGGCTTCCATGGCGCGCGATCTCCTGGCCGAGCACACCCTCGACGCGACCCTGGAGCGGATCACGCGCAAGGCGGTGGAACTCGTCGACGGCTGCGACGCCTCCGGGATCCTCGTCCTGCAGGGGGACCGGGTGAGATCGCTGGCGCCGACCGCGCGGCTCGTGACCGACAGCGACCGCCTCCAGGGGTGCCTGCGCGAAGGGCCCTGCTTCGACGCGGCCCGGCCCGACCGGGCCGAACGCCTCTTCCGCATCCCCGACTTCACCGCGGAGCCCGAACGCTGGACGTCCTTCGTGCCGCGCTGCCGGGAGCTCGGGGTGGGCAGCATGATGGGTTTCCTGCTGTACACCCGGGAGGAGGAGCTGGGAGCCCTCAACATGTACTCCCACAGGCCGGGCACGTTCACCGAGGACAGCGAGACGGCCGGCTGGCTGCTGGCCTCCCACGCGGCGGTCGCCTTCTCCACCGCCAGGACCGACGCCCAGCTGCAGGACGCCATCGCCACGCGGCATCTGATCGGCGAGGCGATGGGCATCCTGATGGGCCGCCACCGGGTGACGGAGGACCAGGCCTTCGACCTCCTGCGCACCCGGTCCCAGCGCACCAACACGAAGCTGCGCGAGGTGGCGCGCCGGATCTGCGAGACGGACGCCCCGGACCGGTGACCGTCCGGCGGCGGTCGCTCAGCGGCCGCCGGTCCAGTCGTGGGCGACGTCGATCACGAGGCGGTCGTCGAGCCGCAGCACCCGGAACGGCAGCCGCGCCCGCACCCCGAGTCCGATCTGGGTCTCGCCCTCGAAGCTGCCGGCGAACCGCGCGTCCCTGAAGGTGCGGTACCCGGTGAGGTCCACGCCCGGCAGGGGGTGTCCGGCGCGCGCGGGATAGGTGGGCTCGCCGCTCTCGGGCGCGTACGAGGGCGCGGCCACCCGCACCTCGAGGACGGCGCCGCCGGAGACGGGGATGTGCCGGCCCGATCCGTCCTGGTGGAGACGGTCGACGTACCGGACGAAGTGGCCGAGGCCGTCGCGCGCGGCACCGGGCAGATCGACGACCATGCGGTCGTAGCAGGCGTGCCGGCCGGTCCTGACGTCCCGTACCGGCGTGGTCGTGCTGCCGGAGACGGACTCGGGCAGGCTGTCCCAGCCGGCCGGACACGCCGTGGCCCGGGCCGCCGTCGCCGGGGTGGCGGCGGCCGGTACCGCCGCCGCGGTCAGTGCGGCGCCCACGAGCACGAGGGTCGCGCAGATTGTTCGCTTTCGAAGCATTTTCGGCCCCCTGGGCTCGCATCCTTCTGGTATCGGGTGAGACGACCGGGACGGACCGAAGGTTGCGGTTCCGCCGCGCCGGACCGTCCGGCATGGCACATCCTGGTGAGGAGCGAACGGATGGGCCGTGCGTCCGTACCGGGAGGACGCGACATGGATGACGCAGCCGCCGCACCGCACGGGGAGCGGCCGGCGGACGTGCCCGGCCGCGGCACCGGGGAGAGCGCCGGGGCGGACGGGCTCCGGACGGCGCGCCCGGCGGGCCGGATCGAGGACGCGCTCGCGGAGCCCGTGGTGGCGGCGGTCCGGGACATCGGGGGGTACGGCGGTCTGGTGTACCTGCGCTCGCGGGACCGGCGCTCGCTGGTGCTGTGCGTGGTGGCCGGCGTCCCGCGGTCGCTGCTGATGACCTGGTGGCGGGTGCCCGTGGGCGGCGCACTGCCCATGTCCGAGGCGTACCGCAGGAGCGAGAGCATGTGGCTGCCGGACGAGCGGGCCATGATGCTGCGCTTCCCACAGTTCACCGCCGCGCTGCCGTACTCGTTCGGCTCCGCCTTCCACCCGGTGCACGTCGACGGCGAACCCGTGGGCGTCCTGTCCGTCCTGCGGTCGGCCGCCCGGGACCCGGTGGACGAGCCGACGGTGCGGGCGGCGCTGCACGACGCGGGGCGGGACATGGAGGAGCGCCTCGCCGCGTTCGCCCGCCGGATGCCCGGCAGGGAGGGCGCGGACGCCGTGGCGTACGGCATCGACTACGACGACCAGCCGGTCAGCGTGCGGCTGCCCACGCCGCCCGCCCAGGCCGTGTCGGTCGGCATGATCGAGTGGGACCTGGACAGCGACCGGTGGTCGGGGGACGACGACGCGCTGTCCCTGCTGGGTGTCGGCCGGGAGGAGTTCGGCGGCACCATGGCGGAGGTCGAGGACCGGGTGTCCCCCGAGGACCTGTACGAACTGCGGGCGGGCCGGCGGGAGGCGGCGGACACCGGGCAGATCAGGAGCCGGCGCTTCAGGGTGCTGGACGAGGCCGGGGAGGACGGGCGGATCCGCTACCGGCCGCTCGAACTGTGGGGGCACGTCGTACGGGCGGAGGGGGCCGCCCGGCTCCTGGTGGGCGCCCTCGTCGACGCGGCCGGCGGGATCACCGCGGCGGAGGCCGCCGAGCGGCTGCCCGACGGCGTGTTCTCCCTAGACCAGGACGGCCGGGTCGTCTACGCCAACCAGCGCTGCCAGGAACTGCTGGGCTGCGACCTGGAGCACATGCTCGGCCACTACCCGTGGGACGTGCTCGCCTGGCTGCGCGACCCGGCCTACGAGGACCGCTACCGGGCGGCGATGCTGTCGCAGGAGCCGGTGTCGTACCTGGTGCAGGACCCGGACGGCGTCTGGCTGGGGTTCGTGCTCTATCCCGGGGTGCACGGGCTGACCGGCCGCGTGTTCCGCACCGGCGCCCCCGCCAGGGGCGAGCCGGGCCGGCCCATGGCGCCGGCCGGCGGGGGCGGCGCGGCGCCCTCGGAGCTGGTAGCGACGGCCCGCGCGGGAGCCCTCTACCACGTCGTGCAGATGGCCAGCGTGCTGACCGAGGCCGTCACCGTCAGGGACGTCTGCCTGGCCGTCGCCGAGCAGTTGCTGCCCTCGTTCGGCGCGCAGGAGATCGCCCTGTACACGATCCGCGACAACCGGATGCACCTGCTGTGGGAGTCCGGTTACCCGGAGCACTTCCTCGACAGTTTCGAAGGGGTGCCGCTCAACGCGAACCTGCCCGGTGTGCACGCCCTGACCACCCGCCTGCCGCTCTTCTTCGAGTCGCCGGAGGCCCTGGTCAACGCCTACCCGCAGATCCTCCTGGACCCGATGAACGCCTGGGCGTTCCTGCCGCTGATCGCCTCCGGTCATCCGGTCGGCTCCTGCATCCTCGGCTGGACCGCACCGCACCGGTTCACCCCCGAGGAGCGCACCGCGCTGACCGCGCTGGGCGGTCTGACCGCGCAGGCGCTGGAGCGGGCCCGGCTCTACGACGCGGAGTCCGCCGTGGCGCGGGGGCTGCAGGAGGGGCTGCTGCCGCACCGGCTGCCCGCCATCGACCGGATGCTCACCGCCGGCCGCTATCTGCCCGGCACCCAGGGCATGGCCATCGGGGGCGACTGGTACGACGTGATCAGGACCGGGCGGGGGGTGGCACTGGTGATCGGCGACGTCGAGGGGCACAGCGTCGGGGCCGCCGCCGTCATGGGGCAGCTGCGCAGCGCGGTGCACGCCTTCGCCGCCAGCGGCAGGCCGCCGCAGGAGGTCATCACCCACACCAACCGGCTGCTGGTGGAGCTGGAGACGGACGTCTTCGCGACCTGCTGCTACGTCGAGCTCGACCCGGCCACCGGCCGTGCCCTCACCGTCCGGGCGGGTCATCCCCCGCCCCTGCTGCGCCACCCCGACGGGCACACGGAGAGCCTGGACCTGCCCGGTGGCGTGCTGCTCGGGGTGCTGCAGGAGGCCGTCTACCCGGTCACGGAGATCACCCTGGCGCCCGGCAGCGTTCTCGCGCTGTACACGGACGGGCTCGTCGAGACGCCCGGTGGTGACATCGAGACGGGCATCGAGGTGATCCGCCGCTCTCTGGCGCGCAGCCGCACCGACTCGGTCGAGGAGCTCGCCGACCGGCTGATCAGGACGGCCCGCCGGACCGAGGACCGCCCGGACGACGTGGCGCTGCTGCTGACGGCCTACGACTGGCGCCCCGGCCGCTGACCGCCGCCCGGCTGCCGCTGATCATCGCCGTGGTGTTCCGCGGTCTGCTCGTCGCCGTCAAGGCGGCCGTCCTCGACGTGCTCTCCGTCACCGCCTCGTACGGCGTCGTCGCCGCCGTCTTCCAGTAGGGCTGGGGCGGGCCCGCGCTCGGGGTCTTCGGCGCGGCACCCATCGAGAGCCACGTGCCGATGATGATGTCCGCCATCGTCTTCGGCCTCGGCATGGACTACGAGATCTTCCTGCTCTCCCGCGTCCACGAGGCCTGGCCGCGCACCGGGGACGCGAGGGCGTCGGTCGCCCATGCCCTGGAGATCACCGCGCGGGTCATCACCTGCGCCGCGCTGATCATAGTGAGCGTGTTCGCGACGTTCGTCGTCAGCGACGACGTGGTGGTCAAGACGCTCGGCCCGGGCCTGGCGGTCAGCGTCCTCATCGACGCGGAGGGGGAGGGAAACGCGAGGCGGCAGGCCCCATGAGGGGTCCTGCCGCCGTTCACGTGCCGCGGGGGTCGGGCCCCCGTCCCGAGGGATCAGACCGCGCCGCGCCGCACGCTGCGCAGGACGAAGAATCCGAAGACCACCAGCACTCCGCCGATCGCGGCCGGCCAGAGCTGGGCCCCGGTCTCGGCGAGGCTGCCGCTCTCGCCCTGGGCCTCGGCCTGGTTCTCGGTCTCGAGCTCGGGGAGGCTGCCGGGGACCTCGGCGGCCTGGGCCGCCTGACCGCCGTCGTCCTGGCCGCCCTCGCCGCCGCCGTCCTGGTTCCCGGCGCCGACGTCGTCACCGTTCCCGGCCGGGGTCGAGGCCTTGACGTCCGGCTGCTCGGTGGCCGGGTCCTGCGACGGCTGCTCCTGCGCGCCGTCGTCGGCCTGACCGCCGCCGTTGTTCTGGTTCCCGTCGTCGTTCTTGCCGTCGTCGTTCTTACCGTCGTCCTGGTCGTCGTCGCCGCCCTGGGCCGGGTCGTCGGGCGTGGCCGTGGGCTCCTCCGGTTCCTCCGGCTGCTGAGGCTCCTCGCCCTGGTCGCCGCCGTTGTCGCCGCCGCCGTTGCCGTTGTCACCACCACCGTCGCCGGCGCCCGCGCCGCAGGTGCGGCCCTCGTTGATGCAGGCGACGACCTCGTTCATCAGGTCCTCGTCGAAGACGTTGATGAAGTCGCCGTGGTCCGTGATCGGCTTGTGCAGCTGCTCCGGGAAGGAGTCCACCGCGAACAGCGGAGTGGTCTTGCCCCCGTCGTCGAGGCTCGGCGCGTCGACGTCGTAGACGATGCGCTGCACCAGCTGCGGCACGGCCTTGAAACCGGCCGGGCAGTTGCCAGCCTCGTCCGCGAACGCCATGTGCGTACGGTGGTTGGCGCTGTCGATGTTGCGGCCGTCCCAGCAGCTCTGGAAGTCGAAGCTGCGCACCACGTCGCTGCCCTGCGGGCACAGCGGGTACTTGTCCGTCAGCTGCCGGTCCTCGAAACCGGTGCAGCTCCAGGAGGCGTTGGCGTTGGCGGGGCCGTTGACGAACGACTTGGCGTCACCGGTGATGATGCGCAGCAGCCGGGGCATGGCGGTGACCTCGCCCTGCGGGTTGCCCTCGAAGGTCAGCGTGACCTCCTTGGGCGTGACGATCTCACCGGCGTTGCCCTCGATGCCGCCGCCCGGGGACTGGGCGTCCTGCTCCTGGGTGCCGTTCTGCAGTCGCAGCACGGGCCAGTAGTACGACGACTTGTCGCCCTGGTCGGCGCAGCTGGTCTCCGCCGCCGCCAGGTCCTCGTCACTGGAGAAGGCGTTGGTGGCCTGGTTGCCGATGTAGTCGTGGAAGTGGTGGGCGCCGTTGCTGACACCCGGTGCGGCGATCACGTTGTCCGAGTTGAACAGACCGTTCTCGTTGACGCCGCACTCGCTGGTGAAGGTGCCGCGGGAGGCGTTCTCCGTCTGCTTCGGCTCGGTGACGTTGGGCTGGACGCTCTCGATGTCGACGTAGTCGCCGACGACGGGCCCGTTGCCGGCCTGACCGCCGTTTCCGCCCTGGTCCTGGCCCTGATCCTGCTGGTCCTGGCTCTGACCCTGCTGATCCTGGCCGTCGCCTCCGTCGCCCACCTGCTCGCCCTCGTCGCCGGCGCCCTCCTGCCCGGCGTCCGACTGCCCGGCGTCCGGCTGTGCGGCGTTGCCGGACTCGCGCACGGCGCAGTCGGCGAGTTCCTCGAGGCCCTCGGGCCGGTCGCCGACCCGGTCGATGGCGGTCCCGATGCGGGCGAGGGCCGCGGCACGCTTCTCCTCGAGCGGCTTGGCGATCGCGTTCTCCGCGAAGCCCGGGTCCTGGCGGAGCGCCTCGGCCGACTCCCCGATCCGCTTGTACGCCTCCGCGATCTGCGCGTCCAGGCCGGCGAGTTCCTTGTCCACCTCCGCCCGTGCCTCCTCCGGCACCGACGTCAGTTCGGTGGCCACGTCCGGGCAGTCGATCGTGGCGCCCGAGAAGACCTGCGCCTGGCCGTCGCCCTGCCCGCCCTCCTCCGTCGCGGAAGCGTAGACGTTGGCCGCCATCATCCCGCCTCCACCCAGGATCAGGGCGAAGGCGGCGAGCGTCGCGCGCTGTTTGGGCCGTCTGCGTGTGTTGCGTGCCAAGGCGGTACTCCTACGCTTCTGTCGCGGGGGGTGAGCAAGGGATTCCCACGCCCCATACGCAGGCGGGCCGCCGCGCGTTCAAAGGCCTCACGGATTTCTACGCGGAACCCCGGAAGAACCCGGTCCCGTACGCGCCGGTCCCCGCCGGACCTCTGCGGTCCGGCGGGGACGTGGGGACGGGAGCGGTGGGGTGCCGGTGAATCAGCCGAAGTTCACGTCACTGCACAGGAAGTACGTCTGGTCCATGTGCGAGGCCTGCCAGATCGTGTAGACGACGTGGCGGCCGCTGAGGCCGGAGGTGCTCACCGGGATCGAGTAGTTCTGGCTGGGCGCGTACGAGCCGGTGCGGGCCACCTGCTGGAGGTCGTCCCAGCCCAGCTGCTCGGTGGTGGGGTCGAAGCCCTGCCGGGTGACGTAGACGAGGAAGTAGTCCGCGCCGTGGCCGGCCTGGTCGTACAGCTTGACGGTGAAGTCGTCGTCCACGTTCGTCGTCTTCCAGGCGCCCACCGCGTCGAGGGAGTCGTAGCGCCCGCCCTCGGCGTGCCCGCCGCTGCACAGCCGGCCGTTGGGGACGACGGCCTGGAAGTTGCCGGCGGAGCCGTTGCGGTAGAGACCGTTCCAGTTCCACATGGCGTTGGGGTCGTCCTGCCACGCCTGCCAGCACATCGGGTCTTCCTGGGCCATCGCCGGGTTCTGGAAGTCGCTCCCCCAGCGCTGCCAGCAGCCGTAGTTGCGGGACGCGGGGTCGATCACCGAGCCGTGGGCGACGGCGGTACCGCTCCAGGGGATCAGACAGAGCAGCGCGGCGACGGCCGCGGTCAGGGCGAGCGACAGACGGGACCGAAGCGATAATACATCATGCCCATGCCAACTCATGGATTCCTTCTTTTCGTTGCGGGGGGATTGTGGGGGGATGGGGTGCGCCCCCACGATGACTATGGGAGCGCTCCCAATGCACAGGCTGCGCCCGTCGAAGCAGAGCGGCAATGCGCGTTCACGCCACTTCCGCTCGGACGATGGCGCGTTCGACGCGTTCGACGGAGACCGGCGCCGGCCCCTCAGAGTCCGTCGAGGTCGTGCGTCGTACGGCCGAGGCAGACGACCGAGTCGTCCATCGGGGCGTCGATCTCCTCGAAGCCCATGCGGTCGTAGAAGGCCCGGGCGGGCTTGTTGGCGGTCGCCATGACGAGGTGGACGGACGGCACTCCCCCGTCCCGCAGGGCCTCGAGGAAGGTCCGCATCAGCTGCCGCCCGTAGCCGCGCCCCTGCCAGTCGGGCAGCAGGTCGATGTGCAGGTGGGCCGGCCAGGCGGCCAGTTCCGGGACGATCATCCGCTCGGGGTGGTGCAGGAGCAGGGCGATCGCCTCGTCCGGGGTGGCCGGCGGGCCGGACGGCTCGGGGTGGCGGTCGGCCACCAGGGGCAGCCACGCGGCGCGGAAGGTCCTGGCGAAGCGGACGGTGTCGGCGGTGCCGACGATGTAGCCGACCGCCCGGCCCCGGCCGTCGTCCAGCACGAAGGCCAGCTCCGGCTCCAGATGGACGTAGGGCGCGGCGAAGGTGTCGGGGAAGACGGTGGGGTCGGTGTAGTGGGGGCGGCTGTCCTGGCCGTTGTGCGCGGTGCGGATGCAGATGTCGTCGAGGGCCGGTCGGTCCTCTCGGCGGTACGGGCGGATCCTGGGGGACTCGGTCATGCTGGGCATCCTGCCCACCTGGGAGCGCTCCCACAACCTCTTTCCGGCCGGTCCGGGCCCCGGCTCCCCGGCTTATCCCGCCGGTCCCTGGTTACCCGGGACACATGAAGCTGCATATCCCGGGGCGGAACGGCCGGCAGACCGACGAGAGCGCGACGGACGAGCCCCGTCCGGGTCACGGGAGCGCCGGGGCGGCGGACGAGCCCGGCCCCAGCGACGAGGTGGAGCGGGCGGCACCGGACACGCCGGGCGAGCTGCCGAAAGGCGCGTGGGGCGCGGCACTGAGAGGCAGTCTGCGCGAGTTCAAGGACGACGAGCTCACCGACCGGGCCGCCGCCCTGACGTACTACGGCGTGCTGGCGCTGTTCCCGGCACTGCTGGCCCTGGTGTCGGTCCTGGGTCTCACCGGCAGGTCCACCACGGACAAGGTGCTGGAGAACCTCCAGGAGCTCACCGCCCCCGGCGCGGCCCGCGACATCCTCACCCAGGCGGTACAGCAACTGCAGGGCAGGGCGGGCATCGGGTCGATCGTGGCGATCGTCGGTCTGGTGCTGGCCGTCTGGTCGGCGTCGGGTTACGTGGCGGCGTTCATGCGCGCGGCGAACGCGGTCTACGACATGCCCGAGGGGCGCCCGGTGTGGAAGGTGCTGCCGGTACGGATCGGGGTGACGGTCGTCCTGATGGTGATGGCCGTGATCAGTGCGCTGATCGTGGTCTTCACCGGCGGACTGGCCCGTCAGGCGGGCGATCTGCTCGGCCTGGGCGACACCGCGCTGACCGCGTGGTCGATCGCCAAGTGGCCGGTGCTGGTCGTCCTGGTCGTCATCATGATCGCGCTGCTGTACTGGGCGGCTCCGAACGCCCGGGTCAAGGGGTTCCGGTGGATCACTCCGGGCAGTTTCCTGGCGCTGGTGATCTGGCTGATCGCCTCCGCCGGGTTCGCCCTCTACGTGGCCAACTTCGGTTCGTACAACAAGACGTACGGCACGATGGCCGGCGTCATCGTGTTCCTGATCTGGCTGTGGATCACCAACCTGGCCATCCTGCTGGGGCTGGAGTTCGACGCGGAGATCGCCCGGCAGCGGGCCATCGCCGGGGGCCATCCGCCCCAGGCGGAGCCGTACACGCAGCCGCGCGACACCCGGGCCTGGGACGAGCAGGACCGACGGCGCATGGACGAGACCTGAGGGCGCCACGGTCGTCGGCGGGGCTCAGTCCATCAGGCCCGCGGCGACCGTGGCGCCCAGCTCCCAGCACCGTTCGACGGCGGCCCGGTCCGGTTCGCCGGTGACGGTCACTCCGTCGGCGGCGCGCCGCCAGCCGAGGCCCGTCGTGATCGACTCGATGCCCCGCACCGCGCCCGTGACGTCGTTCCCGCCGTGCACGTAGTACCCGAAGGGCCGGCCCCGGGTGGTGTCCAGGCACGGGTAGTAGACCTGGTCGAAGAAGTGCTTGAGCGCGCCCGACATGTAGCCGAGGTTGGCCGGGGTGCCGAGGAGGTAGCCGTCGGCGTCCAGGACGTCGGCGGCGGTGGCGGACAGCGCCGCGCGCCGCACCACCCGGACGCCCTCGATCTCCTCGGTGGTGGCGCCCGAGAGGACGGCCTCGAACATCGCCTGGCAGTTCGGCGAGGGCGTGTGGTGGACGATCAGCAGAGTCGGCACGCCCCGACCCTGCCGTGCCGGTCCACGTGCCCGCAAGCCGCCACGACCGGTGTCCCGTTGTGGCGGCGGGGCGGGAGTGGCACGATGCCCCGCATCGGTACGCGACGGACGGAGTGCGTCTTGGTCGACGAGGATCACGGGTCACCGGCGGCGGCGGTGTTCGACGCGCTGGGCGGCGAGTACGAGAAGGCGTTCGCCTCCTCACCGGCGCACCGGGCGTCGCTGGACCGGCTGCTCGAGGGGCTGGCGCCCGGCAGCAGGGTGCTGGACGTGGGCAGCGGGACGGGCCGTCCCACGGCCGCCGCGCTCGCCGGGGCCGGCCACCGGGTGCTGGGCGTCGACGTGTCCCCGGTGATGGTGGGGATCGCCTCCCGGCAGGTGCCCGGGGCGGAGTTCCGGTGTGCCGACATCCGCCGGATGCCGCTCGAGGACGGTGCGTTCGACGCGGTCTGCGTGTACTTCGCGCTGCTGCAGATGACCCGGGCGGAGCAGTCGGACCTCGTGCGCCGGCTGGCGCGGGCGCTGCGGCCGGGCGGCCTGCTGGCGCTGGCCACCGTGCCGCTGGACGTCGAGGGGTTCGACGGCGTCTTCATGGGACAGGACGTGCGCGTCACCAGTTTCGCGGCCGAGGACGTCGTCGCCCTCGTGCGCGGGGCGGGCCTGGCGGTGGAGTCGCAGGAGAGCGTGATGTTCGCCCCGGACCATCCCGACGCCCGGCCGGAACCGCAGCTCTTCCTGCACTGCCGCCGCGAGGAGGCGTAACCCCTCGGCCGGCCGGTGTGACGGATCGTCGGGAATGACCGGCGCGGAATCAGGTACTCGCATTCCGTTCCCCATCGGAAAGCGAGGTAGCCGACGCATGTCGCAGGTAGAGGAATCGATCGAGGTCGACGTCCCGGTCCGCACCGCCTACAACCAGTGGACCCAGTTCGAGAGCTTCCCGGAGTTCATGAGCGGGGTCGAACGCATCGAGCAGCGCGGTGACACGCTCACCCACTGGGTGACCAAGGTCGGGGGTGTGGAGCGGGAGTTCGACGCCGAGATCACCGAGCAGATCCCGGACGAGCGGGTCGCCTGGACCACGGTCGACGGCGAGGCGCGGCAGGCCGGGGTCGTCACCTTCCACCGCGTGCGGGACACCACCACCAAGGTGATGCTGCAGATGGACTTCGACCCGCAGGGGATGGCCGAGAACGTGGGTGACAAGCTCGGCTTCGTCAAGCGGCAGGTCGGTGGTGACCTGAAGCGGTTCAAGGAGTTCATCGAGCGGCGTGGCCTGGAGACGGGCGCCTGGCGCGGCGAGGTCTGACCTCGGCGGGGGCGCGCCGCCCCCGTCCGGTACGACGTCTTCGTGGTCCCGGCCCCACCCGGTACGAGGCCTTCGTGGTCCCGGCCCGCGGGCCGGGACCACCGTCGTCTACGGCAGTGGTTTCGGCCCGCCCTGTGCGGCCTGGAGGTCGGCGAGGAGTTCGGCCTGCCCCGCGAGCACGCCGGACAGGATGGTGCGCGCCACCCGCAGCAGCTCCGCCACGTGCGGGCTGGTCAGCGAGTAGTACACGGTCGAGCCCTCCTTGCGGCCGACCACCAGGTTGGCCCGCCGCAGCACCGCCAGCTGCTGCGAGAGGTGGGCCGGCTCGATGCCCACCTCGGGAAGCATCTCCCCGACCGCGTGCTCGCGCTCGCTGAGCAGTTCCAGCACGCGGATGCGGGCGGGATGGCCCAGTGTCTTGAAGAACTCGGCCTTCAGCTGGTACAGCGGCGTGGTCATCGTGCCGTCCCCTTTCCGGCGCGGCAGCGCGGCCCGGGCGGCCGGTCCTCGGTCCATCGCCTCGTCTGTTCGTCGGCGTCCGCCTCGACGCTTTCCGACATTAGCAACTCGGTACATCCCCGCCGCCGGGTGGTCGTGGACGGTGGGCTCACAGGGGGAGCGTGATCCAGACGCTCTTTCCCCGGCCGTCGTCGTCGCCCCGGACCACGGCGGTGCCGCCCAGCCCGTGGGTCAGTTCGACGACCATGGCCAGACCGCCCGTCCCGGTGCCGTCCGGCCCGGACAGGCGCGGCCGGTGGGGGTGGCGGTCGTGCACGGCGAACACCAGGCAGTCGGCGCTCGCCGCGTAGACCACCGTCGTCTGCGGGGAGACCTCGGCCGCGTGCCGGACGCTGTTGGTCACCAGTTCGCTCAGGATCAGCAGGGCCGGGCCCACCACCGGGTGGTGCTCGCCGACGCCCCACTCCGCCAGGGCCCGCTCGGCCGTCTCGCGGGCGAGGCGCACGGCGCCGGGACCGGTGGGCAGGGTGAGCACATGGCGGTGCGGCAGGGTGTGCGGCGCGGAGGTCGTCACGGCGTCTCCCGGGCGGGCGCGGGCACCGTGGCCGGGGAGTCCGCCGCCCGCAGGACACCGTCGCGTTCCAGGTGGTCGCGGGCGGCGCGGATCGCCTCGGGGGTCGTGGTGTACTCGCGGCCCTCGTGCCGCAGCAGTTCCAGCGCGCCCACGGAGTCGAGGGCCCGGCGGTGCTCCGGGCGGACGCCGGACGCCATCACGCCGATGCCGCGCCGCCTCAGCTTCGTCACCACGTCCTTGAGGACCAGGGCCCCGGTGGCGTCGACCACGCTCACATGGGACATGCGCAGGACGACCACGCGCACGTCGGCGAGTTCGGTCAGCTCCAGCAGGAAGCGGTGGGCGGCGGCGAAGAACAGGGGGCCGTCGATGCGGTAGGCGACGATGTGCTCGGCCAGCAGCTCGTGCTCCTCGTCCGTGTGGTCGCCCCGGTCGAGCGGCAGTGGGGCGAGCCGGGCCTGCCGGGCGACGGCGCCCAGCGCGAGGACGCCGGCGACGACCAGGCCGATGATCACCGCCTGGACGAGGTCGAGCGCGAGCGTGGCGACGGCGGTCAGGACGAGGATCAGCGCGTCGGAGCGGGTGGCGCGGGCCATCGCGCGCAGCGAACCGGCCTCGACCATGCGGACGGCGGTCGCCAGCAGCACGCCGGCCAGGGCGGCGAGCGGGATCCGCGACACCAGCGGGGCGGCCGCGAAGACGATCACGGCGAGGACGGCGGCGTGCGTCAGCGAGGCCAGCCGGGAGGTCGCGCCGGTGCGGACGTTGACGGCGGTGCGGGCGATGGCGCCGGTCGCGGGGACGCCGCCGAACAGCGGGGCGGCGATGTTGGCGAGGCCCTGGCCGAACAGTTCGCGGTCGGAATCGTGCCGCTGTCCGACGGTCATGCCGTCGGCGACGGAGGCGGACAGCAGCGACTCCAGGGCGGCCAGCGCCGCCACGGCCAGGGCGGGCGCGAGCAGGCTGCCCAGGGCGCCGGTGTCGACGAAGGAGAGCGAGGGTGCGGGCAGGCCCGGGGGCAGGTCGCCGATCGGGCGTGCCCCGTCCAGGCCGGCCGCCTCCGTCACGACGGTGGCCGCGATCACCGCCAGGACGGAGAAGGGGACGGTCGGCTTCCAGCGTGCCCCGAGCAGCATCACGGCCGCCACGGCGAGCGCCAGGGCCGGGGACGTCCAGCCGGGGTCGCGGACGAACTCCCCGCCCGCCCGCCAGGCCACCACCAGGACCCGCTCCCCCTCGGGCACGGGCACACCGAGGGCGTTCGGGATCTGCTGCAGTCCGATCACGCACGCGATGCCGAGGGTGAAGCCCTCCACCACCGGCGCGGGCACGTACCGCATGCTTCCCCCGGCCCGCAGCAGCGCCAGCGCGACCAGGATCACGCCCGCCATCAGACCGACGGTGAGCACGCCCGCGGGTCCGTGGTCGGCGACGATGGGCACCAGGACCACGGTCATCGCCCCGGTCGGCCCGCTCACCTGGAGGTTGGAGCCGCCGAACACGGCCGCCAGGGCCCCGGCGACCACGGCGGTGGCCAGCCCCGCCTCGGCGCCGAGCCCGGAGGAGACACCGAAACCGAGCGCGAGCGGCAGCGCGACGACCGCGACGGTCAGGCCGGCGAGCAGGTCCCGGCGGGGATGGCGCCGCACCTGGTTCGCGTCGGCGCGGGTGGGCAGCAGCGAGGTGATCCGGGACCGGATTCCGGCCTGCGACAGCGGTACGGACACGGACCCTCGACTTCGGATACGACTGTATGACGGATATAGCATGTAGCCAATTGCTAAATTTGGCAATTCCGCAGGTCAATGAGGGTCCCCCTGCCGAGCCGCTGCGCCCTCAGCCCGTCATGCGCCTGCGCCACGACGGTTCGACCCGGCGCCACTCGGTCTCCCACGCGTCCAGGCACCGCAGTCGCAGCCGGGCACGAACGAGCCAACCGCCGAACAGGACCGCTCCCCCGGCGGCGACGGCGACCATGATCCCGGCCATGACGGTCTGGAACCGCGCCTCCGCGCCCTCGGGCGGTGCGGGGACCTGCCGGCCCGCAGGGTCCGTCCACACGGTGACCCCGGTGCCCGCCGGGCTTCCCGGGTCGACCTCGGCCCGGCCCGTGCGGCCGGTGCCGTCGGGGGCGGTCCACCGCACCTCGGCCCATACGCCACCGTCCCCGCCCCCGTTCTCCGTCACCGACGCGGACGGCCCGGCGGCGTCCTCGGCCAGTACGGCGGGGACGGGGACGGCCCGCTCCCGGCGCTCGGCGAGCGACCCGTCCACGGCCCCGGCCGCCGTCAGGCCGCAGAGCGCCCCGAGCAGCAGGGCGAGGACGACCGCGGCCAGCCCCAGCCAGGCCTCGGCCAGATCGCTGCGGCGGCGCAGCGGGTTCCTCCGCCACCGCCACAACCGCACCCTCCGGGGTCCCGCACCCTGCGTCCTCGCCATCGGAGGTCACCTCCTCGCGTGGGTGACGAACGGCGCCTCACTCCAGGGTGGACCCGGCCGCCCCGCTCCCGCACGGGCCGAACGGCCCGGTCCTCCGGTCCGTCCGTCAGACCGTCGGGTGCACGGGCACCACCTCGTGCTGCGGAACGCCGAGGACGACCTTGAGCGCCCCGGTCTCGGCGGCGTTGCCGAAGACGTCATAGGCCTCCTGCATGTGGTCGAGCGGGAACGTGTGGGTGACCAGCCGGCGGGTGGGCAGCCGGCCGGCGGCCGCCATCCGCAGCAGGGTGGGGGTGGAGCGGGTGTCCACGAGTCCGGTGGTGACGGTGATGTTCTTGCTCCACAGGTCCTCGAGGTGGAGTGTGGCGGGCGCGCCGTGCACGCCGACGTTGGCCAGGTGCCCGCCGGGCCGCACCATGCGGGCGCACAGTTCGAAGGTCTCGGGGACGCCCACCGCCTCGATGACCACGTCCGCGCCGAGGTCGCCGGTGAGGTCCGCGACGAGTTGTTCGGGGCCCTCACCCGCGTCGGCGACGACGTCGGCGCCGAACTCCTTCGCGGCCTGCAGCCGGGGGGCGGCCACGTCCACGGCGACGACGCGTTCGGGACCGAACAGCCGGGCGGTGGCGATCGCGGCGAGCCCGACGGGTCCGGCGCCGACCACGACGACGGTGTCGCCGGGACGGACCCGCCCGTTGAGCACGCCCACCTCGTAGGCGGTGGGGAAGATGTCGGCCAGCAGCACGGCGTCCTCGTTGGCCACCGCGCCGGGCAGCGGGTACACCGACAGGTCGGCGTAGGGGACGCGTACGTACTCGGCCTGGGTGCCGTCGATCAGGTGCCCGAGGACCCAGCCCCCGCCGCCCCGGCACTGGCCGTACACGCTCTCGCGGCAGTAGGCGCAGCGCCCGCAGGCGGAGATGCAGGAGACCAGGACGCGGTCCCCGGGGCGTACGGTGCGGACGTCGCCGCCGGTCTCGACGATCTCGCCGACCGCCTCGTGGCCGAGGACGGTGCCCGGGCGGACCTCGGGCACGTCGCCCTTGAGGATGTGCAGGTCCGTGCCGCAGACGGTGACGGCGTCGACGCGCACGATGGCGTCGCCGGGTTCCTTGACGGCCGGGTCGGGGACCTCCTCCCAGGCGGACTGTCCGGGGCCGTGGAAGACGTAGCCCTTCATGCCGATCCTCACCCCTTCTCGCTGCTGCGGCGGGTTTCGGCGCCGGGTGCGGTTGCCCGTGCGTCGGCGGGGTGCCGGGTGGGTGCGGCGGGGCGCCCCGCACTTCCAGTCTGGGCGCGGGGTGGCGGATTCGCTCGGGGCGGGCGGTCCCCTGTCGGGCGGATGGCGTTCCTTTGGGGTTCCGCCTCTCGCGCCGTCGGGGTGGCCGGGTTTTTCTCGCCCCCGCCGCCCCTTCCCGTCCCGTCCCTGGGGGCTCCGCCCCCAGACCCCCGTTCGCGCAGTTCCCCGCGCCCCTTTGGCCTGATCCCCCCTTCACGTCCCCGGGGATCAGGCCACCGGGCGGGCGATGCCGTCGGTCAGGAGGTGGCGGGTTCGCCTCGCGGAGTCGCCCAGGAGTGGGGCGAGGCGGGAGGCGAGGTCGTACAGGTGGCGTACCGCTTCCAGGCGTTCCAGGCGCGGGGCGAGGGCCGACAGGACGATGGCCAGGGCGACGCCCGCCCAGGCGACGGGGCCGAGCGGGGCGCAGCCGAAGAAGTGGCTGACGCCCGGCGTCTGGACGAGGGCGGCGAGCACGGCGGCGGAGCCCAGGGCCGTCACCCACACCAGGGGGCTGTGGCGGCGCCCGGAGAGGGTCTGTGCCAGCTGGGCGCCGACCACCCCGCACAGGGCCATCGTGGTGGAGCGGCGTTCGGTGCCGGGGGTGAGGCGGCCGATCAGGTAGGCGGTGACCGCGCCGAGGCAGGTGGTGACGCCCCGGCGCCGGATGGAGCGCAGCAGGGGCGCGCCGAGAACGTCGAGGCCCATCGGTCCGGTCGCGGCGTGCGCCGCCGTCGACGGGTCGTCGCTGGGGGTCACCGCCACCGCCATGGCGGGGAACATGTCGGTGAGCAGGTTGACCAGGAGCAGCTGACGGGTCGACAGCGGTGAGGACCCGGCGAGCAGGGTGCCCAGCACGCTGAAGCCGACCTCGCCCGCGTTGCCGCCGATGAGGATGCTGACCGCGTCGGCGACGCTGCGCCACAGCGCGCGGCCCTCACCGACGGCGTCCACCAGGACGGACAGGTCGCCGGTGGTGAGCACCAGGTCGGCGGCGTTGCGGGCGGCGGCGGAGCCGCGGGCCTCGATGCCGACGCCCACGTCGGCGGCGCGGATGGCGGCGGCGTCGTTGGCGCCGTCGCCCGCCATCGCCACCACCCGGCCGGCCTGTTGCAGGGCCTCCACGACGTGCAGTTTCTGCTCGGGGGCGACGCGGGCGACGACTCCGGCGCCGTGCAGCGCGCGCACCCGCTCCGCGCGGCCCATGGTGACCAGGTCGTCCCCGGTGACCACCTCCGTCTCCTCGGGCCAGCCCAGTTGCAGGGCGATGGCGCGGGCGGTCTCCGGGTGGTCGCCGGTGAGCATGACGGGCAGGATGCCGGTCCGGCGCAGTGCGGCGAGCAGTTCCCGCGAGGTGTCGCGCGGTACGTCGGCGAGGGCGATCAGTCCGGCGAACTCCAGGTCGGCGAGGTCGGCGTCGAGTTCGGCGTCCGCGTCGGTCCCCCGGCACGGGCGCCGGGCGACGGCGAGGACGCGCAGTCCCTGGCCCGCCAGGGTGTGGGCGGTGCCGGCCGTCTCCTCGGGGAGGTCCCGGCAGGCGGGGAGGACCGTCTCGGGGGCGCCCTTGACGACGAGGAGCGCGGCGTCGCCGTCGCGGCCGACGGCCGCCGCGTAGCCGCGGCTGGCCTCGAAGGCCAGTTCGCCGTCGGCGGTCCAGCCGGTGTCGGGCGGGGCGACGTCGAGGACGGCCTCGTCGGTGGCGTGGGCGACCCGGCGCCCCTCTCCGGTCTCCTCCTGCGGGCAGGCGCGCGCGGCGAGCCGTACGACCGGTACGGCGTCCTCGGCGTCCGGGGCGAGGACGGTGCCGTCGGCGGTGGCGACCCGGACCAGGCGGAGCCGGTTCTCGGTGAGGGTGCCGGTCTTGTCGAAGCAGACGGTGTCGACCCGGCCGAGCGCCTCCAGGGTGCGCGGGGTGCGGACCAGCACGCCCCGCCGGGAGAGCCTGCGGGCGGCGGCCATCTGGGCGACGGTCGCGACCAGCGGCAGCCCTTCGGGGACGGCGGCGACGGCCACGGCGACGCCGCCGCTGACGGCGCGCCGCAGGGGGCTGCCGCGCAGCAGGGACAGGCCGGTGACCAGTGCCCCGCCGGTGAGGGTCACCGGGAGGGCCTTGCGGGTCAGTTCCTGCAGGCGGGCCTGGACCCCGGCGGGCGGCGGGACGCGGGCGGCCAGGGCGACGGCGCGGCCCGCCTCGGTGCGGTCGCCGGTGTCCACGACGAGGGCGTCGGCGCGGCCGGCCACGACGGTGGTGCCCTCGAAGACCATGCAGGTCCGCCGGGCGACCGGGGCGCCGGGGGTCGCCTCCACGTCCTTGGTCACGGGCAGCGACTCGCCGGTGAGCGACGACTCGTCGACCTCCAGCCCGTCCGCCTCCAGCAGCCGTGCGTCCGCCGGTACGACGTCGCCGGCGCCGAGACCGATCCGGTCCCCCGGCCGCAGCCGGGCGGCGTCGACGGTGACCGTGCGGTCGCGGGTGACCTGCCGGCGGGCCTTGGGCCGCTGGTGGGCGGCGAGCCGGGCCAGCGCCCGTTCGGCGCGCAGCCGCTGGAGTCCGCCCGCCACCGCGTTGATGTCCATGGCCCCGACGACGAGCAGCGCGTCGACGAGCGAGCCGAGCAGCGCCGAGGCGAGCGCCCCGGTGGCCAGGACCGGCGTGAGCGGGTCGTCGAGCTCACGGCGGACGGCGCCGGCCGCCTGCCAGGTCCAGCGGGCGGGGGCGGCCGCCGGTGTGCGGGTGAGCCGCGCGGCCCGCTGCCGGGAGCGTTCGGCGAGCAGGGCGAGTCCGCCGGGTTCGGCGTCGGTGCGGGTGTCGCTCAGCAGTTCGCGTGCCTCGTGCGGTGCCAGGGCGTGCCAGGGCACGTGCAGCCGGGGCTCGGGCGGCGTGGCGCGGGCCACGCGCAGGCCTTCCGTCCAGCCGGTGAGCAGGGCGCCCGCCGCCGCGACGTTCACCGGGGCGTGCCGGGTGAGCCGCTGCCACAGCCGGCCGCCGGGCGTGCCGCCGCGGGCCACCATCAGCCCGGACAGGGCGGCGCCGGCCCGGGCCAGGGTCTGCGAGCGGCGGCCGACCCGGCGGGCCGCCGGGACGGCCGTCAGCAGGCGCCAGACGTCGGCCAGTCCGTTCGGGGCGAGCGCGTCGGCGCCCCAGGCGAGCGCCGAGCGCGCGTCCGTGAGGGCGATCGCCACGTCGCCGGCGGGCAGTCCGGCCGCCACGTCGTCACCGCCGTGCGCGGCCACGCGGGCGACGCTCACCACGATGTGCCCGTCGTTCTGCAGCGCCCGTACGACGTCGCCGAACGGCAGGCCGGCGGGGGCGACCTCGTCGGCGAGACGGGTGATGTCCTTCAGGTCGGAGCCGCCGGTGACCACGACGTGCAGCCCGGCCCGGCGGGCCGCGTCGAGGACCGCTTCGGCGCAGGGGTCGACGGGGTCCTCGAACACCGCGGGCGCGCCGTCGGCGGGCCGTGCCCGGCCGCGCAGGGCGTCGGCGTGCAGGACCAGGGAGTCGGCGATCTCCAGCTGCCGCAGCCGGGCGGCGCTGCGGACCAGGACCCCGGACCGGGCGAGGTGGGTGCCGAGGAACGCGTCGAAGGCGGCGGGGCCGTAGCGCGCCGCCTTGGGGGATCCGGCGAGGACGGCCTCGGCCGCCTCCCCGGTGTCGTGGGTGACGAGGAGGGTGGCGGCGGCGCCCGCGACGCTGCCGGTGCCGGCGTGCGCCGCGTACGCCTGGGCGGGCGTCACCCGCAGGGGCGGGCGGGTGCCGGCGGGGCAGGGGACGCTGGTGCGCCGTTCGAGGCAGACGTCGTCGTGCAGGGCCTCGAAGGCGGCGGCCCGGGCCGTCGCCTCGGTCAGCTGGCCGGTGCGCACCAGTCCGTCGAGCACCAGGGACACGGGTGACTGTCCGGCGCCGTGCGCGGCGGCGTTGGCGGCGGCGAGGAGGAGTTCCATGCCGCCGCGGCCGAACCGCTGCCGCAGCAGGGCGCGGAAGCGGGGGTTCTCGCGCAGCAGGGTGACGGCGGCGGTGACCGCCTTGGGGCTGCGGGGCAGGCCCAGCGCCCGGCCCGCCAGGGCGCCGGCCGTGCCGGCGGCGTCCAGCAGCAGCGCGGCGGCGGCGACCCGTACCTCGCGGGGGTCGCCGGGGTGGGCCGTGTCGTCCTCCTCCTCGGGGCCGGCGTCCTCGGTCAGTCCGAGGCGTGCGGCGAGCGCGACGGCGCGCTCGGTCACCCGGTCGCCGGCCGCGTCCGTCACGGCGGTCACCACGAGCCGGGACAGTCCCTCGTCCCAGTACGCCGTCAGCACGTCGGGGTGGTCGAGCAGTTCGGCGGCGACCCTGCGGGCGAGCGGGGCGGTGGCGCCGTCCGGGTGCCGCAGGGCCAGGTGGACGTGGTGTCCGGCCCGCCAGTGCCGGCCGCCGCCGAGGGCGTTGCGGGCGACGTGGCCGAGGCGGCGCGTCGTGTCGTGGACGGACGTCATGCCCCGCGCGGTGCCGCGGGCGGCGCCCGCGGCGGCTCCCGCCACGGCCCCGGCGAGGGGGGCGACGTCGAGACGTGTGAGCATCGGTGGGGTCCCGTCGATCGTGGCTCAGCCGGTGTGCCGGGCGTCGCGCGACGGCCTGGGTGCGGCGTCCGGGTCCGGACGGGGGGTGTGGTGCTCGCCGTGGTGCAGGGTGGCGCCGGCGACCTGTTTCAGGGCCGAGGCGGTGGCGGTGTCGCCCACCTTGGCGGGCTGTTCGCGCACGGGGGGCCGTGCCCGGCGGTCGCGGTCGCGGGAGGGGGCGAGCCGGTCGCCGGGGCCCGTGGGCGGCCGGTCGTCCGACGTGCCGCTGCCGGCCGGTTCCCCGTGGTGTCCGTCCGCGCCCTCCGGTGACTCCGCGCCCCGTGCGCCGTCGGGCCGCCGCGCGGGGCGCGGCCGGGTGAGCCAGGCGACGGCCGCGCCGGTCAGGGCCACCGGCCACTCGACGACGCCGGCCGCCCCGAGCACTCCGGCTCCGGCGTAGACGGCCATCCGGCGCCCGCGCGGGGAGACCGCGCCGATCGCGTCCAGGGCGCCACCGGCCACCCTTCCCACCTGCCGCGCGCCCGGCAGGTTCCGCAGGCCCGAGGCGACGGTCCGCAGGGGCCCCGGAAGATCAGACGGACGGGACGTGTGCTGTTCCATGCCGGCCTCCATGAGCGAGTCCCTCACGGCACTCATCACCTTCCCTGCCTTTTGCCCCATATTCGGCCTTTGTCAGACAAAGCGCCTTTCTTGTACCTCCGTGACGGCGAGGGGCCGCACAGCGCCCCGGTCCGGTCCGGGGCCTTTCGCCCGCGCCCGTGTCGGAACGGGCACGCCGGGTACTAGGTGCAGGCACGCGGCGGCCGCGCGGACCGCCCGGTGGGCGAAGGGAGTGGTCATGACGGAGAACGGCGAGGACGCCACGCTCGCCCGGCCCCCGGGGACCCGGGAGCTCCGTCTGGCCACGGACGCCCCGGGGCCGGTGCCGGCGCACGCCGCGCGCGGCGGCGCACGGGTCCAGGAGGACGACCCGGAGCTGCCCCGCGACCGCAACCAGGCGATCCTGGAGGCGACCAAGCAGGTCGGCGCGGTGCTCAAGCGGGGCGGGCACCTGTTCGCGCTGGCCGGCAGCGTCGCCGTGCACGCCCACGGCGGCAGTGGGAACCTCCAGCACGACGTCGACTTCTGCATCCGGCCCGAGGACGCCGAGTCGGCGGCCGCCACGCTCCGCGAGGCCGGGCTGACGGTGTACACCCCGCCCGAGGACTGGCTGATCAAGGCCACGTGCTTCGGCCAGGACGTGGACCTCATCTTCGAGCTGGCGCACCGGCCCGTCTCCACCGAGATGCTCCGGCGGGCGCGGGAACTCCCGGTGGAATCGGTGCGCATGCCGGTCCTGGCGCCCACCGATCTGCTGACCGGCCTGCTGGCCGCCTTCTCGGAGCACCACTGCGACTTCGGGGCCGTCCTGCCCATCGCCCGCGCCCTGCGCGAGAAGGTCGACTGGGAACAGGTGCGGCGCGACTGCGGGGACGAGCCCATGCCGGCCGCCTTCTTCTTCCTCCTGGAACGCCTGAACGTCATCTGAACGTCCGCGGAAGGGAACGCTCATGGACACCCACGACGCCGGCTCCGCAGGCGGCACACCGGCGGCGGCGAGCCCGGAGTACCGCGTCGCCCACCTCCAGGACCGGCTCGCCTCCGGCGAACTCGGCGAACTCGGCGTGCGGGTCGAGGTCCGCGGCAAGGACGTACTGGTCACCGGGACCGTCCCCTCCGCCCAGTGCCGCGAGGACGCCCTGAGCACCGTACGGGAGGAGCTCGCCGGGCTCGAGGTGCACTGCGACGTCGTGATCAGCGATACCTCGTCACCCGACCACGCGGAGGAACTGTCATGATCCGGATCGCCGCCGTCGGGGACATCCACATGGGCCCCGACACCCGGGGCACGCTCCGCCCCGCGTTCGACACCCTGCCCGAGTGCGCCGACCTCCTGCTGCTGGCCGGGGACCTCACCCGGCACGGCACCGTCGAGGAGGCCCGCGTGGTGGCCGACGAGATCCGGGGCCTGGGCGTCCCCGTGGTCGCCGTGCTCGGCAACCACGACCACCACGACGACCGGCAGGACGAGGTCACGGCCGTCCTGCGGGACGCCGGCGCCCACGTCCTGGAAGGGGAGTCGGCGGTCGTGCGGGCCGGTGACGCGCGCGTCGGGGTGGCCGGTACCAAGGGGTTCGGCGGCGGGTTCGTCGGGGCGAGCGCCGGGGAGTTCGGCGAGCCGGTGATGAAGGAGTTCGTGCGCCTCTCCCGCCGGTGCGCCGACGGCCTGCGGGCCTCGCTGGAGAAGCTGGACGAGGAGGGCTGCGACGCCCGCATCGCCCTCACCCACTACTCCCCCGTGCCGGAGACCCTGGCCGGGGAGCCGCTGGAGATCTATCCGTTCCTGGGCAGCTATCTGCTGGCCGAGGCGATCGACACGGCCGGCGCCGACCTCGCCGTGCACGGGCACGCGCACGCCGGCAGCGAACACGGCATGACGACAGGGGGCGTGAAGGTGCGCAACGTCGCCCAGCCGGTCATCGGCCGCGCCTTCCACGTCTACCACCTGCCAGTGCGCGACCGCGTGGGCGCCGGCCCGGGAGCCGCGACCGCCTAACCCGCCGCCCTGCCCCGCACCAGCGCCGCCGGTCACACCGGCGGCGCTTCTCTCTGCCTCAGGAACAGGTCCGTGCGGGGCCTCTCGTGTGAACACCCCGCAAGGCGCGCGCCTTTTGCTCCTTTTACCTGCTTAGCATGCAGGCTCCGGGCCCCGTGGCCCGCGTCGCCGCGCACACGCCCGAGTCACGGTCGCGCTTGCCTGCCCGCGTACGAGAGGACACCTGATGGCACTGTCGAGCCGTACCGGACCGTCGTCCGCGCTCGCCCTCACCCCGCACGACGCCGAACTGCGCGCCGCCGCACGGCATCCGGCCCGCCGCCGCTTCCTCACCGTCACCGCCGCGGCCGCCGCCCTCGCCTTCACCACCAACCTCCCCGCGCGCGGCGCCTTCGCCGCGCCCCGGCTCGACGCGGCCCGGATCACCGAGGACCCGTTCACGCTCGGTGTCGCCTCAGGGGACCCGCTGCCCGACTCGGTGCTCATCTGGACCCGGCTGGCCCCGGTCCCCTTCACACCGGACGGTGGTCTCGGACAGCAACGGGTGGAGGTCTCCTGGGAGGTCGCCGCCGACGAGTCCTTCACGCTGGTCGTGCGGCAGGGCACCACCCTCGCCCTGCCCGAGTACGGGCACAGCGTGCGCGTCGACGTGCAGGGCCTGGAACCGGGCGGCCACTACTACTACCGGTTCCGCACGGGCACCTGGATCAGCCCCACCGGCCGCACCCGCACCGCTCCCCCGGCCGGCGCCGGCACCGCGAGCCTGAGACTGGCGGCGGTCTCCTGCCAGGCGTACCACGACGGCTACTACACGGCGCACCGGCACCTCGCGCAGGAGGACGTCGACGTGGTGTTCCACCTCGGGGACTACCTGTACGAGTACGCCGTCGACTCCGCGGGCGGCGCCCGCCGCTACACCGACGTGACGCTGCCGGCCGTGTTCAACCGCGAGACGACGACGCTGGCGGACTACCGGATGCGCTACGCGCTCTACAAGAGCGACCCCGACCTGCGGGCCGCGCACGCCGCGCACCCGTTCGTCGTCACCTGGGACGACCACGAGACCGAGAACAACTACGCGGGCGCGCTCGACGAGAACGGCAGCGACCCGGCGCTGTTCCTGCCCCGCCGCGCCGCCGCCTACCGCTCCTACTGGGAGAACCAGCCGCTGCGCGCCGACCAGCTCCCCGAGGGTCCCGACGCCCGGCTGTTCCGCCGGCTGCACTGGGGCGGCCTCGCCCAGTTCGACGTCCTCGACACCCGGCAGTACCGCTCCGACCAGGCCTACGGCGACACCCCGCACGTTCCCGGGCCCGAGTCGGACGACCCGGCGCGCACCCTCACCGGGGACGCCCAGGAGCGCTGGCTGCTCGACGGATGGGGCACGTCGACGGCGCTGTGGAACGTGATGCCCCAACAAGTGTGCTTCTCGCAGCGCCGATTGGACCTGAACGCCGAGGCGAGGGTCTCCATGGACGCCTGGGACGGCTACCGCGCCAGTCGCGGCCGGCTGGTCGCGGGCGCGAAGGCGGCCGGTGTCGCCAACTGGCTGGTCCTCACCGGCGACGTCCACGCCGCGTACGCCTTCGACATCAAGGACGACTTCGACGACCCCGACTCCGCCGTCCTGGGCACGGAACTGACCTGCACCTCCGTCTCCAGCGGCCGCGACGGCGCGGAGCACCCGGCCAACCGGGACACCTACCTGCGGGCCAACCCCCACCTGAGGTTCTACGACGGCCGGCGCGGCTACGTGCGCGTCGAGCTGGGCCGGGAGAACGCCCGGGCCGACTACCGGATCGTCCCGGCCGTGACGACGCCCGGCGCCCCCGTCTTCACGGCCGCCTCCTTCGTCACCGAGGCGGGCTCGCCCGGTCTGACGCCGGTCTGACGCCGGTCTGACGCCGGCCCCACCCGTCCGGGTGACCGGAGCCGTACGCGTGTACTGCACTTGGCGTCCGCACGTGCCACGAACGCGGTAACCCCGGCGTGTCCTGACATCGTGCCGGGCGCCACGGGCAAGGACTGAGTCTCCTCCGCTGCTCCGCACCGCACATGAAGGAGACGTACCGCATGGTCCTCAGACACGTCCGGGTCGCACGCCGGTCGGCGTTCACGGCGCTCGGCGCCCTCGTCCTCGCCGGACTCCCCTGCGCCGCGGCGGCCGACCCCACGCCCGTGGCGGGGCCGGCGCCCGGTGCCGCCCAGACCCTCGGCGCCGACCGGCCCTCGCCCCACCTGCTCGCGGCGCTCCGGCGCGACCTGGGGCTGAACCCGGCGCAGGCCTCCGAACGGCTGGTCAACGAAGCGGAGGCGGGCGCCCGGGCCGGCCGGCTGCGCAACGCGCTCGGCGACCGGTTCGCCGGTGCCTGGGTGCACGGCAGGACGGCCGGGGAGCTCACGGTCGCGACCACCGACGCCAAGGACGCGCCGGCCATCGAGGCCGAGGGCGCCACGGCCAAGGTGGTCCGGCGGACGCTGGCCGAACTGAAGGCGGCCAAGGCCGAACTGGACGCGGCGGCCGAGCGGGTCGAGACCCTCGACACGCCCGTCTGGTACGTCGACGTACCGGGGAACCGGGTCGTGGTGCAGGCGACCAGCCAGGCGGCCGGCACCGCCTTCGTCGAGGCCGCGGGACTCGAGGGCGAGGACATCGGCATCCGGATGACGACGGAACGGCCGCGCCTGCTGCAGGACATCACCGGCGGCGACGCCTTCTACATCGACGGCTCCGCGCGGTGCTCCGTCGGCTTCTCCGTCACCCGGGGCGAACAGGCGGGCTTCGTCACAGCCGGTCACTGCGGCGATCCCGGCGCGACCACGACCGGGTACGACCGCACCGCGCAGGGCGTCTTCCAGGCCTCCACGTTCCCCGGCGAGGACATGGCGTGGGTGGCCACCAACGACCAGTGGACGCCCACGCCCGGCGTCAAGGCGCAGGAGGGCCAGGAGGTGCAGGTCACCGGTTCGGCGCAGGCGCTCGTCGGGGCGTCGGTGTGCCGTTCCGGCTCGACCACCGGATGGCACTGCGGCACCATCGAGCAGCACGACACCAGCGTCCGCTACGCCGAGGGCAGGGTCGACGGGCTGACCCGGACGACGGTGTGCGCCGAGCCGGGCGACTCCGGAGGGCCGTACGTCACGGGCGCGCAGGCGCAGGGCGTCACCTCCGGCGGGTCCGGTGACTGCACCAGTGGCGGTACGACGTTCTACCAGCCGGTCAACCCGATCCTCGGCGACTTCGGTCTCACCCTGACCACCGCCGCGGCGCAGACCGTGCCGGACCAGCAGGGCGACGGCGCGCAGGCGTGGACCGCGGGCCGGATCTACGAGGTGGGCGCCACGGTGACCCGTGACGGGGTGCGCTACCAGTGCCTGCAGACCCACCAGGCGCAGGGCGCGTGGGCGCCCGCCGGGACCCCGGCGCTGTGGCAGCGGCTGTGACCGTGTGACCGGTACGGCGCCGGCCCGGGGCCGGCGCCGTCCGTGCGAGGCGGCGTCACTCCTGCGCGAGCAGGGCGTACGCCGTGGCCTGGAACGGGTCGCGGGCGCGGAAGCGGCGGGTGCACACCGCGGCCAGGGCGGTCCCGGTGTCGGGCCGGAAGCCGAGGAAGGCCTGCTGGCCGAGGGTGGCCCCGGCGTGGAAGTACAGGGGGCCGCCGTCCGTCGGGTGCCGGAACCAGGCGGTGGTGTGCACGTGCCGGTGCCCGGGTCCGCGGCGGAGGACAGGCGTGCGTACGGCGCGCAGCGCGCCGGCGAGGCCGGGTGCGCGGGCCGGGTCGAGATGGGCCTCGAGGAAGGTGAGCAGGTCGTGCGGGGTGGCCCGGACGGCGCCGGCCGCCTGGAAGCCACCCGCGTCGAAGGCCGGGACGGTCGTCCTGCCGTCCTTGCCGTGCCCGGTGGCGTCGGGTCCGCCCGCGTCCGCCCGCAGGGCCGTGCCGCCGAGGCCGAGGGGCTCGAGCAGCTCCCGTGCGATCAGGTCGTTCAGGGGTGTGCCGGTGGCGGCGGCCAGGGCGTGGCCGAGGACGGCGACACCGAAGTTGGAGTAGTGCCAGCGGGTGCCGGGACGGTGGTGGGGGCGGTGGCGCAGGAAGGCGTCGACGACGCGCGCGTCGGGGTAGCGGGCGTAGGGGTTGCCGCGCCGGGCGGGCAGGGCCCGGACGCGGAAGCCGGCCGGGAGGCGGGGCAGTCCGGCGGTGTGGGTGATCAGGTGGACGAGTGTCGCCGGCGCCGACCCGGCGGGCCGGCCGCCGTCCAGCAGGGTGCGGGCCGGTTCGCCGCCGGAGAGCCGGCCGCTGTCCATCAGGTGGGCCAGGAGCAGTCCGGTGAACGCCTTGGTGGCCGAGCCGATCTCGTAGCGGAGGGTGTCGCGCGGGTGTTCCGGGGGTGGGGCGGTGCCGCCGGTGCGTACGGTGCGGCGGCCGTGCCGGGACACGGCGAAGACGGCGTCGGGCGCGTCGACCGCGACGACGGCGTCGCCGAGCCGCTCGTACAGGCGCTCGTCGGCGCGGGACTCCGTCCGGTGCGCGGGGGGCTCGTCGTCGGGCGGGAGGCCCGGCCAGGGGGTGCGGTACGTCGTCGTCATGAGGCGCGGGCCAGTTCGGTCAGGGCGCGGGAGGTGGCCAGGACGGAGGCGAAGGCGGCGACCAGCGTCGAGTGGTAGACGGTGTCGAACACCGCTTCCCCGTCGCCCTCGGGCATCGTCCGGACCGCGGGCATGGCGCCGTCGGGCTGCTGTGCGGCGGCGAAGGCCTTCCAGGCCGGCTCGTCCAGCGTGGGCCGGGGCAGGCAGGCGTCGACCACCAGGAGTTCGCCGAGCAGGTCCCAGCGTTCGAGGTCCAGCCAGTCGTCGATCCAGGCCGGCAGCCAGGTGGTGAGGTAGTCGGCGATGTCCTCGGGCAGTCCGCCGGGGTTCTCCCCCCAGTCGGTCAGGTGGAACACGCAGTGGGTGATGTCGTAGGCGATGTGGCCCTCGACGGTCCAGGGTTCGGGGGTGCGGGCCAGCCAGGTGGCGCGCAGGGCCTCGGACTCCGGGGGCCGGGGGGTGAGTCCGTAGCGGCGCTGGAACGCGCAGAGCGCGAGCCGCCGGGTCGGGGACGCCTCGAACGCCCGCCAGCTGCCGAGGCGGTGGTTGAGCACGACGGCACGTTCCAGCTCGGGCTGGCTGTACCCGAGTTCCCGGAACGGCAGGTACACCTCGAACGGGACGGGGGAGACCGGTTCGGTGCGCTGTCCGCGCACCAGCATGCGGCCGCCGTCCAGGGTGTCGCGCCAGGCGTGGTCGATCAGCCGGCGGGCCAGTGCGGCCTGGCGGGAGCCGGCGACGCCCTCACGGAACAGCACGGCGCAGATCAGGGCGAGTTCACCGACCGGTTTGAAGCGCTCCAGGAACCCCGTCTCCGGGTCCGCGTCGGGTTCCAGCCGGAAGCCGTCGCGGTGGGCCCAGAGCCATTCCACGGCGCCGGCTCCGACGGTGTGGATCAGGCGGGTGTCGGTCATGCCGGCGCTCCTTGCCGGCCGTGCCGCGTTCCGGTGCCGACGGGTGCGCCGGCCGGACGCGCCATGGTCAGTACGGCCGCGAAGACGGCCAGGAGGGTGGAGTGGTAGTGGTGGGCGAAGTACCGTTCGGGGTCGACGGCTTCGCCGTCCCCGTCGTCGCGGCCCTCTTCCCGGATCGCACCCGAGGGGTCCTGCGCCGCCCTCAGGCGCTGCCAGGCGTCCGGCGGGACGACGTCCTCGGGAGTGCCGCGGGGCAGGGTCGCGGCCACGGCCAGCAACTCGCCGCCCAGGTCCCACATCTCGGCGTCGAGACAGGTGTCCAGCCAGGCCGGCAGCCAGTCGGCCAGATAGCCGGCGAGGTCCGGCGGCAGCGCGTCGTCGGCGCGTCCCCAGTCGGTGAGGTGGAAGACGACGTGCGTGAGGGCGTATCCGGCGGCGCGCTCGAAGGTCCAGGGTTCGGGGAGTCCGCCGAGCCAGGTGCGCGGCAGCAGGGCCGGGTCCCCTCCGGACCGGTGGATGCCGCAGCTCTCCTCGGCCTTCAGGACGCCGAGGCGCCGGGTGGGGTCCTGCTCGGTGAGCCGCCAGCCCCGGGTGCGGGCGACCACGGCGGCGGCCTCCTCGTAGGCGGGGTGGGAGAAGCCGGCCGAGGCGAAGGCCGCGTACACCTCCAACGGGTAGGTGGCGAACGGCTCCAACCGTTGCAGCAGCGCGAACAGTTCGCCGTCGCGCGTCTGCCGCCAGGCGAACTCCAGCAGCGCGCCCGCCCGGGCGTGCAGCGGGTCGGCGGGGGCGGTGCGGCGGGTCACGGTCGCGCAGACCCTGGCCAGTTCGCCGAGCGGCTTCCAGGTGCCGTCGACCCGGCCGTCGGCCGCCAGCGCGTCCTCGCCGAGTGCGAAGCGTGCGCGGTGGGCGGTCACCCATGCGAGGGCGTCCTCGGCGACCCGCCGGACGTCCCGGGTGCCGGGCGCGGTCACACGCGTGCTCCGGTCCGCATCAGCCGCGCCGCCTGCACCTGGAGCGCGACGTACGGGTCCCGTTCCCCCATCAGCTCCACGAAGTCCAGGCCGGCTTCGAGGCCGAGGGTGTCCGGGACGCCGGGCAGCAGGGTCAGCCAGCGGCCGGCTCCGGCGGCCTGCCGCCAGTCCCGGCGGCGCACCGCCCGGACGAATCCGCGGGCGACGTCGACGGGGCGGCGCCCGGCGGCGCTTCCCACCGCGCAGTCCTCGCCGGGCAGGGCGAGCGGGGCCAGTACGGCGAGTTGGTGGGTGAGGGACTGCCAGCCCGCCTCGTCGAGCCAGCCGGTGCCCGGCTCGTCCGGCGGTCCGGAGGAGAAGGAGGGGTCGATCCGCCGCAGGGCGCGCGCCATGCCCCAGTGGCTCCAGCGGACGGTGGGTGCGGCGTCCGCACGGGGCGGGTACGCCTCGACCGCCTTGCGGAAGACGGCCGCTTCCGCCGGGTCGGGCGGGGTGCCCAGCAGAAGGGCCGGCAGCATCGCGTCCGCGCCCAGCACCCGTACGGCGGCGAGCGCGAGGTCCCCCGCTTCCCCGTCGGTCCCCGCCGGGAGGACCGCGCGGGTGCGGCCCCCGTCCCGAAGGGCGGAGACCACACCGGAAGCGAGGTCCTGCACCGCGGCCCGCAAACGGGTCGAAGCGCCTGACTGCTCCATGTCACTTGCTCCGGTCGGTCCGTTCAGCCCTTCTTCGGACGCGGGGTCGGCGGCGACAGCAGCAGCGCGCCTCCGCCGACGAGCAGGGCCAGAGCGGCGCCCTGCCGGCTGTCGCGGTACACACCGTCGGTCTCGACCGGGTCGAGTGCCGCCTCGATGTCGGCGCTGTGGATGCCGGTGAGTTCCTCGGTGACCTTCTGGTCGGGACGCATGACACCATCTCCCTGAAGTGGAGCGAGTACCTTCCCTCCCAGACTCGCCCATACCGGACGAACTGCGCCACTTTTCTCAGTACTTACTTTCGTCACTTCTTCAACAGGCCGGGGTGCCGGGGCTTCACGAGGAGGCGGCGGGCGGGCGTACGCCGGACAGGAGGACGCCGCTGTGCGGGCGGGTCGGGACCCGGTGCAGCGGGATCGTGAGGTTCTGTTCCGGCACCGTGTACTCCATTCGGGCGAGCCGCACCGCGAGCGCCTCCAGTACGCCGACGGTGATGCCCTCGCCGGGGCAGCGGTGGCCGGCGCCCGGGTCGCCGCCGCCCTGCGGGATCAGTTCGTCGCGCTCCACGGGCCGTTCGAGGAAGCGCCGCGGGCGGAAGGCGTACGGATCGCCCCACAGCGACTCGTCGTGGTTCTGGCCGTACACGTCGAGCACCACCAGTCCCCCGGCCGGGACCCACTCGCCCCGCCAGTACAGGTCCCGGGCGGCCAGGCCGCCGAGGAACGGCACGAACGGGTAGAAGCGGCGCACCTCGTGGGCGAACGCGGCGGCGAACGGGACGTCCCCGTCCGCGAGGGGCGCGCGGTGCTCGGGCCACTTGTGCAGGGCGTGCGCGGTGAAGGCGACGAACCAGGCGAGGGCGGTCGTCGGGCGGACGACGTTGAGCAGTTCCACCGCGGCCGTCTTCTCGTCGAGCGGCTCGCCGTCCGCGTCGCGGTGCCGGCACACCAGGTCGAGGACCGAGTCCGCGGGGGCGGTGACCGTGCCGGTCCGCACGTCCCGCACCAGCCGGCCCAGCCGGTCCTCCTGCCGGGCGCGGGCGCGCCGGGCCCGCAGGTGGCGCGGTCCGGCGGTGGCGAAACCGTCGACCATGGCGATCATGTCGCGGGCCGTCGTCTCGGCGCCGGCGTCGTCCAGCGGTACGCCGGCCCACCGGTGGACCCCGGTGGTGAGCACCGTGCTCGCCTCGTCGAACAGCACGACGGAGCCGCGCCGGCCCCACGCGGGGACGGCCTCGTCCCAGGCGGCGGTGGTGTGGTCGACGAGACCGGCGATCCGGTCCGGGGCGAGCAGCGGCAGGAACAGGGACTTGCGGGCGCGGTGGGCGACGCCGTCGAGGGTGTGCACCGCCTCGTGGCCGAACAGGGTGGCGAGTACGGGTTCGGGTATGGCGCGGTGCCGGTGCACGTTCCGCTCGTCGTAGAAGAACCGCACCGCTTCGGGGCCGCGCAGGGCGAGTGCGGGCCGGCCCAGGATCCGGGTGCGGACCACGGGACCGCGGGTGTCGCGCATCCGGTTGGGCAGCCAGGCGTAGCCCTCGGCCAACAGCGGCAGGGTGCGGTCGATCATGGGGCGGCTGAGTACGTCCATGACTGCCGGGTGCCCCGGGGGATGCCGCGACACTCCGACCGCGGCCGGGACCACCCGTTCAGATGTGTCCGAGACCACGTGCCGAAGGAGGCAGGGGTCACATCGGGGCCGGGGGCCGGCGGCTAGCGTTCCGTGCGGTTCTCTCACCCCGGCAGCTCGGACGGCCCGCAGTGCAAGCAGATCTCTCCCCGGTCATCGCGGCGACCGCGCAGTGGCTGACCCGTTCCTTTCCCGCGCCCGGCGGGGCGCTCGCGGCCGCCCTGTGCGAGGTGCAGGCGCGGCAGGCGGTGACCGTCGCCGCGCGGCTGCGGTATCCGACGGAGATGGACGTCGCCCTGGTCGGGCTGGCGGGGCCCGGGGGTTCGGGGCGGCTCGACTGGGTGACCGGGGCGGACGGGGGCGACGGTGCCGCGGGGGACGCCTGGCGTACCTGGGTCGACGAGGTGGTCGCGAGCTGGGCGGTGTGCCTGCTGGCCGATCCGGGGCTGGCCGGTCTCGCGGTGACCGCGCTCACGGGGGGTGCCGGGTCCGCCGAGTTCCGTCGGCTGGTCGCGCCCGACGAGACGGATCGCCGGGCGTCGGCGTTGCTGCGGCATCCGGATCTGGTGGGTCCGGTGGCGGGGCTTCACCGGTCGGCGCTGCTCGGCCGGTTGGACCCGGACGCCACGCTCGTGAGGTGACGGGGGGCTTCCTGCCGGGTTCCTCGTGTGCGGGTGCCCCGCGTTGGTGGGAGCCGGGGGGTGTTCGCGCGGCCCGGCACTTGCGGGGTGCCTCCCCCATCTCTCGGCTCCGCTCGAGCGGGAGGTACCCCCACCGCCCACCCGTGCCGCCCTGGGGGTACCTCCCAGGCCCTTGAGGCACTGGGGGAGGCACGACTGCCCGCGGTTGCGGGGCGCCCTGCGGCACGACTGCACGCGGTGGGCGGGGGTGCACGTGGTGGTCACGCTGCGTCGTTCACCGGAATGCAGTAGGCGGTCGTGCCGTGCGTGGGGGCCGGGTTCAGGCTGGGCGGCATGAGCACCGTCATATCGCGGAAGTGGGAGCACGCCGTCGTCACCGGCGGCGCGGGGTTCGTCGGCTCCCATCTGTGCACCGCCCTGCTCGACGCGGGCGCCGCCGTCACGTGCGTGGACGACCTCAGCACCGGCCGGCCGGAGAACATCGCCCCGTTGCTCGAGCGGCCCGGGTTCACGCTCGTACGGGCCGACGTGGCCGAGGAGCTGCCCGTCGAGCGGCCTCCCGACCTGGTGCTGCACTTCGCCTCCCCCGCCTCCCCGGCGGACTATCTGCGGCTGCCGCTGCACACCATGGAGACGGGCAGTCGCGGCACCCGCAACGCCCTGAGGCTTGCCCAGGACGCCGAGGCCCGCTTCGTCCTCGCCTCCACCTCGGAGGTCTACGGCGACCCGCAGCAGAATCCGCAGGACGAGCGGTACTGGGGCCACGTCAACCCGGTCGGCCCGCGCAGCGTCTACGACGAGGCCAAGCGCTTCGGCGAGGCGCTGACCACCGCCTACGCGGAGACCCACGGCACGAACACCTGCATCGTGCGGCTGTTCAACACCTACGGCCCGCGGATGCGCGGCCACGACGGCCGCGCCGTGCCGACCTTCGTGAGGCAGGCCCTGGCCGGCGAACCCCTCACCGTGACCGGTGACGGCCTGCAGACCCGCTCGCTGTGCTACGTCGACGACACGGTGGCCGGCGTCCTCGCGGCGGCCGGCCACGGCATGCGCGGCCCCGTCAACATCGGCAACCCCGGTGAGATCACCATGCTGGCCCTGGCCCGTCTCGTCGTCGCGCTCGCCGGTTCCCGGTCGGAGATCCGCTACATCGACCGTCCGGTGGACGACCCGGCCGTGCGCTGCCCGGACATCACGCTGGCCCGCGACAAGCTCGGCTGGGAGCCCCTGGTCGGCACCGAGGAGGGGCTGCGCCGCACGATCGACTGGTTCCGCGCCGAAGCACGCCGCTGAGCGCGGTCGTCCCCGCCGGCCCCGGGACACCGCGGCCCCACCACCCGGCCGCCCGATCCGTGAAAGGCCCGTCCGCCCATGCGCATCCTCGGTATCAACGCCCTCTTCCACGACCCCGCGGCCGCCCTGGTGATCGACGGGCGGACCGTCGCCGCCGCGGAGGAGGAGAGGTTCTCCCGGCGCAAGCACGGCAAGCGCCCGCTGCCGTTCTCCGCCTGGGAGCTGCCCGAGCGGGCCGCCGCCTGGTGTCTGAAGCGGGCCGGGCTGCGCCCGGAGGACCTCGACGCGGTCGCCTACTCCTTCGACCCGGCGCTGGCCCGCCCGGCCGACGCGATGGGTCTGGACGACCCGTGGGACCACCTGCGGCTCACCTACGCGCGGGAGGCACCCGGCTTCCTGCGGACCGCGCTGCCCGGACTCGACCCCGGGCTCGTCCGCTTCGTACCGCACCACATGGCGCACGCCGCCTCCGGTGCCTTCGCCGCGCCGGACGCCGGGGACTGCTCCGTGCTGGTGCTGGACGGCCGCGGCGAACGCGCCTCGCACCTCGCCGCCCGCCGGGTGGGCGACCGGCTCGAACCCCTGCGCGCCCAGGACCTCCCCCACTCGCTCGGCCTCGTCTACGAGGAACTCACCGAGCACCTCGGCTTCCTGCGCTCCTGTGACGAGTTCAAGGTGATGGCCCTCGCCTCCCACGGCACCCCGCGCATGCTGCCCGAACTGCGCCGGTACGTGTATCCGACCGGCGACGGCGGCTTCCACGCCACCGGCGTGCCCTGGCACGACCTGTGCGCGCCGCGCGGCCCGGACGAACCGTGGACCCGGGACCACGCCGACGTCGCCGCGAGCGCGCAGGCGGTCCTGGAGGAGACCCTGCTGGACCTGGTGCGCTGGCTGCACGGCCGTACCCACGGCTCGGTGCTCACCCTCGCCGGGGGCGTGGCCCTGAACTGCGTCGCCAACTCCCGTATCGCCCGCGAGGGTCCGTTCTCCCGGGTGTGGGTGCAGCCCGCGGCCGGGGACGCGGGCACCGCGCTCGGCGGCGCCCTGCTGCTGTCCGCCGGCGCCGGCGACGGGCCCGAGCCCATGACCGGAGCCGACCTCGGCCGGGACTGGTCCGACGCGGAGCTGGGGGCGTGGCTGAAGACGGCCGCCGTCCCCTTCGAACGGCCGGCGGACATCGCCGCCACCGTGGCCCGGACGCTGGCCGGCAACGGCATCGTCGCCTGGTTCCAGGGGCGCAGCGAGTACGGCCCCCGGGCGCTCGGCCACCGCTCGCTGCTGGCCCACCCCGGACACGCGGGCAATCTGGAGCGGCTCAACGACGTCAAGGGGCGCGAGCAGTTCCGGCCGGTCGCGCCGATGGTGCTCGCCGACCGGGCCGCCGGGATCTTCGACGGGCCGCTGCCCAGCCCGTACATGCTGTTCGTGCACGACGTGGCGCCCGCCTGGCGGGACCGCGTCCCGGCCGTGGTGCACGTCGACGGCACCGCCCGCATCCAGACGGTCGATCCGGCGCGCGAGCCCTTGGTGGCGCGGATGCTGGGCGAGTTCGAGCGGCTGACCGGGCTGCCCGTGGTCGTCAACACCAGCCTCAACACGGCGGGCCGGCCGATGGTGGACGATCCGCGCGACGCCCTGGAGTGCTTCGGCTCCTCCCCCGTCGACCTCCTGGCCATCGGCCCGTACGCGATCCGGCGCGGCGACCTGTTCCGCTCCGGCGACGGCGAGGTCCCCCGGTGACCGGCCCCGCCGCCCCGGACGGGGAGTACGCGGTGGTGGTGCCGACGCTCGGCCGGCCCGGACTCGGCCGGTGCCTGCGGGCGCTGGCCGAGGCGGACGGGCCCGGCCCGGTACGGGTCGTGGTGGTCGACGACCGCCCGGACGCGGCCGGTGCGCCGCTGACCGCCGCCGTCCCGCCGTCGCTGCGCTCGCGCACCCTCGTCGTGCCCGGCGGGGCGCGGGGTCCGGCCGCCGCCCGCAACACCGGGTGGCGGGCCGCCGGGGACGCGCCGTGGATCGTCTTCCTCGACGACGACGTGGTACCCGGCCCCACCTGGGCCGACGACCTGGCGCTCGACCTCGCCGGGGCGAGCGTCGCGACCGCCGGGATCGCCGCCCGGATCGAGGTGCCCCTGCCGCCGGACCGGCCGCCCACCGACTGGGAGCGGAACACCGCCGGGCTCGCCCGGGCCCGCTGGATCACCGCCGACATGGCGTACCGGCGCCGGGCGCTGGAGGCCGTCGGCGGCTTCGACGAACGGTTCCGCAGGGCCTTCCGGGAGGACGCGGACCTGGCGCTGCGGATGCTCGACGCCGGCTGGGTCCTGTCCGAGGGCCGCCGCACCACCGCCCATCCGGTCCGGCCCGCCGGGCGCTGTATCTCCGTCCGGCTCCAGGCGGGCAACGCCGACGACGTGCTGATGACCCGGCTGCACGGGCGCGGCTGGTGGCGGCGGGCGCAGGCACCGCGGGGCCGGCTGCCCGCGCATCTGGCGCTGACCGCGGCGGGCCTGGCGGCAGCGGGCTGTCTGCTGTCCGGCCGGCCGCGCACGGCGGCGGTGTGTGCCCTCGGGTGGCTGGCGGGGACCGCCGAGTTCGCCCTCGCCCGGATCCTGCCGGGCCCGCGCACCCGCGAGGAGATCGTCACCATGTCCCTCACCAGCGTGCTGGTCCCGCCCGCCGCGACCTGGCACTGGCTGCGCGGCCACGCCCTGCACCGCGCGGCGCGGTCCCGCCCGCACCGGGCCGGTCCCCCCGCTGCCGCGTACTCCCCGTCGGCCGGCGAACGGCTCCCCTCGTGACCCGCCCGTCCCGCCGGCCGTCCCCGGTCGCGGCCCCTCCGTCCGTGTCCCTCCGCGACGGTGCCGCCGTCCCCGCCGGGGCCGCGTCCCGGCCGACGGGAGCCACGGCCTCCCCTCCGGCGGGCCTCCGCACCCGGGCCGTACGGCCGCGGGGAGAGAGACGCCCGGTCCGCCCGCCGTGCGGCCGGCGGGCCCGCCCGCTCCGGCGGGCGGCCGGTGTCCGGCCGTGGCGGTGGGCCGGGGTGCCCAGGAACATTCCGCCGCGGCCCGTGCCGCGACCGATCACGGAGGTGCGCCCATGACCCCCGCTTCCGGCCCGCTCGCCCCGGGCGTGCTGTCCGTCGCCCTGGTCTCGGAGCACGCGAGCCCGCTCGCCAACCTCGGCGGGGTGGACGCCGGCGGGCAGAACGTCCACGTCGCCGCCCTGGCCGGGGCGCTCGCCGACCGCGGCCACCGCGTCACCGTGCACACCCGCCGCGACGCGCCCGGCCTGCCCGACCGGGTGACGCTGCGCGAGGGCGTCGAGGTGCACCACGTCGCGGCGGGCCCCGCCGAGCCGGTCCCCAAGGACCGGCTGCTGCCGTACATGGACGAGTTCGGGCGCCTGCTGGCCCGGGAGTGGCGGGCGCGCCCCCCGGACGTGGCGCACTCGCACTACTGGATGTCGGGGCTGGCCTCGCTGGGGGCGGCCCGGGAACTGGGACTGCCGCTGCTGCACACGTACCACGCGCTGGGCACGGTGAAGCGCCGGCACCAGCGGCTCGCCGACACCAGTCCGCCGGAGCGGATCGGCTGCGAGACCGAGGTGGGGCTGGGCTGCGACCGGATCGTCGCCACCTGCCGGGACGAGGTCGCCGAGCTGATCCGGATGGGTGTGCCGGCGCAGCGGATCTGCGTCGTGCCGTGCGGCGTCGACACGGACCGGTTCACACCGGTGGGCCCGGTCGCGCCGCGCGGCCCGTTCCGGTACCGGCTGGTGCAGCTCGGGCGGCTGGTGCCGCGCAAGGGCGCCGCGGTGTCGCTGGCCGCGCTGGCCCGGCTGCCCGGCACCGAGCTGCTGGTGGTCGGCGGTCCCCCCGCGGACCGCCTCGACGACGACCCGGAGGTGCGCCGACTGCGCGGCGTCGCACGGGACGCCGGGGTCGCCGACCGGGTCCGGTTCACCGGCGGGGTGGACGCCGGGCGGGTGCCGGCGCTGCTGCGCTCCGCCGACGTGGTGCTGTGCCCCGCCGACTACGAGCCCTTCGGGATCGTCCCGCTGGAGGCCATGGCCTGCGGCCGTCCGGTGGTGGCCACCGCGGTCGGCGGCCAGCTCGACACGGTCGCCGACCCCGGCACCGGCCGGCTGGTCCCGCCCGGCGACCCCGGGGCACTGGCCCGGGCCGTGGCCGGCCTGCTCGCCGATCCGGCGGCCCGCCGGGCGTGCGGGGCGGCCGGCCGCCGCCGGGTGCTCAGCCGCTACGGCTGGCCGCGGATCGCCGCGGCCACCGAGGCGGTGTACTGCGAGGTCCTCGACGCCGAGCCCGCCGCGACCGGAACCGGCTGACCTGCCGGTGTCCGACCCTGGAAGGAGGTGCGGGTCCCGCCGTCGTCCCCTCGAGGCGGCACGCCCGGAACACCATGACCGAACACCCCGCGCTCGACGCCGCCCGGCTGCACTGCCGGTCGCTCCAGGAGGCCCTCGACGGCTTCCGCCGGAGCGGCCTGCCCCGGATCGCCGACTGGGGCGGGCGCCTCGCCTCCGTCCTCGGCGGCGGCGGACGGCTGCTGGCCGCCGGCAACGGCGGCAGCGCCGCCCAGGCCCAGCACCTGACCGCCGAGCTGGTCGGCCGCTACCGGCGGGAGCGGCGCGCCTATTCGGCGCTCGCCCTGCACGCGGAGACCTCCAGCGTCACCGCCATCGGCAACGACTACGGCTTCGACCACGTCTACGCCCGCCAGGTGGCCGCCCACGGGCGCCCCGGCGACGTGCTGGTACTGCTGTCCACCTCGGGGCGCAGCGCCAATCTGATCGCGGCGGCGGTGACGGGCCGGCGGGCCGGGCTGCGGGTGTGGGCGCTCACCGGGCCCGGCCCGAACCCGCTGGCGGAGGCCGCGGACGACGCACTGTGCGTGGCGGCGGGCAGCACCGCGACCGTCCAGGAGACGCATCTGGTCGCCGTGCACCTGCTCTGCGAGTGTTTCGACGCCGCCGTGGCCGCGCCCCTCGCGCGCGGTGCGGCGACCGCCCCCGGGAGGACGTCATGACCGCTCCGAAGCCGCTGGTGGTGGTGGGGGACGTCCTGCTCGACGAGGACATCGAGGGGGTCGCGACCCGGCTGGCCCCGGACGCGCCCGCCCCGGTCGTCGACGTCACCGGTGACCGCCGGCATCCGGGCGGGGCCGGGCTGGCCGCCGCGCTCGCGGCCCGCGGCGGCCGGGACGTGGTGCTGGTGACCGCGCTCGGTGACGACCCGGCCAGCGAGGCCGTGCGCCGGGAGCTCGACGGCCGGGTCCGGCTCCTCGAGCTGCCGCTGCACGGCACGCTGCCGGTGAAGACACGGGTGCTGGCGGGCGGGCGGCCCGTGGTGCGCATCGACCGGGGCGGCGGGACGCCGGGAGAGCCCGACGAGGCGGTGCGCGAGGCGCTCGCGGGCGCGCACGCCGTCCTCGTCGCGGACTACGGGCGGCACACCGCGGGGGCCGTGCGTCCGCAGCTGGAGGACGCGGCCCGGCACACGCCGCTGGTGTGGGACCCGCACCCCAAGGGCGACCCCCCGGTGCCGGGGGCGCGCCTGGTCACGCCCAACGCGGCGGAGGCGGTCGCCCTGTGCGCGGGTGCGCCGGGGGTGTCCGGGGTGTCGCTGGGCGCCTTCGCCGCGCGCGGGACGGAACTGGCCGAGCGCTGGCGGGTGGCGGGGGTCGCGGTGACGCTCGGGGACCGCGGGGTGCTGCTGACCCGGCCCGGCGTGGGTACGCCGATGCTGATCCCGGCGCCGTTCCGGGCGGTGGGGGATCCGTGCGGCGCGGGTGACTGCTTCGCGGCGACGGCGGTCGCGGCACTGGCCGACGGGCTGCTGCCGGAGGAGGCGCTGCAGCGGGCGGTCGCCGAGGCGGCGGCGTTCGTCGCGGCGGGCGGGGCGGGGAACCCTGACCTGTGGCACGCGCCGGCCGTGCCCGGTCCCGCGCACGATCCGGCCGCCGACGCGTTCGAGCTGGCGGAGGAGGTGCGGGCGCGCGGGGGGACGGTGGTCGCCACGGGGGGCTGCTTCGATCTGGTGCACGCGGGGCACGTCGGGCTGCTGGAGAGCGCGCGGCGGGTCGGTGACTGCCTGATCGTGTGCCTGAACTCCGACGCCTCGGTCACGCGCCGGAAGGGGGCGGGGCGGCCGCTGACGCCGGTGGCGGACCGGGCGAGGGTGCTGGCGGCGCTGGGGAGCGTGGACGCGGTGGTGGTCTTCGAGGAGGACACGCCCGAGGCGGTGCTGGGGCGGTTGCGGCCCGATGTGTGGGTGAAGGGCGGGGACTACTCCGTGCAGGAGCTGCCGGAGGCGGAGGTGTTGCGTTCCTGGGGCGGGCAGGCGGTGGTGCTGCCGTATCTGGACGGGCGGTCCACGACGTTGCTGGCCCGGCGGGCGGCGCGGGCGGCGGTCGCCCTTCGGGCGGCGGACGGGTGAGGCGGGGGGGGGGGGGGGGGGGGGGGGTTTTGGCCCCCCCCCCCCCCCCCCCCCCCCCCCCCCGGGGGGGGGGGGGGGCCCCCCCC
>NZ_JBIRYZ010000007.1:361584-390462 GCF_044390325.1 Streptomyces sp. NPDC018964
AGGGGGGGGGGGGGGGGGGGGGGGGGGGGGGGGGGGGGGGGGGGGGGGGGGGGGGGGGGGGGGGGGGGGGGGGGGGGGGGGGGGCCCCGCCCCCCCCCAGGTTTTTCGCCCCCGCCCGCCCCTCCCCTTCCCGTCCCTGGGGGCTGCGCCCCCAGACCCCCATCGGCCCTTCGGGCCTCGTCCTCAAGCGCCGGACGGGCTGTGATTACGCCGCTGTTTCCAGGGCTTCGGGGCGGAGAACCGCCGGAGTCCGGGTGCGGCGGGTGTGGAGGAGGTGGCCTGCCCCGATCGACGCGGCGATGATCAGGCCGCCGGTGATCAGGGCGCCGCGGGGGCCGGCCAGTTCCATGAGGAGGCCCAGGGCGGGCGGGCCGCCCAGGCTCCACACGGTGCCGACGCTGCCCCAGACGCCGAGCACGCGCCCGCGCAGGTGGGCGGGCGGGTCGGTCTGCAGGACGGCCGTTCCGGCGGTGTCGGAGACGGACTCCACGACGGCCATGGGCAGCACCAGCACCAGCAGCACGGCCAGCGACGGTGACATCCCCGCCACCACCTGCAGCAGCGCGCCCGTCGCCGCGAGGGCGCCGACCAGCCGCACGGACGGCCGGCGCAGCCGCGCGCCGAGCACCGCGCCGAGGATGCCGCCGACCGCGAGGACGGTGGACACCGTGCCGAACGCCCCGGCTCCGCCCGCGAGCGGTCCGGTGACCAGGACGGCGAGCGTGAGCCCGTAGTTGCGGCCGAAGACCGCGCTGACGCCGGTCACCCCGGCGAGCGCGAGCAGCCGCGGCCGGCGGGCGAAGAAGGCGATCCCCTCGCGGACGGTCATGGCGGGCTGCGGGCGCTCGCCCTTCCCGCCCTTCCCCCCCTTCTCGACGACGTGCCGGACCGCCCCCGCCGCCGGGCGCAGGAACGGGATGACCGCGGTCACGAAGAGGAAGGAGAACCCGTTGGCGAAGTAGGCGGCGGCCGTGCCGAGGAACCCGACCGTCACCCCGGCGAGCGCGGCGCCCGCGAGCCGGCCCGCGTTGAAGACCAGGGCGCCCACGCCGATGGCGGAGGGCACGTCCTCGGCGGGGACGAGATCGTTGCCCAGCAGGGCGCACGCCGGGTTGTCGACGGTGGCGATCATGCCGGTGACGGCGGCCAGCACCATCAGGGACGTCATGTCGAGCCGGTCCAGCGCCACCAGGGTGGCCGTGGTGAACGCGATCACGGCCAGCAGCGCCTGGCTGACGGCGGCCGTCAGCTTCCGCGGCCAGCGGTCGACCGCCGCGCCGCCGAGGACGCTCATGAGCAGGGCCGGGGCGGCCTGTACGGACATGGACAGACCCGTGGCGGCGGCGGACCCGGTGATCTGGAGGACCAGCAGGTTCTGCACCGTGAGCTGCATCCACGTACCGGCGTTGGACACGAAGTTCGCGACGGACCACCAGCGCATGCTGCGGTGCCGCAGGGAGCGCCAGGGCGAGCGGGACTCGGGCTGGGCGGGGGCGGGTGGGGAAGACACAGGGGCGCCACTCGGGAGGACGAGCCGAAGGACTCGGCGGAGGGGGCGCGGGAAGCGGAACACCGGCTGCGCTGCGCGGCGGCTCCCGTCACCTGGAAGGGCGCGGCCCATCGTGGCAGAAGGGACCGCCGAGTCGGTTCCGAGCAGCCGGGGATCATGGGAACGTGGGCGTCAAACGTGTTCTCGTGCGGGGGACTTGGGCCGTGAGTGCGGTTGCTCACAGAGAGCGGGGACATGGGGGGAGGGGCCCGTCACCCGTGTGACGGACCCCTCCCTCCGGGTCCTTGCGCGTGCCTGGCGTCAGCCGAGCTTCCCGCGTCCGCTCAGCGCGTCCCGGATCCGGTCCACCATCCCGGCGCCCGGCGCCAGCAGCTTGTTCGCCGGGGGCTTGTCCGGGGCGGCCGGGTGCGGCCGGGTCGGGGCCGTCTTCTTCGCCTGCCGGACCTTGTCGCCGAGCCGGTCGAGCTGCTCCGGGGAGCAGGCGGCGCGCAGCATCGGGAACAGGTTCCGCTCCTCGTCAGCGATGTGCTCGCGGATCTCGCTCATCAGCGCGCCGACGAGCCGGTCGAACTCGGGGTCGCCGGCGTCGCAGCCCTCCAGGTCCTTCATCGTCCGCTCGGCCGTGGCGTGGTCCTCGAGCTCACGATCGGCCAGCGCGTCCCCGTTCTCCACGTGCTCCCGCACGGCCGGGTAGAGGTACGCCTCCTCGGCCACCGAGTGCCGGATCAGCTCGATGGTGACCTGGTCGGCGTACGTCTTGCGGTCCTTGTGGCCCGGCGGCAGTTCCTCGATCTTGCCGAAGAGTTCCTCGACCTCCCGGTGATCGGTCACCAGTTCGTCGATGACGTTGCCTCCGTGTCCCATGTCCTTCACCTCCGGTTCGTGGTGGCACCCGGCCGGAGCCACCCGCCCACGAGTCCCCCCGCCCCCGGGGAGCTAACGCGGTCCGGTGGATCAGCGGGACAGCCGGGCCCGGATCCGGCCGGCCGCCGCGGCGGGTGCGGCCCCGGCCCGGACGGACCGGCGTACGAGGTGGGCGTCGCGGCGCAGGTCGTGGGCGGCGTGCCGGCTCCGCCAGAGGAGCGAGGGGGCCGCACCGGTGTCGTCGGCGGCGATCAGCAGACCGCCGAGCATGGACAGGTTCTTCAGGAAGTGGATGCGCTGCTGCATGCGCTGGCCGGGGTCCTCCTCCTCCCAGAAGCGGTGGGCGGCCAGCGTCGTGGGCACGAGCGTGGCGGCGACCGCGAGCGCGGCCGGGCGGGACAGGCGTCCGGTGGCCAGCAGCAGCCCGCCCACCACCTGGACGGCACCGCTGAGGCGCACGGCGTCCTCGGTGCGGTCCGGCAGCACCGCGACGCGGTCGGTGAGGGGCTTCACGACGGACTCGGCGATCGGGGCGACGTTCTGGGGGTTGCGGACGGAGTCCAGTCCGCCCGCGACGAACATCGACGCCAGCATCGGCCGGCCGAGGACGCGCAACAGACTCATGCCTTCTCCTGGAGGTGTGCGTGGCGGGGGTGCGCCGGGTTCCCCGCCGGGCGGGGACCATGCGGCGCGCCCTCACCAGAAGCGGGTGGTGAGCGCGGGCCGGTGGACGGCCTGGACGGCGTCGCGCAGGCGCAGGGCGACGCCGATGGTGGCACGCAGGGCCGAGGGCCGTACGGTCTGGGCGGTCTCCGTGGCCAGGACCAGCAGGCAGCCCGCCGCCTGCTCCACCACGGACACGGGGAGGGTGTAGTCGCTGTCGGCGGCCGCGCGGAACGCCTTCAGCGGGATTCCGGCACCGTCGACGGTCCGCCGGGCTGCCTGCTCCAGATGCTGTGCGGCCTGTTCGCACAGCGCGACGGGCAGGGTGAGGGTGCGCTGGAACGATGAACTCGTCATGCTCCGAGTGCTCCCCCGGCACGGTTTCCTTCGATCGACGGGGGCCGGGATTTCACCGTCCCGCGTGACCGGCCGGCGGCGGACGCGGGCGTGCGGGCGGTCCGTACCCTGGGCACGACCGCTCGCCCGCGCACCCGTACGTGAGGAGTCCGCCCATGAGCTTCCCTCCCGGTCCGGCCGCCCCGGACGGTGACGGGCCCGGGGCCGTGGCGGCCCGGTTCACCGGGCGTGCGGTGACCGGTGTGCGTACGCTGTCCGGCTCACTGGCCGAGGCCGTCCTCGACGACGGCAGGGTGGTGGTCGTCAAGAGCGCCGACGGGGCGGGGGCCGTGCGCGCCGAGGCGGCGGGGCTGCGCTGGCTGGCCGAGGCCAAGGCGGTGCGGGTGCCGGCGGTGCACGGTCACGACGCGCGCCGGCTGGTCGTCGACCGGGTGGCGCAGGGGCCGCCCGGCCGGGAGGCGGCGCTGCGGTTCGGCCGGGAGCTGGCCGCGCTGCACGCCGCCGGCGCGCCGGCCTTCGGGGCGCCGCCGCCCGGCGGCCCGGTGGAGGCATACATCGGGCTCGCCCCGATGCGCAACGTCACCGGCGGCGACTGGCCCGGCTGGTACGCCGAGCACCGGGTGCTGCCGTACCTGCGCCGGGCGGTCGACGACGGCACCGTCACCGCGGGTGAGGCGGGCGTCGTCGAGCGGGTCTGTGAGCGGCTGCCGGAGCTCGCCGGGCCCGCCGAGCCGCCCGCGCGGCTCCACGGCGACCTGTGGAACGGCAATGTGCTCTGGGGCGCCGACGGGCACGTCCACCTGATCGACCCGGCCGCCCACGGCGGGCACCGGGAGACCGATCTCGCGATGCTCGCCCTGTTCGGCTGCCCCCACCTGGACGCGGTGCTGGACGGCTACCGGGAGGCGGCGCCGCTCGCCGGCGGGTGGCAAACGCGCGTCGGCGTGCACCAGCTCTTCCCACTGCTGGTGCACGCCGTGCTGTTCGGGCGCGGTTACGCCGAACAGGCGCTCGCGGTGGCGCGGTCGGCCGGGTGACTCACCGGGTCACCACGTGCCGTTCGTCGGGGACGCAGTGGGTCATGGTGAGTCCCTCCACGTCGCGGGGCGGGTTGTCGCCGAGGTTGGCCAGCCGCTTGCGGTCCTCGTCGGTGAGGTCCTGGCTCGCCAGGGGCTCCAGGTGGGCGACGTCCTCCGGCATGATGCCGAGGCCCTCGCCGACCCTGCGGCCGAGGTCGTTCTCGACCAGCAGGAAGTGCCACACCATGCGCTCCTGCACCTCCCGGTCGCACTGGGAGATCAGGGTGACGAAGTTCTTCACCAGGTCGTCGCGCTCCCAGTCCTCCATCAGGCAGTACCGCTGGCCCGCCTGGAGGTAGTCGTTGGTGCGCTCGATGCGCTTGCGGGTGAGCCGGCCCCGGATCTCCGGACCCTGGTCGTCGTGCGTCGGGTACTGGCCCTCGCGCAGCCCGCCGGTGATCGACGGCTCGTAGTTGACGTGCGGGTTCTCCCCGCCCTTGTCCTGGAAGTACGCCATCTGGCCGTCGCGCTGGTTGGTGCGCACGTCCGCGTGCTTGGCCTGGTTGACCGGCAGCTGGAGGTAGTTCGGGCCGACCCGGTGGCGCTGGGTGTCGCTGTAGGAGAAGGTCCGGCCGACGAGCATCTTGTCGTCGGAGAAGTCCAGACCGTCGACGAGGACGCCGGTGCCGAAGGAGATCTGCTCGTTCTCGGCGAAGAAGTTGTCCGGCATCCGGTTCAGCACCATGCGGCCCACCGGCTTCGGCGGGAAGTCCTGCTCCGGCCAGGTCTTGGTGTCGTCCAGCGGGTCGAAGTCCAGCTCCGGGTGGTCGTGGTCGTCCATCATCTGGACCAGCAGTTCCCACTCCGGGTACTCGCCGCGCTCCACCGCCTCGTACAGGTCCTTGGTGGCGTGGCCGAGCGACTCGGCCTGGACGTTCGCCGCGTCCTCGACGGTCATGCTGCGCACGCCCTGCTTGGGCATCCAGTGGTACTTGACCAGCTTGGTGCCGCCCTCGGCGTCGACCCACTTGTAGGTGTTCACGCCGAAGCCCTGCATGTGGCGGTAGTCCGCCGGGATGCCGCGCGGGCTGAACAGGTTGACCAGCATGTGCATCGACTCGGGCGTCTGCGACATGAAGTCGAAGATGCGGCGCGGCTGCTGCTCGAAGGTGACCGGGTCGGGCTTGAGGGCGTGGATGACGTCCGGGAACTTGATGGCGTCCCGGATGAAGAAGACGCCCAGGTTGTTGCCGACGAGGTCCCAGTTGCCGTCCTCGGTGTAGAACTTCACCGCGAAGCCGCGGGGGTCGCGGGCGGCCTCGGAGGAGTCGCGTCCGCCGATGACGGTGGAGAAGCGGACGGCCACGTCCGTGCGCTTGCCCTCCTCCTGGAAGAGCTTGGCGCGGGTGTAGCGGGAGATCGGCTCGTCGCCCCACTTCCCGTACGCCTCGAAGTATCCGTAGGCGGTGACGCCGCGGGCGTGCACCACGCGTTCGGGGATGCGTTCCCGGTCGAAGTGGCTGATCTTCTCCAGGAACTGGTAGTTCTCCAGCGTGGCCGGGCCCCGGGAGCCGACGGTGCGCTGGTTCTGGTTGTCGTAGACCGGATGGCCCTGCCGGTTGGTGAGTACCTTGCGGTCGTCGCCCGGAGCGGGGCCCCGGCTCGAAACGTCCGTCATGATCGTGGGCTCCTTGAGCTGCTCTGTACCCCCCGCGGTGGCGCGTACGAGGGTCATGCTGCCGCGCATCACCGCGGTCGGCGACTCGGGGAGCCGCCGGTTGCGTCAGGCCGTGTGCGGGAGGCGGCCCGCGACGGCACGGGCCCGGCCGCCGCGGTCGTGCGCGGTGGCCGGGTCCTCGCGGAGCGGCGTGCTCAGCCGCCGTTCAGGCGTGCGCGCAGCAGCCCCTTGCCGAGTTCCGCGCCCTTGCGGCTGTCCGCCTGGGCCTTGCGGAACAGATCGGCGACCTCGGTGTCCTTGGCGCGCTCGGCGTCCTGGATGTAGCTCTCCAGGCGCAGTGCGTTGCTCAGGCACGCCTCGACGTACCAGATCAGGTTGTAGTCCTTGTCCTGCGTGCCGGTGACGCCGCCGGTCTCCGTCTCGCTGGTCATCCGGGCCTCCTCGTCGCGGTGCTCGTTACGGGCCCGCCCGCTCCGGCGCGTGGCGCCGGGGCGCGGGCCTCCACAGCGGCGGTCGGGTACCCGTTCCCGCCTGAGGCACACGGCGACGAAAGGGCGGGGCGCGACCGGTCCCCCGTTCCGGTCGTGCTCCCGCCGTGTGCCGAAACTATGCGCTGCGGGGCGGTGCTGTGTAGCGCACCGGTGCCCGCTGCGGCCGCCGGAGGACTCATCCGTGCACAACTGAGTCCGAAAGGCCCGGTTCACCCGTGCGTGAGCACCGGCTGTTCCAGGTCACCCACCGCCAGATGGGCCAGCACGACCTCGTACAGATCGGCCCCGGCGGCCAGCAGCTGGCGTTCCAGGACCGGTTCGGCGCTGCGCACGTGTTCGCGCACGGTCTGGGCGTGCACGCCCAGGCTCTGCGCGGCCCGCTCGGCGTTGCCCCCGGCGGCGATCCAGGCACACAGGGTGCGGCGCACGTTCCGGGTGCCCCCTTCCAGTCTCCCCAGCAGCTCCCGCGCCCAGCCGCCGAGGGCGGGGCCGGCCAGCAGGTCGGCGAGGCACGGGGAGTGCGCCGCACCGTCGCCGACCTCCTGCCCGTCCAGGAGGTTGATCTGGGTGTGCAGCGCCAGGTGCACCACGGCGCGGACGGTGACGTCGTCGAAGTCCGCGCCGAGCATGGTCTCGACGCGTTCCATGCGGGCCCGTACGGTGTTGCGGCTGACGCCGAGCACCTTGGCCGCGCTGACGGCGGTGAACTCCAGACCGAGACGGGTGGTGGCGAGGAGTTCGGCGCGGGTGTGGTGCGGCAGCGCGTCGAGCGGGCGCAGCACCCGGGCCGCCCAGCCGCGCAGCGCGGCGGGGTCCATCAGCCGTTCCGGGTGGGTGCGTTCGGCGTACACGGCCGTCTTGTCGGCGCGGAAGCGCGCCACCGCCAGGGCGCTGACGGCCTGCCCGTACGCGGTGGCGGTACGGGCGAGGCTCTGCCAGACGCTGCCGCCGAGGAAGGTGTCCGGGTGGCGTTCGACCAGCGACCGCAGCTCGCCGGCGGTGGCCTCGCGGGGGCTGACGACGATCACGTGCCCGTCCATCGCCGGGCAGCGCACGACCAGCGCCTCCTCCCGCGTGGCGTCCAGGCACTCCGCGGCGAGCCGGTCGCGCAGGGCGGGCGCGGACTCGACGACGTAGACGCAGGCCGTGTCGGCGTCGAGCAGGCCGGGCCAGAGCCCGGCGGCGACCCGGCGGGCGGCGACGGTGTCCTCGACCATCAGCAGCTGCAGGATCGCGAGGCGCAGATCGGCGGCGGCCCGCCGCAGCAGGTGTCCGGCGGCGGTGGTCTCGTGGGCGGTCAGCAGGAGTTCGATCACCTGGGCGGTGTGCGTGACGACGTCGGAGGCGTGCCGGTCGAAGGGGGCCGCGCGGGAGACGGCCAGCACGTGGGTCCCGGAGGGGTGTCCGATCCTCACCAGGCGCACGTGGCGCCCCTCCCCCTCCCAGGCGGCGGAGGCGATCCGGCCGGTGACGAGGCCGGCGACGAGGGAGTCGTCCAGTGGCAGCCGGGCCCCGGCGAGCAGTGTGCCGGCGGCGTCCCGGAGGGACACCTCCGCGTGCGCGGTGGCGGCCAGCCAGTCGACGACCCGGCCGACGTCACGCCCGGCCGGGCGCAGGTGCTCGAGCAGTTCCCGCGCCCACACCGGATGCTCCCCGGCCGGCGCCGGCGTCCGCCGGACTCCGTCCTTACCGCCCGTCACCTCGGCCTTCCCCTCGTTCACGCGTCCCGCCCGGGTCAGGGACGTTACCTCACCCCCGCGCTCCGGCACACCGTGCCTCGAGGGACGGCGTGCGCGGTCCTCGCGTGCGGGCGGCATAAGCTCGGTGAATGGCGAAGTACTTCGACGTGCACCCCGACAATCCCCAGCCGCGCACCATCGCGCAGGTCGCCGAGAGCATCCGCTCCGACGCCCTGATCGCGTACCCCACGGACTCCTGCTACGCGCTCGGCTGCCGTCTGGGCAGCCGGACCGGCATCGACCGGATCCGCACGATCCGCAAGCTGGACGACCGGCACCACTTCACCCTGATGTGCCGGGACTTCGCGCAGCTCGGCCAGTTCGTACGGATCGACAACGACGTGTTCCGCGCGGTGAAGGCGTCGACCCCGGGCAGCTACACGTTCATCCTGCCCGCGACGAAGGAGGTGCCGCGGATGCTGATGCACCCCAAGAAGAAGACGGTGGGCGTGCGCATCCCGGACCACGTCGTCACCCAGGCCCTGCTGGCCGAACTCGGTGAGCCCCTGCTGTCCAGCACCCTGCTGCTGCCCGGCGAGGACGAGCCGATGACCCAGGGCTGGGAGATCAAGGACCTCCTCGACCACCAGGTGGACGCTGTGCTGGACTCCGGCGACTGCGGCACCGAGCCGACCACGGTGATCGACTTCTCGGGCGGTGAGGCGGAGATCGTACGACGAGGCGCGGGCGACGTCTCGCGGTTCGAGTGAGGCCGGGCGAGTCCGGGCGAGGGGTGGTCGGGCCGGCCGCACGGTCCCGGTGACGGAGTCCTCGTACCGGCGCGGACGCGTCCCGGTGGCCGGGCCGGGGTGACCGTCCCGCCGGGCCGGAGCGCGGGCCCGCTGCCGGCGGCCCGGCCTACCAGCGGCCCGGCGCGGTGCCGGTGACCGGCCGCGAGGGCCGGCCGTCCACGCCGACCGGGACGTCACCGGCGAGCATCACCCGGTGCATGATCCGCGGATGGCCGAGGTGGGCCGTGTCGCCCGGGGCCAGATGGATGGTGGCCCGGTTGTCCCAGAACGCCACGCTGCCCGGCTCCCAGCGGAACCGCACGGTGTACTCGGGCCGGGTCGCCTGCTCCAGCAGCATCTCCAGGACGGCCGCGCTCTCGGGGCGGGACAGACCGGTGATCTGCTCGACGTAGTAGCCGTTGACGAACAGCAGCCGCTCCCCGGTCTCCGGGTGGACGCGCACCAGGGGGTGCTCCGAGGCGGTCTGGTGCTCCAGCAGGTGGCGCAGGTAGGCGTCGTCGCCGGGGCGGGCCTGGTAGCCGACGCCCAGCCGGTGCTCGGCGCGCAGCCGGTCGGCGAACTCCCGCACCGGGGCGGAGAGTCCGGCGTACGCCGCGGCCAGGTTCGACCAGGTGGTGTCGCCGCCGTGGGGCGGGACGGTCTCGGCGCGCAGGATCGTCGCGGCCGGCGGGTCGACGCGGGCGCCGTGGTCGCAGTGCCAGCCGCGCAGCAGGGTGTGGCGGCGGCGCCGCAGCCACTCGTCGTGCTCCATGCCGAAGCGTCCGCCGAGCTCCAGCCGGTCGGCGGTGGTCTCGATCTCGGGGAAGTCCGCCGGCGAGGCCCTGCCGCGCCGGGGCAGCACGACCGGTTCGCCGAAGCGGCGGGCCAGCGCCACGTGTCCGGCGTGGTCGAGGCGCTGTCCGCGGAAGAACACCACCTTCCAGCGGAGCACCGCCGCCCTGACGGCGGCGATCACCGCGTCGTCGGGATCGCCGGCGAGGTCGACGCCGGTGATCTCGGCCCCGATGTGCCCGGCCACCGGACGCACCTCCACCGCCGTGTCCTCCCCCGTGCCGTCCCCGCGCGTCGTCATGCGTTCCCCACTCCGTCGGTCGTCACCACCGGTCTCCCTACCCGTCCGGTTGATCATCGACCCCTCGTCCCCGACGCTGGGAGGACGACATCCCCGACGGGAAGGCACCCCGGTGAGCGACATCCCGAGCCACACCCTCAACGACGGCACCACGATCCCCGCCCTGGGCCTGGGCACCTGGCCGATGGACGACGCCGAGGCGGAGCGGGCGGTGGCCGAGGCCCTCCGAACGGGCTACCGCCTCGTCGACACGGCGGCCAACTACCGCAACGAGACCGGTGTCGGCCGTGCCCTGGCCCGGGCCGGCGTCCCGCGCGAGGAGGTCGTCGTGACGACGAAGCTCCCGGGCCGGCACCACGGTTACGAGGAGACCCTCGCCTTCTTCGAGGAGTCCCGCGCCCGGCTCGGCCTGGAGTACGTCGACCTCTACCTGATCCACTGGCCGCTCCCCCGCGTCGACAGGTACGTCGACTCCTGGAAGGCCATGATCAAGCTGCGGGAGGACGGCCTGGTCCGGTCGATCGGCGTCTCCAACTTCACGCCCGCCCACATCGAGCGGCTGGAGAAGGAGACCGGGGTGCTGCCCTCGGTCAACCAGATCGAGCTGCATCCCTTCTTCCCGCAGGAGGAACTGCGCGCGTACCACGCCGGCAAGGGGGTGCTGGTCGAGAGCTGGAGCCCGCTCGGCCGCGGCTCGACGCTCCTGGACGACCTGGCCGTGGCCGCCGTCGCCGAGGCGCACGGGGTCACCCCGGCCCAGGCGGTGCTGCGCTGGCACGTCCAGCTGGGTGTGCTCCCCGTACCCAAGTCGTCCGATCCCGAGCGGCAGCGCGCGAACCTCGACGTCTTCGGCTTCGAACTGGACGCCGCCCAGATGCGGACGATCGCCGACCGCGCCCACCGGCGGATCGGCGGGGACCCGGAGGTGCACGAGGAGTTCTGACCCGGGGCCGGGACCGACGGGGTCCGGGCGGCGGGTCAGGGCTGCGGCAGCGGTTGTTCCGCCCAGATCGTCTTGCCGTGGTCCGTCTGGCGGCTGCCCCAGCGCTGGGTGAGCTGGGCCACCAGCAGCAGTCCGCGGCCGCCCTCGTCGTAGACGTGGGCGCGGCGCAGGTGCGGTGAGGTGGAGCTGGCGTCGGCGACCTCGCAGATCAGGGTGCGGTCGCGGATCAGCCGCAGCTGGATGGGCGGCACGCCGTACCGGATGGCGTTGGTGACCAGTTCACTGACGACGAGTTCGGTGATGAAGGCGATCTCGTCCAGCCCCCACGCGGCCAGCCGTTCGCCGGCCCACTCCCGGGCGGCGGCCACCTCCTCCGGGTTCGGCGGCACGTCCCTGGTGGCGACCTGGTCGGCACCCAGGGCCCGGGTGCGGGCCAGGAGCAGCGCCACGTCGTCGCAGGGCTCCTGCGGCAGTACGTCCTTCAGCACGCCGTCGCACAGGGACTCCAGCGAGTCGGCGGGCACCGCCAGGGCGCGGCACAGTTCGTCGGTGGCGCGGTCGATGTCGCGGCCGCGGTCCTCGATCAGGCCGTCGGTGTAGAACGCGACGACGGAGCCCTCGGGCAGCTCGAGCTCCGTCGCCTCGAACGGCAGCCCTCCGACGCCCAGCGGGGGGCCGGCGTTCACGCGGATGAGCCGGGACGTCCCGTCGGGCAGTACGAGGGCGGGCGCGGGGTGCCCGGCGGAGGCCGCGGTCAGGCGGCGGGAGACGGGGTCGTAGACGGCGTACAGGCAGGTGGAGCCGAGCTCGGCGACGTCCTCCCGGTCGTCGGCGACGAGGTGGATGACCAGGTCGTCGAGGTGGGTGAGGAGTTCGTCGGGCGGGAGGTCCACGTCGGCGAGGGTGCGCACGGCGGTGCACAGCCGGCCCATGGTGGCCGTGGAGGGGATGCCGTGGCCGACGACGTCGCCCACGACCAGGGCGACCCGGCTGCCGGCCAGCGGGATCACGTCGAACCAGTCGCCGCCGATGCCGGCCGCCGACGCGGAGGGCAGATAGCGGTGGGCGACCTCGACGGCGGCCTGTCCGGGCAGGCCTTTCGGCAGCAGGCTGTGCTGGAGGGCCAGCGCGGTGGCGCGTTCGCGGGCGAAGCGGCGGGCGTTGTCGACGCAGACGGCGGCACGGCTGGCGAGTTCCTCGGCGAGCGCGGTGTCGTCGTCGGCGTACTCCTCGGGGTGGATGTTGCGGACGGCCACCACGACGCCGAGGGTGGTGCCGCGGGCGCGCAGCGGCACGGCCAGCAGCGAGTGGACGTCGGCGACGCACTCGGGGACGCCGCGCTCGGTCGTCCACCGGTCGAAGTCCGGTTCGCCGGTGCGGGCGAGCACCGCCCTGCACTCGCGCAGCGCCCGCGCGGGCGGGGAGTAGGGCGGGTAGACGTCCGTCTGGCCGAGGCGCACGACCGCCTCGGGGGCGCCCTCGGCGGCGGAGCCGTGCGCCACCCGGCGCAGTACGACCCCGGCGTCCGGCCGGACCGGGGGTTCGTCGGCGCCGAGCACCCAGTCGTGCAGGTCGACGGCGGCGAAGTCGGCGACCGCCGGGACCATGAGCTTCATGAGCTCCTCTGCGGTGCGGACGACGTCCAGGGTGGTGCCGATGGCGGTCGCGGCCTCGTTCAGCAGCGCCAGGCGCCGCCGGGCCCGGTGCTGCTCGGTGCTGTCGAACGCCGCGAGGGCGGTGCCCATCGTCTCGCCGGAGGGCCCCGCGACCGGCCACATCTCCATGTTCCAGATGCGCGGGTGGGACTGTGTGGGCGCCCGGCTGTAGACCTCGTACTGCAACGGCTCGCCCGTCTCGACGACCCGGTGCAGGTGCCGGCCCAGGCCGCGGGTGTACTCGTCGTCCTCCATGGTGTCCAGGCAGGACCGTCCGACGAGGTTCTCCTGCGAATCACCCAGCAGCCGGCAGGCGGCGTCGTTGACCAGGAGGTAGCGCGACTCGGGGTCGACGACCGAGATCGTCAGGGACGCCTGCTGGAAGGCCCGCGCGGCCAGGGAGGTCTCCGCCGCGTCGGGCGGCTCGGCGGTGATCAGGTGTCCGGCGGGGGTGCCCCGGGCGCCCAGCAGGGGCCGGACCGTGAGCCGGACCGGTACGGGACGGCCGTCGCGGTGGCGCAGCGTGACCGGACCCGAGGGGAAGGGAGCCGTGCCGGAGGGCGCGTCCCCGGCGAGCAGCGCCCGTACGGCCCGTCCCACGGCATCCTCGGCCGGGTGTCCGGTCAGCCGCCGGGCGCCCTCGCTCCACCCCGTCACGATGCCGCGGGCATCGACGACCACAGCGGCGGAGGCGTCATCCATTCGTCCAGGATCATCCCATTGCGGGCCGGTATCAACCGCGCCGGTCCGTCCGGAACGCCCTACGCGCGGAGCGCGGCGAGCGCCCGGTCCGCGTGGGTGTTCATCCGCAGTTCGCTGCGCACGACCTCCAGGACGGTGCGGTCCCGGCCGACGACGAAGGTGGCCCGTTTCGTCGGCGCCAGGGCGAGCCCCCGCTTCACGCCGAACCGCTCGCGGACCGTGCCGTCGGCGTCGGACAGCAGGGGCATGCCGAGGGAGTGCCGTCCGGCGAACTCCGCCTGCCGTTCGACGGCGTCCCCGCTGATGCCCACCGGTCGCGCACCCACTGCCGCGAACTCGGCGGCGAGGTCGCGGAAGCGGCAGGCCTGCGCGGTGCAGCCGGCGCTCAGCGCGGCCGGGTAGAAGAACAGCACCACCGGCCCGTCGGTGAGCAGCTCCGAGAGCCGGCGGACGGTGCCGGTCTCGTCCGGGAGCGCGAAGTCCGGGGCCGTGCCGCCCTTCTCCACCCGTCCGCTCACGACCGGCCCTCCGCGCCCTTGGCGACGCCGCGCGCCCACAGCACCAGCGGCACCTGCAGGGGCAGCCGGCAGAGGGCCGCGGCCCTCTGCGGGGCGGGGCGGTGCCGCCAGTCGACGGCCATCTTCACGTTGGCGGGGAACACGCCGACGAAGAAGGCCGCCGCGGCCAGTGCGGCGGCCTTGCGGGTGCGGGGCAGCGCCAGCCCGGCGGCCAGCGCGAGTTCGACGGCGCCGCTGGCGTGGGTCCAGGTCCGGGGCGAGCCGGGCAGGGAGCGCGGCACGATGTGGTCGAACTGGCGGGGGGCGGCGAAGTGTGCGGTGCCCGCGGCGGCCAGCAGGCCGGCGAGCAGCAGGGGCGAGCGTTCGGACCGGGACACGGTTCCTCCTCCGATGACCTGCCGCGCGATATTACCCGACGGTAAGCAGTGGTGGTGAGGCCGGGGTCCGGGCCGGTCAGGACCGCCGTCGGTGCACGCCCGGCGGGTGGCCCAGGGAGCGGCGGAAGACGTCGATGAACGCGCTGGCGGAGGCCCAGCCGCAGCGGTGCGCGACGGTCGTCACCGGCAGCCCGTCGGCCAGCATCCGCAGGGCGTGGTAGAGCCGCGACTGGGTGCGCCACTGCGGGAACGTCATGCCGAACTCGTGGCGGAAGAGTCTGCTGAGGGTGCGTTCGCCGACGCCTGTCGCCGCACCGAGGTCGGCCAGGGTGTGCCGGCCGGCCGGGTCGGCGTGGACGAGCGCGCACACCGCGGCCAGCCGCGGGTCGGTGGGCGTGGGCAGCTTCAGGGGCTGCTGGGGCGAGACGCGCAGCTGGTCCCGCAGCACGGTGAGCAGGCGACCGCGTTCGGGGCTGTCGTCGGCGGGGTCGCGGGTGTACGCGAGGATCAGCTCGCGCAGCAGCGGGCCGACGGCGAGCACGGCCGGGGAGTCCAGGGCCGGCGGGTTGTCGTCGGCGGGCAGCCCGACCAGGTACAGCTCCAGCCTGCCGTGCGCCCGGTGGGCGTGCACGGTCCCGGCGGGCACCCAGATGGCGCGGTTGCCGGGCGCGAACCAGGTGCCGGCGTCGGTGGTCACCTCGACGACGCCGGAGCCCGCGTAGACGATCTGGTGGTCGTCGTGCCGGTGGGCGTCGATCCGCTCCCCCGCGGACAGGTGCCGTGCGCGGGTGGGGGCGGTCGGGTCGTGGCGGATGTTCGACACAAGTCGGCAGATTAACGGAAGCGGGACGGGCGGACGCCCGCGGAGGATCACGGGGTGACCGCAGATCTCCTCTCCGTGGGCCGCCGTCGCCCCATCGCGCTGATGTCCGTCGCGCACGCCTGCGTAGACGTGTACCAGGGGGCCGTGGCCGCCCTGGTGCCGTACTTCGTCGCCGAGCGCGCCTACTCGTACGCCGCCGCCTCGGGGGTCGTCCTGGCCGCCTCCCTGCTGTCGTCGCTGGTGCAGCCGCTGTTCGGGGCGCTCACCGACCGGTGGGCGATGCCGTGGCTGCTGCCGGTGAGCGCGCTGGCCGCCGGGACCGGTGTCGCCCTCAGCGGGGTCACCGGTTCCTACGCGCTGACGCTGGCGGTGGTCGCCGTGTCGGGAGCGGGTGTCGCCGCCTACCACCCGGAGGCCGCCCGTGCGGCGCGCGCGGCGGCCGCCGGCAGCCATACGGCGATGGGCCGCTTCTCCCTGGGCGGCAACGTGGGTTTCGCCCTGGCGCCGCTGCTGGTCGCCGCCGTGGCCGCGGCGGGCGGGTTGCGTGCCTCTCCCCTGCTGGTGGTCCCGGCCCTGGTGGGCGCGGCGCTGTGCGCGGCGGTCGTACGGTCGGCGGGGCCCGGCGCGGGCGGCGCGGACGCCCCGGTCCCGGCCGGGCGGGACGACTGGCCGTCCTTCCTGCGCCTGTCCGGCGCCGTGGCCTGCCGGTCGGTCGTCTTCGTCGGGCTGAGCGCGTTCGTCTCGCCGTACGTCCGTGAGTGCACCGGGGGCGGCGAGGCGGCCGGCACGGCCGCGCTGTGCGTGCTCTACGCCGGCGGGGCGGCGGGCACGGCGGTCGGGGGCCGGCTCGCCGAGCGGTACGGCAGGCTGACGGTGGTGCGCCGTTCGTACGCGCTGACCGTGTTCGCGGTCGCCGGAGTGGCGCTGGTGCCGGGGCCCGCGGTCTACGGGTGCGTGGCGCTGGCGTCGGCGGGCCTGTACGTGCCCTTCTCCCTGCACATCACCCTCGGCCAGGACTACCTCCCCCGGCGGGTCGGCACGGCGAGCGGGGTCACCCTGGGGCTGGCGGTGAGTGTCGGCGGCCTGGCCGCCCCCGCCCTCGGCGCCCTGGCCGACACGACTTCCCTCCACACGGCCCTGCTCCCCCTGGTGGCCCTGCCCCTGCTGGGCCGTCTGCTGCTGTGGGGCCTGCGTGAGCCCGCCCCGGCCCCGCCGAAGGCGCGCGAGCCGGACGCGCGGTGAGCGCCGGACGGAACCGGCCCCGAGCGCCCGGAACGCCCCGGCCGCCCGCCGTCAGGTGCCGCGGGCGGTTTCCGGCTCCTCGGCGGCGTGGGCGAGGAAGTCGTCCACCATGCGGTGGAAGAGGGTGGCGAGCTGCCGCAGGTCGTCGGGCGACCAGTCGGCCAGGGCCACCTGCATGCCCCGGACCCCCGCCTCCCGGATCCGGGCGATGGCCTCCCGGCCGGCCCCGGTGAGCTCGATGCGCTGGGCGCGGCGGTCGTCGGGGTCCGGGACGCGGGTGACATGGCCGGTCCTCTGCAGCTGCTGCACCGTGCGGGTGACGTGCGAGGCCTCCACTCCCAGCCGGGTGGCCAGCTCCCCCGGCCGCATCGGCTCGGTGTCCGCCATCTGCCGCAGCAGCGCGACGGCGGCCCGGTCCAGCGGCACACCCGCCAGGGCCATCAGCCGCTCGTGCTGACGTGCGCGCGTGCTCAGGTAGGTGAGGCGGTGGAGCGCGCGCTCGATCTCGGCCACTTCCTCGGGGGCGGGGACGTCGGGTGTGGACATGCGGCGCACTTTACCATCTCATTGCGTAACTCAATCAATCACCCAGGGCCTCGGCCGCCGTCCGGGCGGCACCTCGGCGGCCGTCCCGGCCCGGTCCGGAACCCGGTGCGGCGATTGTTGGGCCGCGCTTCACCAGCGGTACGCCCACACCCTCTTGGCATGTATACGCCCAGCCGGAATGCTGAACTCCCCATCCCGCCACAGCCGTTGGCTGCGCCCGGACCATGAGGAGGACGCAGTGCCGTCGAGTACACCCCGAACGCACCGCAGGAGATGGCTGACCGGCCTGGCCGGCGCGGCCGCGCTCGTCATCGCCTTCCCCGCCACCGCCTTCGCCGCACCCCCTCCCGCCCTGCCGGCCAACGCGGACGCCCTGGACCGGACGTACCAGCCGGCCTTCGACTACGACACCGACGGCTGCTACTCGACGGCCGCGATCGGCCCGGACGGCACCGTCAACCCCGGCCTCAACCCGACCGGTGCCCTCAACGGCAACTGCCGCGACGCCTCGGACCTGGACACCACCAACAGCTACTCCCGCTCGAAGTGCAACAACGGCTGGTGCGCCGTCCTCTACGGCCTGTACTTCGAGAAGGACCAGGCCCTGCCGGGCGTCAGCCTCGGGGGACACCGCCACGACTGGGAGCACGTCGTGGTGTGGGTACAGAACGACACCGTCCAGTACGTCTCCACGTCCAACCACGGGTCGTTCACGGTCCACGCCCGCTCGGCGGTCCGTTTCGACGGCACGCACGCGAAGATCGTCTACCACAAGGACGGCATCGGCACCCACTGCTTCCGCCTCGCGGGCCCGGGCGACGAGCCGCCGGAGAACCACCGGGGCAGCTGGCAGTACCCTCCGCTGGTCGGCTGGAACGGCTACCCGGCGGGACTGCGCGAGAAGCTCAGCTCGTACGACTTCGGCAGCGCCCACTTCGGCCTGAAGGACGGCAGCTTCACCTCCCACCTCGCGGCGGCCAAGCCCTCCGGCATCCCCTTCGACCCGAACGCCTGACCACACACGGCTCGTTGACGCCGGGACGCCGTTCGGCGTCCCGGCACGGGCAGGCCCCTTCGAGGGTCTATGGTGTCGGCATGTCCGTCCCCGAACTGATCCGCATCGTCTCCCGCGACTCGCCCATGGCGCTCGCCCAGGTGGAGCGCGTCCGGGCCGAGCTGGCCGCCGCCCGTCCCGGTGTGCGCACCGAGGTCGTACCGGTGAGGACGACCGGGGACAAGTGGCTCGGCGACCTGTCGAAGGTGGAGGGCAAGGGCGCGTTCACCAAGGAGGTGGACGCCGCGCTGCTCGCCGGTGAGGCGGACGTCGCCGTGCACTGCGTCAAGGACGTGCCCGCCGACCGGCCGCTCCCGGCGGGCACGGTGTTCGCCGCGTTCCTGGAGCGGGACGACATCCGCGACGCCCTCGTGCACCCGGACGGCCTCACCCTGGACGAACTCGCGCCCGGCACCCGGATCGGCACCTCCTCGGTGCGCCGGGTCGCCCAACTGGCCGCCACCCACCCGCACCTGACGTGCGTACCACTGCGCGGCAACGCCAACCGGCGGCTGGAGAAGCTCGCGGCCGGGGAGGCGGACGCCCTGCTGCTCGCGGTCTCCGGCCTGGAGCGCATCGGCCGCACCGACGTGATCAGCGAGGTGCTCTCCCCCGAGGCCATGATGCCGCCCATCGGCGCGGGCATCCTCGCGCTGCAGTGCCGTGAGGGCGACACCGGCCTGATCGACGCGGTCGGCGCCCTCGGCCACCCGGACACCCACCGCGAGGCCGCCGCCGAACGCATGTTCCTGCACGTGCTGCAGGGACACTGCAACAGCCCGATCGCCGGCTACGCACGGGTGGACCGCGGCGGCGAACTCTCCCTGCGGGCGTGCGTCTTCACCCCGGACGGCAAGACCCGGCTGAACGCGCACGAGTGGGCGGGCCGGCTCGACCCGGCCACGCTCGGCACCTCGGTCGCCGTGGCGCTGCTGCGTCAGGGCGCCCGCGAGATCATCGACGGCATCCCGCACTGACGCGGCGCTCAGGCGGTGCCTTCCTCCGCCTGTTCCTGCAGGAAGACGCTCACCTGCTGGGCGAGGCTGTCCCGGCACGCGCCCGCGGGCGCCCCCGCGGAGCCCTCGTGCACGCCGATGCCGCCCGTCCACAGCCGGCGCCCGGCCCACTCCTCGTCGACGCGCAGCTGGACCTGGACGTCGACCTGGCTCAGGGCCGCCTCGGGACCGGCGGCGTAGAGGACGGCGGTGGCGCGGCGCAGCGGGTAGACGTCGAATCCCTCGATGAACTGCGAGTTGCGCCAGTCGATGAACGCGCTCTCACCGTCGGGACCGGTCCGTACGTCGATCTGGCCGTCCTCGACGTGAATGCAGAAAGGCCGGTCGCCACGATTCTCGACGGTCACGCGGACACTGAAGTACGTCAGCCCTTCGGCCGCGTCGTCCCGTCCCTTCGGCGGATCGCCGGATTCCAGACGGTGGACGCGGACCCGTAGACCGGCATGCTCGTCGTACTCCTGCCAGTCCCCGACCACGTTCGGCTCGTACACAGTGCACCTCTCGACTTCTGTCCGATGCTTCCTATCCGCGGCCTCGGCGCACTGTCAAATGAGCGGAATGCGCTGTGGTCAGGCCGTTCGCCCGGTCCGATCGGTGATCAAGCGCTGCGCTGGAGGAATTCCCCGGCCGGCCGGACGACGGCCGGCGGGGGCGTGCCGCACATCACGTCCGGCGCCGTGATCACCGGCGAGTCTTCCGGACGGTCCGCGCCGACGGGGACGGGCCTCCCCCGGAGCCACCCGCTCCGTCGCGGGGAACATGACGCCATGAATTCATTTGATTTCCCACCGTGCGCCCTCCGGTAATTTCCCCCGCCGAATTCCGGGAAAGGTTTTGGAATGACGGGCCGCGGGGAAGGGAATCCACAGTGCTTCGGACAGGAGGCACGTCCGTGGGAACCGCTTGGCCGGCCGCGGGCCTGTCGTGGTCCGAGCCGCCGCTTCCCACGGGTTCTGTCCATCCGGCACCCCGCTCAGGGAGGTGCGCGTGATGCGTACCGTCAGTCCCAGGAAGCAGCACTCCCACGACGACGCCCCCGACACGGCGGGGGACTTCGCACGCCTGGCCCGGCTGCCCGAAGGGCCCGAACGCAGGATGCTGCGCGACGCGCTGGTCACGGCCTGGCTGCCCATGGCCGAGCGCATCGCCGTCCGTTTCCGGGGCCGAGGTGAGGCCCTGGAGGACCTGTACCAGGTGGCGGCCCTCGGCCTGGTCAAGGCCGTGGACCACTACGACCCGGCGCGCGGCAACGCCTTCGAGGCGTACGCCGTGCCAACCGTCACCGGCGAGATCAAGCGCCACTTCCGCGACCACATGTGGACGCTGCACGTGCCGCGCCGGGTCCAGGACCTGCGCAACCGCGTGCGGCACGCGGCGAAGGAGCTGGCGCAGACCTCTCCGGGGCGCTCTCCCACGGTCGCCGAGATCGCCGCGCACACCCGGCTGACCGAGAGCGAGGTGCGCACCGGGATGGAGGCCCTGGAGTGTTTCTCCGCCCTGTCGCTGGAGGCCGAGATGCCGGGCACCGACGGTTACGCCCTGGGCGACGCGATCGGCGGCCCCGACCCGGCCTACGACACCGTCGTCGACCGGGTGGCGGTACGCCCCTGTCTGGAGGCGCTGCCGGAGCGCGAGCGGATCATCCTCTACCTGCGGTTCTTCCGGGGAATGACGCAGAGCGGCATCGCCGAACAGCTCGGCATCTCGCAGATGCACGTCTCCCGGCTGCTCAACAGCTGCTTCACCCAGCTGCGCGAGGAACTGCTCACCGAGACCGGCTGAGCCGGGCGGGCTCCACCGGGCAGGCTCCACCGGCGGGCTCCACCGGGCGCGTCAGCCCTCCGGCGGCGCGCCCGGGATCTGGGTGGGGCCGAGCCGGTCCAGGACCTCCTCCAGCACCGTCCGCACCTCCGCCGGCAGGAGCCCGGTGCGCCCCCAGACGAGGATCAGGTCGGCCACGTTGCGCAGCTTGATGTTCGTGCGCTGGGAGACCTCCTTCAGCACGGTCCAGCCCTGGTCGGGCGAGACCCGCCCGAGCGCGACGACCATGCCGATCGCCTGGTCCACCACCGCGTGCGAGACGACCGCGTCCTTCAGCTGCTGTACCTCTTCCTCCAGCTGGAGGATGCGGTCCGCGCCCCCGTCCGTGGGCATGGTCACCTCCGGGTCCGGTGTGCCGCTCTCGTGGTGCCTTCGCATAGTGCTTGAGTGCCTTCACCCAGTGTCCGATCCCTCCATCGTCGCCACTGGTGCCGCCCTGCGCCACCGGGGTGGCCCGGAGCGGTGGGGCCTTCCGTTTCGGTGCCGCCGCCGGGGTACTCGGCAGGCGCCCGGAGGGGTACCCGGCGGACACTGGTGCCTTCCGGGTGGCTGCCAGGCCGACGAGATCAGGACGCGACTGCCATGAACCACGACATGCCCTCCCCCGCCGGCGCGACGGACGTCTTCTCGACGCACTCCGTGTTCGGGGCACCCTGCTGGGTGAGCCTGACCAGCCATGACATGAAGGCGACCGAGGAGTTCTACGGGGCGGTGCTGGGCTGGCAGTGGCGTCCGGTGCGCCTCGGCGACCGGTTCCGCATCGCCCTGTCCGAGGGCCGGCCGGTGGCCGGGATCGCCGGGGTCGCCGGCATGTGGCAGATGGCGGTGGCGTGGACGCCGTACTTCGCGGTGCGCAGCGCCGACGAGGCCGCGGCGCGGGTGCAGGAGCGCGGCGGCACCGCGGCGGTCGGCCCGATCTCCCTGCCGCCCGGGCGCGCGGCGCTGCTGGCCGACCGGGACGGGGCGACGTTCGGGGTCTGGGAGGGCGAGCTGTTCAGCGACTGGCCCACCTGGCGCCGCGCCCAGCTCGCGTTCGTCCGGCTGCACACCCGTGACGCCTTCGACGCCGCGATCTTCTACGGCGGGGTCTTCGACTGGGCGTCCGACAAGCCGGGCTGTGTCGAGGTGGAGTACGAGGGCGAGGAAGTGGTGCTGCGCAGCGGCGGGGACGTGGTGGCGCGGATCGAGTCGGGGGCGGCGGAGTCGGCTCCCGACCCGACGATCCGGCCGCACTGGCAGGTGCACTTCGCGGTGCGGGACGTGGCCGCCTGCGCCCGTGCCGCCGAGCGGCACGGCGGCAGCGTCCTGTCCCTGGGCGCCGACGAGGCCGTGCTCCGCGACAACGCGGGTGCCCAGTTCACGGTGACGTCACGCCGCCAGCGCTGACAGCGGGCACGGCCCCCGCCGGTCAGCGTGCCGTGCGGGACGGGCGGGACAGCAGGACCAGGCTCCGGGGGCCCACGGTGAGGGTGGTGGCCGCCTTGTGCTCCGCCTCGTCGGGGACGCCCTCCGGGTCCACGGTGTCGATCAGGGCGGTCCAGCGTTCACCGTAGGAGGTGTCCGGCAGCCGGAAGCGGACGGGCTCCCAGTGGCTGTTGAGCAGCAGCAGGAAGGAGTCGTCGACGAGGCGTCGGCCGCGCGGGCCGGGCTCGGCGATGGCGTCGCCGTTGAGGAACACGCCGACCGAGTGGGCGTCGGAGCGCCGCCAGTCGTCGTCGGTCATCTCCCGCGCGTCGGGCAGCAGCCACACCAGGTCGGGCAGCGGCTGGCCGGCGTGGCGGACGGTCTCGCCCCGGAAGAAACGGCGGCGGCGCAGCACCGGGTGGGCCAGGCGCAGCGCGATCAGCCTCCGGGTGAGGTCCAGCAGGCCGCGCTGTTCGCCGGTGAGCCGCCAGTCGATCCAGCTGATCTCGTTGTCCTGGCAGTAGGCGTTGTTGTTGCCGCGCTGGGTGCGGCCCAGTTCGTCGCCGTGGGAGAGCATCGGGATGCCCTGGGACAGCAGCAGGGTGGCGAGGAAGTTGCGCTGCTGGCGGGCGCGGAGTTCGAGCACGGCCGGGTCGCGGGTGGGGCCCTCGGTGCCGCAGTTCCAGGACCGGTTGACGCTCTCGCCGTCCCGGTTGTGCTCGCCGTTGCCCTCGTTGTGCTTGTCGTTGTACGAGACGAGGTCGCGCAGGGTGAAGCCGTCGTGCGCGGTGACGAAGTTGACGCTGGCGCGCGGGCGGCGTCCGTTGTGCGCGTACAGGTCGGAGGAGCCGGTCAGCCGGGAGGCGAACTCGCCGAGGGTGTGTTCCTCGCCGCGCCAGAAGTCCCGTACGGCGTCCCGGTACAAGCCGTTCCACTCCGACCACAGCGGCGGGAAGTTGCCTACCTGGTAGCCGCCCTCGCCCACGTCCCAGGGTTCGGCGATCAGTTTGACGCGGCTGATCACCGGGTCCTGCTGGATGAGGTCGAAGAACGCCGACAGCCGGTCGACCTCGTGGAACTGCCGGGCCAGGGTGGCGGCGAGGTCGAAGCGGAAGCCGTCGACGTGCATCTCGGTGACCCAGTACCGGAGCGAGTCCATGATCAGCTGGAGGACGTAGGGGTGGCGCATCAGCAGGCTGTTGCCGGTGCCGGTGGTGTCGTAGTAGTGCGCCCAGTCGCCGTCCACCAGGCGGTAGTACGAGGCGTTGTCGATGCCCCGGAAGGAGAGGGTGGGGCCCTTCTCGTTGCCCTCGGCGGTGTGGTTGTAGACGACGTCGAGGATGACTTCGAGTCCGGCCGCGTGCAGGGTCCTCACCATCTCCTTGAACTCGGTGACCTGTTGGCCGCGGGTGCCGCGGGCGGCGTAGGCGTTGTGCGGGGCGAAGAAGCCGATGGTGTTGTAGCCCCAGTAGTTGGCCAGGCCGCGGCCCTGCAGCACGCCGTCCTGGACGAACTGGTGGACCGGCATCAGCTCCACGGCGGTGACGCCGAGCGAGGTGAGGTGCCCGACCACCGCGGGGTGGGCCAGTCCGGCGTAGGTGCCCCGGAGTTCGGCGGGGATGTCGGGGTGGGTGCGGGTGAGTCCCTTGACGTGGGCCTCGTAGATCACGGTGTCGGAGTAGGGGCGGCCGGGCCGGGGGTCGTCGCCCCAGTCGAAGGCCGGGTCGGTCACCACGCCGAGCACGGTGTGTCCGGCGCTGTCGGCGGGGTCGGGGCCGTGCGGGCTGCGCTCGTACAGGGAGGGGTGGTCGTCGATCTGCCCGTCGACCGCGGTGGCGTAGGGGTCGAGGAGGAGTTTCGCCGGGTTGCAGCGGTCGCCGGCCGCCGGGGCCCAGGGGCCGTGCACCCGGTAGCCGTAGCGCTGTCCGGGGCCGACACCGGGGAGGTAGCCGTGCCAGACGAAGCCGTCGACCTCGGTGAGCCGTGTGGTGGTGGACCGGCCGTCGTCGTCGACCAGGACCAGGTCGACGCGTTCGGCGACCTCGCTGAAGAGCGCGAAGTTGGTGCCCTCGCCGTCGTAGGACGCACCCAGCGGGTAGGGGCGCCCGCTCCAGGCGGGCGCCCCTTTCCGGTTCTGTCGACGGGTCACCGGACTTCCTCCAGGAGGCCGGCCGGTGTGCGCACCCGGCCGGTGAGCGTGACGACGCTCACCTCGCGGGGCAGGTCCAGGCCCTCGCTCTCGCGCGGGTCGGGCGCGGTCGGCACGAGGGGGACGCGTTCGCCGGCGCGGGCGCGCTGCGAGAACCAGATGACCTTGCTGCCGTTCTCGGTGGCGCAGCAGCCCCAGCCGTCGCTGCTCGCCGCGATGTGCTCGAGGCAGCCGCGCAGTTCCTGGTCGGGGCGCAGGGCGCGGTCGTTGTCCCCGACGGCCGTGATGAGGTGCTGGCCGTTCCACCACATCTCGATCGACGTGTTCTTGTCGGTGGCGTGCTCGTCGATGGCCCGCAGCAGCATCTCGGCGCCGCCGCAGACGGGCTCCACCAGGTTCTCCAGGTCCCAGAACCTGAGGTGAGCGGCCAGTATGCGGCTGACCTGTCCCACCCTCTCGGGGCTGACTTCCACGTCGAGGTGGTAGTAGCAGGGCACTGCGGTCTTCATGGTCGTTGGCTCCTCACGCGAAGCTCTCGTCCCTCCTCGCCCCCGCGGGGCGAGCCCCCGGACACGGAACGTGAGCGGGTATCGCTTCTGAGTCACCTTCAGAGTGAGGGGGTTGAGCCGTTCGTGCAACACGAGCACACGGCCGTGACGCGTGGGACGGCGTCCGGGCGGGCGGAGACCGCGATCCGCCGCCCATGTGATTGAAAACCCAACAAGACGTTACGTCACCACCCGTGCACCATGTGTGAAGACCTCGATCGCCGTTACGGGTCCGTGCATCCGCGCGCACGGCCGCCGCCCCGACCGCCGGGACAACGCGCCTCGAATCGAGCCCCGGAAAGGTGCACGGCGTCATGCTGCTACCCGCCAAAGCCGAAGTGGCCCGGCAACTGCGCCGGTACCGGGCCTGGGAACGCGTGATGCTGGCGGCCCCGGCCGATCGCACGGTACGGGCCACCTTCGAGGACGTCGGCTACACCCTCTGCGTGCTGATGGGCAGGCGTTGCGCCCGGGAGGCGGCGGACGCCGCCGAACGGTACCTGCGCACCGCCGCCGTCACCTGTCCACAGGAACAGAACGAAACGCCCCGTCCTGCGGGCGCGGTCCGACGGGGACCGCCGGCCGTCGAGCGGCGCTCCACGGCGGGAAGGCGATGACCTTCCCGCCGCTGTTTGGTCCCACGCCCGGGCGCCCGCCCGGGCGTCGAGCACGGCGGAGGTGCACAGACCCCATGAAGACGACCCGGACCATCGGCCGCATCCCGGTACGGGACGTCCGGCCGTCCGTCGACTGCGGCAGGCGGCCGGCCAAGGCCGTCGTGGGCGAGACGTTCGAGGTCACGGCCACGCTCTTCCGGGAGGGCCACGACGCGGTCGCCGCGAATGTGGTGCTGAAGGACCCGGAGGGGCGTCCGGGTCCGTTCACGCCGATGCGGGAGCTCGCGCCCGGCAGCGACCGGTGGGGCGCGGAGGTCGTCGCGGACGGCCCGGGCCGGTGGACCTACCGCGTCGAGGCCTGGGGTGATCCCGTCGCCACCTGGCGCAGGACCGCCGGCGTCAAGGTTCCGGCGGGCATCGACACCGGCCTGGTCCTGGAGGAGGGCGCCGATCTCCACGAGCGCGCGGCCGCCGGGGTTCCGCGGGAGGACGGACAGGCCGTGGTCCTCGCCGCCGTCGAGACCCTGCGCGACGACTCCCTGCCCTGTGCCACCCGGCTGGCGGCGGCGTTGACGCCGGAGGTGGACGCGGTGCTGGCCCGGCACCCGCTGCGCGAGCTGGTCACCAGCAGCGACCCGCTGCCGCTGCTGGTGGAACGCGAACGGGCCCTGTACGGCGCCTGGTACGAGTTCTTCCCCCGCTCCGAGGGCACCCCCGCCCGTCCGCACGGCACCTTCGACACCGCCGCCCGCCGCCTCCCGGCGATCGCCGCGATGGGCTTCGACGTCGTCTACCTCCCACCCATCCACCCCATCGGCACCACCCACCGCAAAGGCCCCAACAACACCCTCAACGCCGGCCCCGACGACGTCGGCGTGCCCTGGGCCATCGGCTCCCCCGAGGGCGGCCACGACGCCGTCCACCCCGACCTGGGCACCCTGGAGGACTTCACCCGCTTCGTCGCCCGGGCCGGCGAACTGGGCCTGGAGGTGGCCCTGGACTTCGCCCTGCAGTGCTCCCCGGACCACCCCTGGGTGCACAAGCACCCCGAGTGGTTCCACCACCGCCCCGACGGCTCCATCGCGTACGCGGAGAACCCGCCGAAGAAGTACCAGGACATCTACCCCATCGCCTTCGACACGGACATGGACGGGCTGGTCGCCGAGACCTGCCGGGTGCTGCGGCACTGGACGGACACCGGAGTGCGGATCTTCCGCGTCGACAACCCGCACACCAAACCGGTCCTGTTCTGGGAACGCGTGATCGGCGAGATCAACCGCACCGACCCCGACGTGATCTTCCTGGCCGAGGCGTTCACCCGCCCCGCGATGATGCACACCCTGGCCCAGATCGGCTTCCAGCAGTCCTACACCTACTTCACCTGGCGCACCACCAAGCGGGAACTGACCGAGTACCTCACCGAACTGTCGGGGGAGGCCGCCTCCTACATGCGGCCCAACCTCTTCGCCAACACCCCCGACATCCTGCACGCCTACCTCCAGCACGGCGGCCGCCCCGCCTTCGAGGTCCGCGCCGTCCTGGCCGCCACCCTCTCCCCCACCTGGGGCATCTACAGCGGCTACGAACTCTGCGAGAACACCCCCCTGCGCGAGGGCGGCGAGGAATACCTCGACAGCGAGAAGTACCAGCTCAAACACCGTGACTGGCAGACCGCCGAACGCGAGGGCCGCACCATCACCCCCCTCATCACCAAACTCAACACCATCCGCCGCGCACACCCCGCGCTCCACCGGCTCAGGAACCTGCGCTTCCACCGGACGGACAACGACTCCGTCATCGCGTACAGCAAGCGCAGCGGCTCCGACGTCGTGCTCGTGGTCGCCAACCTCGACCCCCACCACACCCAGGAGGCCACGGTCTCGCTGGACATGCCGCAACTCGGCCTGGACTCGCACGAATCGGTACCGGTGCGCGACGAGCTCACCGGCGAGACCTACCACTGGGGCAGGACCAACTACGTGCGCCTGGAGCCGGGGCGGGCTCCCGCGCATGTCCTGCACGTACCGAGACCGCCCGCCGCACAGCGAAACGGAGGGCGAGGAACGTCATGACCGTGAACGATCCAGTGCCGGACACCTTCGAGGACACCCCCGCCAAGGACCGGGACCCGGACTGGTTCAAACGAGCCGTCTTCTACGAGGTCCTGGTCCGCTCCTTCCAGGACAGCAACGGTGACGGCATCGGCGACCTGAAGGGTCTGACCGCCAAACTGGACTACCTGCAGTGGCTGGGCGTGGACTGCCTCTGGCTGCCGCCCTTCTTCAAGTCACCGCTGCGCGACGGCGGCTACGACGTGGCCGACTACACCGCCGTCCTCCCCGACTTCGGCGACCTCGCCGACTTCGTGGAGTTCGTCGACGCCGCCCACCAGCGCGGCATGCGCGTGATCATCGACTTCGTCATGAACCACACCAGCGACGAACACCCGTGGTTCCAGGAGTCGAGGAAGAACCCCGACGGCCCCTACGGCGACTTCTACATGTGGGCCGACGACGACAAGGGCTATCCGGACGCGCGGATCATCTTCGTCGACACCGAGGCCTCCAACTGGACGTACGACCCGGTGCGGGGGCAGTACTACTGGCACCGCTTCTTCTCCCACCAGCCGGACCTCAACTACGAGAACCCGCGGGTGCAGGAGGAGATCCTGGCGGCCCTGCGCTTCTGGCTGGACCTGGGCATCGACGGCTTCCGGCTGGACGCGGTGCCGTACCTCTACGCGGCCGAGGGGACGAACTGCGAGAACCTGCCCGCCTCGCACGCCTTCCTGAAGCGGGTGCGCAAGGAGATCGACACCCAGTACCCCGACACGGTACTGCTGGCCGAGGCCAACCAGTGGCCCGAGGACGTCGTCGACTACTTCGGCGACTACGCCGCCGGCGGCGACGAGTGCCACATGGCCTTCCACTTCCCGGTCATGCCCCGCATCTTCATGGCCGTGCGCCGCGAGTCCCGCTACCCCGTCTCCGAGATCCTGGCCAAGACCCCGGCCATCCCGTCGGGCTGCCAGTGGGGCATCTTCCTGCGCAACCACGACGAACTGACCCTGGAGATGGTCACCGACGAGGAACGCGACTACATGTGGGCCGAGTACGCCAAGGACCCCCGCATGCGCGCCAACATCGGCATCCGCCGCCGCCTCGCCCCACTGCTGGACAACGACCGCAACCAGATCGAACTCTTCACCGCCCTGCTGCTCTCCCTCCCCGGTTCGCCGATCATCTACTACGGCGACGAGATCGGCATGGGCGACAACATCTGGCTCGGCGACCGCGACGCGGTCCGCACCCCGATGCA
>NZ_JBIRYZ010000008.1:0-365665 GCF_044390325.1 Streptomyces sp. NPDC018964
CGCCGGCATCTGGCACAACTGGACCACCGGCGCCAAGATCAAACGGTCCCTGATCGCCTATGACCACTGAGAACATCGGACTCATTCATCTAGGGAGCGGCCAGTGAGATCAGCCGGGTGGCGAGGTCGGTGAACGGCCCGTCGCCCGGCTCGTTCTTGAGCAGGCCACGCAGCAGCGTGGCCAGTTCCTCGTCGCGGGCGGCGGCGACGGCGGCCAGCGCGGCGAAGTCCTGCACCAGCTGCGCCTCCAGCTCGGCGCGCGGGATGCGCCTGCCGTCCAGCCAGATCAGCGCAGTCGACTCGACGAGCGAGATCCAGGACCGTACGACCAGTTCCAGCCGTACCGGCGCCGGACCCACCACCCCCATGTGCGACAGCATCTGGTCGTACGCGGCCTGCCGCACGGAGTCGATCAGCGCGTTGGTGGCCGAGGAACCGACCGCCGGGCCGCCGCGCATCAGAGCGGCGAAACCGGGCCCGTGCTCGTCGACGAAGTCGAAGAAGCGGGCCATCGCCCGCCGCAGCCGCGACCCCAGGGGGCCCTCGTGCGGCTCCGTGAACCGGGAGGCCAGATCATCCGCCGCCCGCCTCAACGCGGCCTCGTACAGGCTGAGTTTGCCGGGAAAGTAGTGGTAGACTAGCGGACGGGAGATGCCCGCCCGCGACGCTATCTCGTCGACGGAGACCTCGTCGGGGGAGCGCCGGCTGAACAGTTCGAGGGCCACGCCGATCAACTGCTGCCGCCGTTCCTCGACTCCCATTCTGCGCCGTGCCCCGCTCGTCATGCGAACACCTTACCGATTGATTCCGGCCTCGAACGGCCCGGACCGGACGGGGGTGTTCGACCGGCTAGCGCAGTCCACCGATCGACCGTCCGTCCTCCAGCCTGCCCCTGAGCTCGGCCCGGGCGCCCTTCCTCGCGCGGACGGCCAGCAGACGGCCCCGGACCGCCCCCTCGACCCCGCCGGTCGCCCTGACCGACACCGTGTCACCGCTGCCGGCGGCCAGCAGGTACCAGGTGCCCGCCCCGGACCTCCACAGCACCCCGGCGAGCACCCGGGGCTCCCGTTCCCCGCAGGCCGGCACGGACTCGGCCTTCGCCGCCACCGCCCCGAACCGCCCGCCCGGCGTGTGGAACTGCGCCAGCACCCGGGCCCCGCCGCCCCGCCAGGTCTCCGCGCGGGTGCACACCCACTCCGCCGTGCCTCCCGCCGCGGGCAGCGGCTGCTCGGCGAACACCCAGGCGTTCACGCTCCGCACCCCCGCCGAGCGCATCGCGCCCAGCGAGCAGGCGTACGGCGCCCAGGTGCGCAGCGCCACGGCACCGGAGGCCTCACGTGCCCCGCCCGGACGTCCGGCGGTGAGGTGGGCCGGGACCAGTTCGCCGAGGTCGGTCACCAGCCGGGTGCCGGTGCCGTCGGCCAGCTGCAGCACGTTCCAGGAGGTGCACGGTCCCGGCCGCAGGGCGGGACTGGCCAGCGGCGAGGTCACCCCGCCGCTGAGGGGGAGGGACATCACGCCCGAGTCCGGCTCGCGCAGGTCCCGCTCGCCGGCCTCACGGACCCAGGGGGCCAGCAGGTAGCGGACGTTGCCGTCGGCCCGGCTCAGCACCACCGCGCCCGACCCGGCCCGCCCGGCGCCGTCGACGCGGGCGAAGTCGAGGACGGCGCCTTGCGTGCCGTCCTTCGGCTCGGCGTACCTGGCCAGGCGCAGACCGTCGTACAGGATCACCACGCGCGCGGTGTCGACCGTCCCCGCGTACAGCAGCCGGGGTGGTCCGGCGGGGCCGCCGGACGGGGTGCCCGGGGTCGCCGACACCCGCACGCCCTCCCCGGGCCGGGCCCAGACGGCGAGGGCGCGGCGCAGCAGGGCCCGGTCACCGGTGCGGTCGCCGCGCGCCGGCCACACGGAGAAGTCGGTGCGCGCGGAGGTCTTCCACGCGGTGGGGGAGACCCGGGTCAGCTTCCCCGGGTCCAGCGCGGCCTGCGCGGCCGGGTTGCGCGCGTACGGGGGCGCGGCGGCGCCGTCCGGGCCCCAGCCGTCGCCCGGCGGCCCCAGCAGTGTCCCGCACACCGCCAGCGCCGCCCCGCCGACCAGCGCGGCCTTCAGACGCCGGCGGCGGCGCAGCAGATCCGTAGGCCGGGCCCGGAGCACGCAGGGGTCGAACTCGGGGGAGTCGAGCAGCCGGTACGGGTCGGGGATCCGGTCGGCCTCCTCCAGCGCGGCGTCCACGTCGGTGACGCCCGCCGCCGTGAGCACCTCGCGCACGTCCCCGTCCGGGAGCCGCTCCAGGCCGCGCAGGGCGTGGGCGGCGCGGGCCGGCCCGGACAGTTCGGCCAGCCGCTGGTCCAGGGCGAGTTCGTCGGCGCCGCCCGAGCGCGGGAACAGCTTCAGCCCCCACACCCGCGGAAGCGGCGGCGGCAACCGCCTCCCGCGCCCCAGCGCCGTGCGCAGCACCTGGAGGCGGATCAGCGCGTACCCCGGGTCGCCGTCCCGGCCGGCCCGCTGGGCGGGGATCAACGGCGCGGCGGTGCGGCCCCGGGGCAGTGCCCGCTGGACCAGGGCGTGCGCGGTGAGCACCCGCCTGCTCCGGCCGCTGCCGGACGGCAGCACCAGGTAGGCGAGCCGGACGAGCCGCGGGTAGTGCTCGACGAGCGCCGCCTCGGCCTGCTCGACGCCCACGACCGGGCCGGCCGCGGAGGGGGCGGGGGAGTCGGGGGAGGGCGGGACGACATCCTGTGGCTGCACACCCGGCAGAACGAGCGGACCGGGGGATGGTCACCGGGATTTGAGCGTCGCGGGCGTCGCGGCCGTATCGAAGGGGGAGGGCCCCGAGCCGGGGCTCCGTGCGGCATGTCGCCCGTGAGGGACCGGAGGAACACATGAGGCTGACCCGACCGATGCTCGCGCTGGCCGGTGCGGCGGCGGCACTGGTGCTGACCGCCTGCGGATCCGGCGGGGGCGGCGAGGACGAGGTGCCGCCCACCGCGACCGGCAGCCTGGAGCACCTGGCCGCCGAGGCGGAGTGCGAGCCGAACATGCAGACCGACGCCGACACCATCCGCCAGGCGCTGTGCGAGAAGGGCGACGAGAAGTACGTCCTCGCCACCTTCGCCACCGACCGGGGCCAGGCCGAATGGCTCAGCACCGCCAAGGACTACGGCGGCTACTACCTCGTCGGCCGCAAGTGGGTGGCCGTCGGCGAGGAGCGGACCGTCACGGCGCTGCGGAGCACACTCGGCGGGACCATGGAGGAGGGCTCCGAGCACATGAACCCCGGCGGCAGCCACAACCAGGGCGGCGGCCACAGCGAGGGCGGCCACCACGGCTGACCCGAGGCCTCGGGCACACGAAGGGGCCGGCGGCGGGAGATCCCGCCGCCGGCCCCTTCTCCGGTTACCGGACCGCCGCTACTGGCAGTCCTGGCCGCTGTTGATGCACTCGACCATCTGGTTCATCAGCTCCTCGTCGAAGAAGTTGATGAAGTCGTTGTGGTCGGTGATCGGCTTGTGCAGCTGCTCCGGGAAGGAGTCCAGCGCGAACGGGTTCACGACCTGCCCGTTCTCGATCCGCGGGGCCGGGATGTTGTCGTACACCAGGCGGACCTGGAGCTGGGGGATGGCCTGGAAGCCGTTCGAGCAGGTGCCGTCCGCCTCGACGAAGTCGACGTGCGTGCGGTGGTTGGCGCTGTCGATGTTCTGGCCGTCCCAGCAGCTCTGGAAGGCGGTCGTGCGGACCACGCCGCTGCCCTCGGGGCAGACCGGGTACTTGTCCGTCACCTGCCGGTCCTCGAAGCCGGTGCAGCTCCAGGCGGTGTTGGCGTTGTTCAGGCCGTTGGTGAAGGCCTTCGCGTCACCGGTGATGATGCGCAGGGCCGTCGGCATGGCGACGACGTCGCTCGTCCGGTTGCCGACGAACTTCAGCTCCACGTCGGTGGGCGCGACGATCTTGCCGACGTTGCCGTCCTGCCCGCCGCCCGGCTGGCCCTGGTCGATGTCCTGCGTACCGTCCTGGATCCGCAGGACCGGCCAGAAGTACGTCGACCGGTCGCCCTGGTTCTGACAGGTCGTCTCGCCGTTCGCCAGGTCCTCGTCGCTCGCGAAGGCGGTGTTGGCCTGGTTGCCGACGTAGTCGTGCTGGTGCTGGGCGCCGTTGCTGACACCGGGAGCGACGATCACGTTGTCCGAGTTGCGCAGCTCGTTCTCGTTGGTGCCGCACTCGGTGGTGAAGCTGCCCGTCGAACCGCCGTCGCCGTTCGCGGCCAGGCCGTTGGGCAGGTTGCGGGAGTTCGGCTGGACGTCCTCGATCTTGATGAAGTCGTCCGCCACGGGACCGTTGCCGGCCTGACCGCCGTTGCCCTGGTCCTGGCCGTTGTCCTGACCGCCGCCACCCTGGTTCTGGCCGCCGTCGCCCTGACCGCCACCCTGGTCCTGGCCGCCGCCGTTCCCCGGCTGCTCGGCCGGGACGCCCTGGCACCGGGCGAACCGGCCCAGGTCGCGCGGCGCCTTGCCGCCCGCCCGGTTGATGTTGATGCCGATCCGGTCCAGGGTGGCCGTCCGCTTGGACTTCAGCGGTCCGAGGATGGCGTTGTCGACGTAGCTCGCGTCACCCGCCTGGGCCTGGCGCGTCTCCGCGAGACGCGTGTAGGCGTCCGTGATCTGCCGGTCCAGCAGCGCCAGTTCCTTCGCCACGCCCCTGCGTGCCTGCCGCGGCACCTTCGTCAGCTTCTGGCCGACGTCGGGGCAGTTGATCGTGGCGACCTGCGCCCCCCTCGACTTCGTCCGGTTGTGGCCTCCGTCCTCGTGCGCCGAGGCATAGAAGTTGGCCCAGACCAGCCCGCCCCCACCGAGCGCCAGGGCCGCCGCCCCGGCTGTCACTTTGGTGGCCAGCGGCATACGGCGTTTTCTTGTGTTGCGTCCCATGGAACTCCCTCTTGACCTTCCTTACGGGGGCATCCCTTTGCGGGGCATCGAGCGGCCCGACAGGAGTGAAGCGGCTCCCTTGAGTACGGGAGCCGCCCCACGGGTGTTCACCCGTCACGGAAATCGGTGAGAAGTTCGTACGCACCAATGGTTTCAACAGGCCCTGGAACACCGGGAGTTGTCGACCGTCCACCCGGAGTGAAGGGGCGGCGGGCCCGGTTTCACCGGCCGTGGTCGAGATACGCGAGAACCGCCAGCACGCGCCGGTTGTCGTCGTCCGAGACCTCAAGACCCAGCTTGGCGAAGATGTTCGCGGTGTGCTTCGCGATCGCCCGTTCCGTCACCACCAGCTTGGCCGCGATCGCCGCGTTGGTCCGCCCCTGCGCCATCAGCTCCAGCACCTCCAGCTCGCGGGGCGTCAGCCGCGCCAGCGGCCGGTCGTTCCCCGACTGCCGCGCCAGCAGCTGCTGGATCACCTGCGGATCCATCGCCGTACCTCCCCGCGCCACCCGCCGTACCGCGTCCACGAACTGCTCCGCGTCGAACACCCGGTCCTTCAGCAGATAGCCCACCCCGCCTCCGCCGTCCGCCAGCAACTCCCGTGCGTACAGCTGCTCCACGTGCTGCGAGAGCACCAGCACCGGCAGCCCCGGCCGCCTGCGGCGGGCCTCCAGCGCGCACTGCAGCCCCTCGTCGGTGTGCGTCGGCGGCAGCCGTACGTCGACCACGGCGACGTCGGGGTCCTGATCGGCCAGCGCCCGCGCCAGCTCGGGTCCGGACTCCACGGCCGCCGCGATCTCGAAGTCGTGCGCTTCGAGCAACCGGACGAGTCCGTCGCGCAGCAGGAACAGGTCTTCGGCTAGGACAACGCGCAAGGGATCTCCACGGTGACCATGGTGGGGCCGCCGGCGGGGCTGCTGACGGCCAGGACGCCGTCGAATGTACCCAGTCGCCGCTCCACCCCGGTCAGCCCCGAACCGGCGCCGATCACCGCGCCGCCCCGCCCGTTGTCGGTGACCGCCACCCGCAGATGGCCGTCGGCGTGGTGCAGGTCGATCCAGACGCGGTCCGCCCCGGAGTGCTTCACCGCATTGGTGAGCACCTCGCTCACCGCGAAGTACGCCGCCGACTCCACCGGCGCCTCCGCCCGCCCGGGCAGCTCCACGGTCACCTCCGTGGCCACCGGCAGCCGCAGCGCCAGCGCCCGCACCGCGTCCCCCAGCCCGCGCTCGGCCAGCACCGGCGGGTGGATGCCGCGCACCAGCTCCCGCAGCTCGGTCAGTGCCTCGGCGGAGGACCGCCGGGCGTGCGCCAGCAGCTCACGCGCCTTCGCCGGGTCCTTCTCGATCAGCGCCTCGATCGTCCCCAGGTCCATGCCCATGGCGACCAGCCGCGCCTGCGCCCCGTCGTGCAGGTCCCGCTCGATGCGCCGCAGTTCGGCGGCGGAGGTGTCCACGGCGTCCCGCCGGGTCTCGGTCAGCACCCGCACCCGCTCGGCCAGCTCGCCCCGGCCCGAGCCGAGGACGGCCCGCGTGAGCAGGAAGTGGACGTGCAGCAGGCGCGGGGTGAGGAAGTGAGCGAGGAACAGCAGGGCGAGGGCGAGCGCGCCGGCGCCCAGCGCGGACATCTGGTCCGTCACCCGTACGAAGCCGTACCAGTACCCGTCGGGCAGCACCCGCCACAGTCCGGCCGCGATGGCCATGCCCTCCAGCGGATAGACCAGCAGCGCGAACGGCAGCAGCGCGGTGACGAAACCGGCGGTCATGTCGACCGGCAGCCACCGCAGGTCCCGCCAGGTCGCCGGGTCGCCCAGCATCCCGAACGTCCGCCCCCACGGGTTGGCGTCCTCCGGTATCGGCCGGTACGACGGCGGGATCCGCACCCCGCCCCACTCGGCCGCCAGCACCCGCCGCCAGTTCGCGAACGCCCGCACCCCCCGCAGCACGTACGGGGTGGTGACGATGCCGACCCCGATCGGGATCAGCGCGATGGACACCACGGACAGCACGAAGCACAGCACCGCCCCCGGCAGCGCCACCAGGGCGAGCGCCAGCCCTCGTATCGCGGCGAGCGCGATGCCCCGCCCCCCGGTCCGCCCCTGGCCGTTCTTCGTGTCGGTGGTCATGGCACCAGTCTGGCCGGGCGGGGCGGGCGGGGCACTGGGCCGGGCACCCGACCCGGGGGTGGTGCTGGCTACACCCCTCCGGTAGCCCCCAGCACCTTCGCCTCCACCTCCGGATCGAGCCCGATGGCCGGCCGGTCCGGGCGCCGGGGCGCGGTGCCGCCGATGTCCTCCAGCCAGGCCCAGGTGTCGGCCACGGTCTCGGCGACCGGGCGGCAGCGCAGCCCCGCCGCGACCGCCCGGGAGACGTCCGCCGAGTGCAGCGCGTCGTGCAGGTCGCTGCCCGGTGGCACCCACACCGGCAGCTGCGTCCACGGCTCGATCCCCGCTTCGAGGATCACCTCCGGCGCGGTCCACCGCAGCTCGGCCGCGCCCCCGGTCACCCCGGCACACGCCTCCAGCAGCTCGCCCGTCGTGGTGTGCCCCCGCGGCGACATCAGGTTGTACGGCCCGCTCAGCCCCTGCTCCACCGCCCCGAGGATCCACTCCGCGAGGTCGCGGACGTCGACGTACTGGAGCGGCAGGTCACGCGGGCCCGGCGCGAGGACCGGCCCGCCGCGCGCCGTCCGGTCCAGCCACCAGGGCAGCCGGCCCACGTTCTCGTACGGCCCGAGGATCAGCCCCGCCCGCACCAGCAGCGACCGGTCCGCGCCGAAGGCGTCCACGGCGGCCAGCTCACCGCCCCGCTTGTCCCGCGCGTAGTCCGTGGGACCGGCGTCGGCACGGGCGCCCTCCACCACGGGCGCCCGCTCGGTGTACCCGGCGGGCGGGGCCCACTCGTACACCGAGCAGCTCGACACGTACACGTACCGTCCGGCGCGGCCCCGCAGCAGCCGCGCCGCGTCCCGCACCGCGCGCGGCGCGGACGACCAGGTGTCGACGACGACGTCCCACTCGCCGGGCTCCTCGCCGAGCGCGGCCAGGCCGTCCGGCGCGGTGCGGTCACCCAGCAGCGTCCGCGCGCCCCGCGGCGCCCCGTGCCGCCCCCGGTGGAAGACGGTCACCTCCCAGCCCCGCCCGAGGGCCGCCTCGACGACGGCCCGGCCCGCGAACTCCGTACCACCCAGCACCAGAAGTCTCATACCGGTGACTCTGCCCGGCCGGGCGGCGCGGGGGAACGGGAATCTGCCGTCGGCAGACCGGCCGCAGGGGACTCAGCGCCCGGCCGGCGGAACGTACTTGTAGCCGACCCGGCGCACCGTGCGGATCGTGTCCCGGTGTCCGGCGCCCAGTTTGCGGCGCAGCCGGGCGATGTGGACGTCGACGGTACGGCCGTCGCCGACGTGGCCGTAGCCCCACACCGTGCCGACCAGGTGGTCCCGGGTGTGCACCCGGTTCGGGTGCGCCACGAGGTGGGCGAGCAGTTCGAACTCCAGGTAGGTGAGGTCGAGTTGCCGTCCGTCGACGTGGGCGGTGCGCTGTGCGGGGTCGACCCGGATCAGCGGGTCGCCGGCGGTTTCGGGCTCGGGGGAGCCGGCCGGGAACGGCGGTTGCCGGTCGGCGGGGACCAGCACCAGGTAGCCGACCATCGGCGGGCGGCCGGGCAGGACGGGCAGGGCGTGCTGCGGCGCGGGCAGCCAGGTGGCACCCGGCGGCAGCAGGTCCGCCACGGTCACCACCTCGTCCCGGTCGACGGCGCGCAGCCGGGGAGGTGCGGAAGGGGAGGCGGGGGGCACGGGGGACAGGGAACGGGGGGTCGCCATGAGTCGTCAGCTCTTTCGCGCGAAGGGATGCGTCGAGGACGTTCGCGGTGCGCGCCGGCCGAAGGCCGGGAGGGGATCCGGGCGTCAGAGGGCCGGCGCGCTCGTCGCGCGACAACACACCCGGTCGAAGTCGTGGTGCTGACGGGAAGGCCAGAACGGTTCCAGGTCACGGCGACCCGTCGCGTCGTACTTCCGGAAGCTGGCCATGCGTCCATTGAAGCAGACGCGGGGGATCCGCAGGAGTCCCCTTCCACCGCTCGGACGACGTGGAGGGGCGCCCACCCCGATCGGTGGACGCCCCTCGCGACGACTGCGGTACGGATCAGACCTGGCCGGCCTTCTCCAGCGCGGTGCAGCACGTGTCGACCAGCAGGCGGGTCACCACGTACGGGTCGACGTTGGCGTTCGGACGGCGGTCCTCGATGTAGCCCTTGCCGTCCTTCTCGACCTGCCACGGGATGCGGACCGAGGCGCCGCGGTTGGAGACGCCGTAGGAGTACTCGTTCCACGGGGCGGTCTCGTGCAGGCCGGTGAGGCGGTCGTCGATGCCGGCGCCGTAGTTCTTGACGTGGTCCAGCGGCTTGGAGCCCTCGCCGAGCGACTCGCACGCGGTGATGATCGCGTCGTAGCCCTCGCGCATCGCCTTGGTGGAGAAGTTGGTGTGCGCGCCCGCGCCGTTCCAGTCGCCCTTGACCGGCTTGGGGTCGAGGGTGGCGGAGACCTCGAAGTCCTCGGCCGTGCGGTAGAGCAGCCAGCGGGCCACCCACAGCTGGTCGGAGACCTCCAGCGGGGCCAGCGGGCCGACCTGGAACTCCCACTGGCCGGGCATGACCTCGGCGTTGATGCCGGAGATGCCGAGGCCCGCCTTCAGGCAGTTCTCCAGGTGCGCCTCGACGACGTCACGGCCGAAGATCTCGTCCGAGCCGACACCGCAGTAGTAGCCGCCCTGCGCGGCCGGGAAGCCGCCCTCGGGGAAGCCGAGCGGGCGGGCACCCTTGAAGAAGGTGTACTCCTGCTCGATGCCGAAGATCGGCTCCTGCGCGGCGAACTTCCCGGCGACCTCGGCCAGCGCGGCACGCGTGTTGGTCGCGTGCGGCGTCATGTCCGTGTTCAGGACCTCGCACAGCACCAGGACGTCGTCACCGCCGCGGATCGGGTCCGGGCAGACGAAGACCGGCTTGAGCACGCAGTCGGAGGCGTGGCCCTCCGCCTGGTTGGTGGAGGAACCGTCGAAGCCCCAGATCGGCAGCTCCGCGCCCTTGGCGTCGTCGGCCAGGATCTTCGTCTTGGAACGCAGCTTGGCGGTCGGCTCGGTGCCGTCGATCCAGATGTACTCGGCCTTGAAGCTCACGGTCCACATCCTTCGGGGGTGGGTCTGGGCGCTGGTGCGGGTGCTGCGGCGCTGCGGCACTGGGGCGCCGCCGTCGATGCCACGCAGCTTGTCAACAGGCGATTTCCCGGCCATTGCCCGAATGTGAACCCCGTGTTACCTGACACCGCCGCGTCCCGCCCCACCGTGTGAGCACGCGTGCCCGGTCGCGGGGGACGCGGGCGGGCCCGCCGCCCCGGTGGGGGGAGCGGCGGGCCCCGGGGATCCGCGACGAACCCGGACCTCACCCCACCTTCTCGATCACCGCCCGGCGGATCAGGAACTTGCCGGCCTCGCGGACCTGCTCGAAGGCCGCGTTGTTGAGCAGTACGCAACTGCCGGAGACGGAGGTGACCTCCACCGTCGTGGACTTGCCGTTGTCCAGGTTGGTCACCTTCAGCTTCGTGCCGGCCGGGAACCGGTCGCTGGACGCGGCCGGGGCGCCGTCCTCACCGGAGAGGGTGACGGTCGACCCGTCGCACACCTGCTCACCGGAGGCCTGCGCCGCCCCTTCCCCCTCCGCCGCGGCCGGCGGCTGCGAGGGTGCGGGCTGCTGCGGCCGCGCGGCCTGGGAGTCCTGAGCCGACTCCCCCACCGTGCACCCGGACGCCTCCTGCTGGACCCGGATCTGGGCGATGACCGCCTCGCGGTTGGCGATCCGCGCCTCGGACTGCGCGTCGGGGGCGGCCCGCTGGCCCTCGATGAACTTCTCGTTGTTGCCGAGCGCGGTGGCCAGGCCCTGGCAGACGGTCGAGTCCGCCGCCGACTTGGTGGTGGCCGACGGCGGGGCGGCGTTCGACGTGGTCGCCATGACGAAGGCCCCGCCTCCCGCCACCGTCGCGGCACCGACCAGCAGCGCGAGCTTCTTCTTCGGACCGAGCGTTCTCCTGCGCGACATCCGCGCCTCCTGAAGAGGTAGGGGGGCGTACGCCGCTATGTACGAGATACCGAACGGAGTTGCTCAGCGGCCGGGCCGACTCGCCGAAGTGGCCTGCGTCACACGGCCGTCAGCGGGAGAGGGCGTCCCGTACGGCCTCCTCCGTGCGGCCCACGACCGCCGTACCGTCGTCCGCCGTGATGATCGGCCGCTGGATCAGCCCGGGGTGCGAGGCGAGCGCCGCGATCCAGCGGTCCCGCGTGCCGGCGTCCCGCGCCCACTCCTCGATCCCCAGCTCCGTCGCGACGGCCTCCCGGGTCCGGGTGATGTCCCACGGCTCCAGCCCGAGCCGCTCCAGCACCGCCCGGATCTCGTCCTCGCTCGGCACGTCCTCCAGATAGCGGCGGACGGTGTACTCGGCCCCCTCGGCGTCGAGCAGGCTGAGGGCGCCACGGCACTTGGAACAGGCCGGGTTGATCCAGATCTCCATGCCGCCCACGGTACGCCGACCCCCACTCTGTTCGAATTCTTCGCCCTCGTGCGCGTGTCGTGCGGGACCTGTGTGACGTCACGGCAAAACCCATCTCCACCAGGGCATTTATTGGCTCCTTCGGGCCTGCTGATTGTCAGTGGGGGACAGTAGAATGGAGGCAGTGTTCGAGGGTGGTACCGGAGTCGTCGGGGACCCCGGCGGACCGCCCCGACCGCGACAGGAGGATGCCCGTGCCCGCTGCCGCACTGAAGCCGAAGCCCCTGCCCACCCAGTCCACCGCGAAGCGTCCCGTGCCGCTCGAACTGCCCTGCGCTCCCGTGGAGAAGCGCCCGCTCCCGGCGGGCCGCCCGCGCGAGTGGTACGTCACGCACAACCGCCGACTCAAGGCGATGCGGCTCGCCATCGCCCTGCTCGACTCCGGCGTCTACCTGCCCAGCCAGGCCCGCAACGCCAAGATCCGCACCACGGCGGCCCTGATCGGCGTCCACCCGCCGTCGGACACCACCTGCCACATGGTGCGCGCGTTCATGCGCTACAACCGCTGAGCCGCCGACCGGTGCCGGGCGGCCTCCGCGTGCGGGGCGCCCGGCACCGGTGTGCCGCGCGCTGAGGCAGTATGGGCGGGTGAGGGCGCCGTCCTCACCCCGAAGTCGCCGCGGTCCGGCGGCACTTGTTCCGGCAGGCCGCGCGGTCGCGGCCCCGCCGGAGGCGAAAGGTACGACGCTTGGCTGAGGAGAGGACGGTCCCGGTCCCGTCGGCCTGGATGGCGCCGTCCGGCCGGTACGGACGCGCCGTCGCCCGGGCGTGCGACATCGGCATCGTGCTGCTGGTCCTGGTGGCGGCGGAGTACTACAGCGAGGAGTACGACCTGCTCTTGGGCGGGCTGATGGCCCTGTGCCTGCTGGCCCGCAGACGGTTCCCCGGCACGGTGCTGGCGGCCGTCCTGGCGCTGGGCGTCGTCCAGTTCGTCCTGTACGACCTGCCCGACTTCCCGCTGGCGTCGGCGCCCGCCTCGTACGACGTGGCCGTGCTGTTCGCCATGATGTCGGTCGTCCACCACTCCCGGACCACCTGGATGCCGTACCTCGCGGGCGCCGTGGTGCTGCTGGCCACGGCGGCCGGGACGGTGGGGATGCCGGTCCTCGGCATCGAGCCGTTCGTCGACCTCGAATCGCTCCCGATCTTCTGGGGACTGACGCTGACGGTCTGGCTGACGGCCTTCGCCCTGCACACCCGGCGCCTCTACGCCGAGAGCCAGGCGGCCCGCGCCTGGCACGCCGAGCGGGAACAGGAACAGCGGATCCGGCTGGCCGCGACCCGGGAACGGGCCGAGATCGCCCGTGAACTGCACGACGTGGTGGCGCACAGCCTGGCCGTGATGATCCTCCAGGCCGACGGCGCCGAGGCCGTGCTGCGCAAGTCGCCGGACAGGGCGCAGTCCGCGCTGAGGACGATCGCCGCCACCGGCCGGGACGCGATCGACGACATGCACCGCATCGTCCGGGTGCTGCGCGAGGGGAACCCCGGCTCCGCCGACCCGGACCCCGGCGCCCCGGACCCCGCCGACGGCGGCCCGCCACGGCGCCTGGTCACCCTCGACGAGATCGAGGTCGTCGCCGAACGCGCCCGGGCCGCCGGGCTGACCGTGGACGTGTCGGTCGAGGTCGGCGAGGGACGGCTGTCCCCGGCGGAGGAGATGACGGCCTTCCGCATCGTCCAGGAGTGCCTCACCAACGTGCTCCGCCACGCCGGAGCCGGGGCCGGGGTCGACATCCGGCTCCACGAGGAGCGGGACACCCTGCTGATCAGCGTGGTCGACGACGGGGCGGGCACCCTCGCCGGCCACGGCGTCGGCGGACGCTCCGGAGGGAACGGACTCGTGGGGATGCGGGAGCGGGTGGAACTCGCCGGGGGCAGCTTCGAGGCCGGCCCTCGGCTCGGCAACGGATGGCACGTACGTGCCTCGATTCCGACAAGGACGACGTGATGACACAGGCGGACAGACCGATCCGGGTGGCCGTGGTGGACGACCAGCCGCTGATCCGGGCCGGTTTCTCCATGGTGCTGGCCGGCCAGGACGACATCGAGGTCGTCGGCGAGGCGGAGAACGGGGCGGACGCCCTCGACCTGCTGGAAAAGGTCGAGGCGGACGTCGTCATCATGGACATCCGCATGCCCGTCATGGACGGCATCCAGGCCACGGAGCGGCTGATGCGGCTCGACGACCCGCCCGGCGTACTGGTGCTGACCACCTTCGACAACGACGAGGACGCGTTCGCGGCCCTGCGCGCCGGAGCCGGCGGCTTCCTGCTGAAGAACGCCCCCGCCGCGGAGGTCGTGAACGCCATCCGGGTCCTGGCCGCGGGGGAGTCGGTGGTGGCGCCGCGCATCACCCGGCTGCTCCTCGACCGGGTCTCGGACCGGCTGGCCCCGGCGAACGGCCAGGCCGAACGGCTGGACGTCCTCACCGCACGCGAGCGGGACGTGCTCACCCTGGTCGCCCGGGGGCTGTCCAACGCCGAGATCGCGGCGGAACTGTACGTCGCGGGGGCCACGGTGAAGACGCACCTGGGCAACCTCATGGCGAAGCTGCACCTGCGGGACCGTGCCCAGGCCGTCGCGTTCGCCTACGAGTCCGGGCTGGTCCGTCCCTCCCCCTGAGGGCGCAGAAGCGCCCCCCGGTTCTGCACCCGGGGGCGCAGGGGCCGGCCCGTCCGGTGTGCCAGATCCGCCGCCTCCGATCTCGGATCCGTGGCCGATGCCCGGCGGGCCGCCGAACTCCAGACTTCTCACTGCCGCCGAACGCGGCCGAGAAGACATCCGGAGGATTCGATGAACGCCACGCCCGTCACGCCCGCCACGCGGAACCGCAAGCGGAACCGTCTCGTCATCGGCGCGGCGGCGGCCGTGACCGCCATGGCCCTGGCCGCCGGAGCGGGGTACTGGTGGCTGGACCGCGACGAGCTCAGCCAGGCCTCCGCCGAGGACTGCCGGCTGGCGCAGCGCATCATCACCGAGGCCAAGGCGATCTCCGCCGGTCCCGCCCCGGAAGCGGAGAAGTGGTGGGAGAAGACCGGTGACGAGCGCCGCGCGCACATGAAGGACGGCTACCTCGGCTACCGGGTCGCCACGTACGAGGGCTGGGCGCTGGCGACCGCCCGGAAGTCCTCCGAGGCACCGTCCGCGAAGGACGTGAAGGACCTCCGGGAAGTGGCGCGGGGACACTGCTCGGACGCGGGCGTCACCTTGTCCGTACCGCCGCTCGGCGCCTGACCCGGATCGCGGGAACCGTCCCCATGGCTGTCCACACCGCCGCCCCCGACCGCTCACCGGACGACGTCGTCACCGCCACCGGCCTGGTGAAGACCTACCACCAGGGCACCACCGAGGTACGGGCCCTCGACGGCGTGTCCGTCGGCATCCGGCGCGCCCGCTTCACCGCCGTCGTCGGCCCCTCCGGGTCGGGAAAGTCGACCCTGATGCACTGCGTCGCCGGACTCGACACCGTCACCTCCGGCAGCATCGTCCTGGACGGGACGGAGATCACCGGGCTGTCCGACCGGCAGCTGACCCGGGTGCGCCGGGAGCGGATCGGGTTCGTCTTCCAGTCGTTCAACCTGCTGCCCCAGCTGACCGCCTACGAGAACATCGTGCTGCCCCTCACCATGTCCGGCAGGCGACCGGACCGCGAACGGGTGGACCACCTCTGCGAGGTCCTCGGCATCGCCCACCGGGTCTCGCACCGCCCCGCCGAGCTGTCCGGGGGCCAGCAGCAGCGGGTCGCCGTGGCCCGGGCGCTGGTGGCCGGCCCGGCCGTGCTCTTCGCCGACGAACCCACCGGCAACCTCGACTCCAAGGCCGGCGCCGAAGTCCTCACCCTGCTGCGCCGGTCCGTCGACGACCTCGGCCAGACGGTCGTGATGGTCACCCACGACCCGGCGGCCGCGCGGTACGCGGACCGGGTGCTGACCCTCGCGGACGGACGCGTCGTACGGGACGAGCCCGGTGCCACGGGGAGGCGGCGATGAGCACTCCCTGGCGCGCGACCGTCCTGGGCTCCCAGGTGGCGGAACTCCTGCGGCGGCCCGGACGGTTCGCGGCGACCGGACTGTCGCTGCTGATCGCGGCGTTCGTCGTCTTCGGGACCGTCATGGCCCAGCAGATCATCACCGCGACCGTCGTCGAGAGGTTCCGCGGCACACCCGAAGCGGTGTCGCTGGTGGTCACGCCCGGCGACGGGGAGGACATCGACGAGGCCCGCCTGCGCGAGATCCGGAAGACACCCGGAGTCACCGAGGCCGTCGGCCGGATCGACGGCGGCAGCCCGCTGGACGGCAGCGCCGTCGAACGCTACCTCGCCCTGTCCGCGGACCCCGGCGCCGGCGCCCTGACGCAAGTCCGGCTGCTCGACGGCACGTACCCCTCCGGACCGGGCCGGCTCGCCGTCGACACGCGGGCCGCGCGGGAGTACGGCCTCGCTCCGGGATCGTCGCTCACCCTGCTGCAGCCCGAAGCCGACGGTGACGGCACCCGACGGGTGACGGTCGAGGTCAGCGGCGTCGTCCGCGGCACCGCCACGGACGACGCGGAGCCCACGGGGTACGCCCCCGGGCCCCTGCTCGGGGAACTGCTCGGCGTGTCGGGTTACTCCCGCGTCGACGTCCGCACCGACACCGCGTCCTCCGCGTCCGGCTCGGCGGACCCGGCGGAACGGATCCGGCGGGCGGTGCCCGGAGCGCAGGTGCGGTCCGGGGACGAGGTGCGGCAGGAGGAGGCCCGCGAGGCGGTGGCGGAGGCGGAGGACACCCTGGAACTGGTCACCGTCTTCCTCGCCGTCGCCGTCGGCGCGGCCGTCCTCGTCGCGACCTCCACCTTCCGCATCGTCTTCGCACGGCGCGTACGCCAGTTGGCGCTGCTGCGCGCCATCGGGGCGACCCCACGACGGCTCGCCGCCGCACTCGTCGCCGAGGGGGCGGTGGTCGGCCTGCTGGCAGGCGCGACCGGTGTGCTGACGGCCTGGGGCTGCGGGCGGCTCGTCCCCCCGGTCGCCGGTCGGTTCGGACACGACCTGTCCGTCCCCTCCCCCCTTCCGCTGACGGAGGCCGTCCTCACCGTTCTCGGCACCGGACTCCTCGCGGTCCTCGCGGTCCTGGCCCCCTCCCTGAGCGCCTCACGGGTCTCCCCGCTGCAGGCCCTGCGCAGTGCGGCGTCCGGTGAGGGCGCGGCGGGCGGCACCGGCCGGACCCTGCTGGGCCTGCTGTGCGCGGCGGGCGCCGCGTTCCTCGCCCGGCAGCAGTACGGCGGGCTGCCCCAGCCGGGCGACACGGGGTACGACCGGTTCACGGCGCTGACGGTCGTGGTGCTCTCCGGCGGGCTGGCCTTCCTGGCCCTGATCGCCCTCGGCCCCCATCTGGTCCGGCCGGTGCTGGCGGCCGTCGCCGTGCCCCTGCGCCGCACCGGTGCGGCCGGCCGCCTCGCGGTGGCGGGCGTCGGGGGCGCGCCGGGCAGGGCGGCCTCGGTCTCGGTCGTCGTGGCCCTCGGCGTCTGCCTGGTCGGCTCGACCCTGACCTGCCTCGCCTCCCTGAACGCCTACGAGCGCTACCGGCAGGCGGTGGAGGCACCCGCCGACTTCCACCTGTACCCACGGGACGGCGAGACGCTGGACCGGTCGCTGGCCGCCGACCTCGCCTCGCACCCCGAACTCGCCGAGGTGACCGCGTTCCGCACGGTGGAGGTCGTCGAGGACTCCCGCGGCGCGACCCTCTCCGACCTCGACCTCGGCGCCGTCGGCTCCGGCGTGGGCCTGACCGCCCGTACCGGCTCCCTCGACCACCTCGAACCCGGCCACGTCGTCGTGGACGCCGATCACGCCCACGGGCTCGGCGTCCGGGCCGGCGACCGCGTGACGCTGGAGTTCGAGGGCCGTCCCGTCCGGCTCACCGTGGCGGCGACACTGCCCGGAGCCGGACCCTACGGGGGGAACTTCTTCGTCCCCGCCGCGGACCTCACCCGCATGGGAGCGGGCGCCGCGCCCACCACGGTCACCGCCGACGCCTCGCAGGACGACGCCCGGGGGCGGATACGCGCGCAGCGGGCCATCACCGACACACTGACCGGCCCGGAGCGCGGCGAGGGCCGGGTCATCGCCGAGGACTCGGCCGCACAGGCCGGTGAGCCGGACGACCTGCGGACGACGGCCACGACGGTGATCATGGTCCTGGGGCTCACCGTCCTGGTGGCGGTCGCGGGAGTCGCGACCACGGCGAGCCTCACCGTCGTCGAGCGCAAGCGCGAGTTCGGGCTGCTGCGGGCCCTGGGGCTCGGCGGAGCGGCCGTGCACCGCATGGTCACGGTGGAATGCGCGCTCTACGGTGTCCTGGGCGGAGTCCTCGGTCTGGCCCTCGGCGTGCCGTACTCCTGGCTGGTGGTCCGGGTCGCCGAGACGAGCGCCCCGTTCAGCGTTCCCGCGGGGGAACTCGCGGCGGTCTTCACCGCCCTCGTCCTGGTGACCGCCGCCGCGGGCACGGTGCCCGCCCTCCGCGCCTCCCGGACCTCGCCGACGGTCGCCGTCGCCCGGGCCGACTAGCCGGGATCAGTACGGGCGGAAGCCGGTGTACCCGAGCAGCACGATCACCGCGACGACACACCCGAGCACCACGGCCGTCGACACCCACGACGAGCGGCCCGACGATCCCCGGTACTCCGGTTCGCCGCGGAACGGGACCGGTCCGGGCGGGTTGTCCTTCCAGCGCGCGGCGAGCATCCGGGCCCGCGCCGACGGCTCCTTGTGCGCGGCGCCGTCCGCCCACTTGATGTCGAACTCCCGCTCCTCGTCGTCCCTTTCGGACATCCCCGTGACCTTCTCTCGAACAGCAGTGTCAGGCCAAGGATCCCTCTCCGGACGCGACGAGGGAAGCTTTCCGGACACACGACGGCGCCCCCGCCCCTGGAGGAACCAGGGACGGGGGCGCCGTGGGCCGGTCACACGTCGAAGTACAGCTCGAACTCGTGCGGGTGCGGGCGGAGCTGGAGCGGGGCGATCTCGTTGGCGCGCTTGAAGTCGATCCACGTCTCGATCAGGTCCGGCGTGAAGACGTCGCCCTGGAGGAGGAACTCGTGGTCGGCCTCGAGGCGGTCGAGGACCGCGCCGAGGGAGGTCGGGACCTGGGCCACGTTCGCGTGCTCCTCGGGAGCCAGCTCGTAGAGGTCCTTGTCGATCGGCTCGGCCGGCTCGATCTTGTTCTTGATGCCGTCCAGGCCGGCCAGCAGCAGCGCCGAGAAGGCCAGGTACGGGTTGCCGGAGGCGTCCGGGGCGCGGAACTCGACGCGCTTGGCCTTCGGGTTGGAGCCGGTGATCGGGATGCGCATCGCGGCGGAGCGGTTGCGCTGCGAGTACACCAGGTTCACCGGCGCCTCGAAGCCCGGCACCAGGCGGTGGTACGAGTTCACCGTCGGGTTGGTGAAGGCCAGCAGCGACGGGGCGTGCTTGAGGATGCCGCCGATGTAGTAGCGGGCGGTGTCCGACAGGCCGGCGTAGCCCTGCTCGTCGTAGAAGAGCGGCTCGCCGCCCGCCCACAGCGACTGGTGGACGTGCATGCCCGAGCCGTTGTCACCGAAGATCGGCTTCGGCATGAAGGTCGCGGTCTTGCCGTTGCGCCACGCGACGTTCTTCACGATGTACTTGAAGAGCTGCAGGTCGTCGGCGGCGGCGAGCAGCGTGTTGAACCGGTAGTTGATCTCGGCCTGGCCGGCGGTGCCCACCTCGTGGTGCTGGCGCTCGACCTTCAGGCCGGCCTTGGCCAGCTCCAGGGACATCTCGGCGCGCAGGTCGGCGAAGTGGTCGACCGGCGGGACCGGGAAGTAGCCGCCCTTGTAGCGGACCTTGTAACCGCGGTTGTCCTCCAGCGCCCCGGTGTTCCAGGCGCCGGCCTCGGAGTCGATGTGGTAGAAGGACTCGTTCTCGGAGGTCTTGAAGCGGACGCTGTCGAAGACGTAGAACTCGGCCTCAGGACCGAAGTACGCGGTGTCCGCGATCCCGGTGGAGGCCAGGTACGCCTCGGCCTTCTTGGCCACGTTGCGCGGGTCGCGGGAGTACTGCTCGCCCGTGATCGGGTCGTGGATGAAGAAGTTGATGTTCAGCGTCTTGTCGCGGCGGAACGGGTCGACCCGGGCGGTCGACAGGTCCGCGCGCAGCGACATGTCGGACTCGTGGATGGCCTGGAAGCCGCGGATCGACGATCCGTCGAACGCCAGCTCCTCGTCCGGGTCGAACGCCTCGGCAGGGATCGTGACGTGCTGCATCACACCCGGGAGGTCGCAGAACCGGACATCGATGAACTTGACGTCCTCGTCCGCGAGGTACTTCTTGGCGTCGTCGGCGTTCTGGAACATCCAGCTCCTCCTACTCCCGACCGTCCCGCCGGGGTGGTAGATCGTTCGTGTGGCCAGTGCGGGTGGCACACGCTGCACTCGACCCTAGGGACGGGTCATTTCTCCGGCGTGACCCATTTGTTTCGCACAAGTTAACCGGGTTCTCTCCCACGGTAGCCCCGGCGCACCCCGCCGTCCTGTGGTCATATCCGGGCGCAGTACCGTGGACGGGTGGACAACAGGCAAGCAATCGGATCATGGCTCTCCGGGCCCCGCGCGGCCCTGGAGGACGCCGGTGCCGAGTTCGGCTACCGGGGTGAGCAGCTGGGGCTGCCGGAGGACGGACCGGGCTCGATCGCGGGCCCCGGCCGCAGGCTCGGCGCCCTCGCCGTGGACTGGGGACTGTGCGTCCTGATCGCATACGGCCTGATCACCGACGGCTACTACGGACAGGCGACCAGCAACTGGGCGCTGCTGGTGTTCCTCGTACTGAGCGTCCTCACCGTCGGCACGGTCGGCTTCACCCCCGGCAAGCGGCTGTTCGGGCTGCGGGTGGTCGCCCTCGGCACCGGCCGGGTCCAGCCGCTGCGCGGGCTGGTGCGCTCGGTGCTGCTGTGCCTGGCCGTCCCCGCGCTGATCTGGGACCGTGACGGCCGCGGACTGCACGACCGGCTGGCCCGCACGGTCGAGGTGCGGATCTGACCGGCCGCTCGTGACGGGACACGACGACGGGGCGCCGGAATCGGATTCCGGCGCCCCGTCGTCGTAGAGGAAGTCGTGGCGGAAGGGGCGGGTCAGCGGCCCCTCGGCCCGCCGCCCTTCGGCAGCCTCATGCCCTTGGGCATCGGGCCCTTCGGCAGCGGCATGTTGCTCATCAGGTCGCCCAGGGCGCGCAGCCGGTCGTTGGTCGCGGTGACCTGCGGGCCGGTGAGCACGCGGGGCAGCTTGAGCATGGTCGTGCGGACCTTCTTCAGCTCGACCTGGCCCTCGCCGGTGCCCACGATCAGGTCGTGCACCGGGACGTCCGCGACGATGCGGTTCATCTTCTTCTTCTCGGCGGCCAGCAGGCTCTTCACCCGGTTCGGGTTGCCCTCGGCGACCAGCACGATGCCGGCCTTGCCGACCGCGCGGTGCACCACGTCCTGGTTGCGGTTCATCGCCACCGCGGGGGTCGTCGTCCAGCCCCGGCCGATGTTGTCGAGCACGGCCGCGGCGGCGCCCGGCTGTCCCTCCATCTGCCCGAAGGCGGCCCGCTCGGCCCTGCGTCCGAAGACGATCGCCGTCGCGAGGAAGGCGAGCAGGAAGCCCAGGATGCCGAGATAGATGGGGTGCCCGATCAAGAAACCGATCGCGAGGAAGACACCGAAGGTGACGATTCCGACAGCCGCGAGTACAAGACCGATCTTCTTGTCGGCCCTGCGGGTCATCTTGTAGGTCAGGGCGATCTGCTTCAGTCGCCCGGGGTTCGCAGCGTCCGCTGCGGTTTCCTTCCTCGCCATGTCATGAAGTCTACGTGTCCCCGCGGGGGGCGGTCGGTCAGGGGCGGGTCGTCAGGGACGGGGTGCCCAGGGGCGGGGTGTTCGGGGACGGGGCGCCGGGGGCCCGGTCGAGGACGAGCTGTGCCTCGATCCGGTCCTTGGCACGACGGCGGTCCTCCAGCACCGAGGTCCAGGCGTTGCGGCGGGCGGTGCGCTGGCCGCCGCTCATCAGCAGCGACTCGACGGCGCGCAGCGCGGCGGTGAAGGACGGGATGGCGGTGGCGCGGACGGGCGCGGCCTGCATGGTGGAGGTCTCCCTCGGTGCCGGCGGACAGGGGTGTACGTGCGGTGATTCCAGGCTCACTGACTGGTGTTACCAGGGCGTGACCGACCGGTCAAACAGGCATGAAGCCTCGGGGAGAGGGTCCGGAACGCCGACGCGGTCCCGACCTGTGCCCTCATCTGCGAGGACGGTCGGGACCGCGTCGTCTCGGCCATTACCGGCGGGTAGGGCCTTGTGCGTGAATTCACACGCCGTCGGCGGTGTGCCACCGGACGGCTCCGGGCGAGGTCAGACGGCCTGGGAGGCCACGTACGCGCCCCGCTTCTCGACCGCCATCCGGTAGAGGCGGCCGGCGCGGTACGAGGAGCGGACCAGCGGGCCGGACATCACACCGGAGAAGCCGATCTGCTCGGCCTCCTCCTTCAGCTCCACGAACTCCTGCGGCTTCACCCAGCGCTCCACGGGGTGGTGGCGCACGGAGGGCCGCAGGTACTGCGTGATGGTGACCAGCTCGCAGCCCGCGTCGTGCAGCTGCCGCAGCGCGTCGCTGACCTCCTCGCGGGTCTCGCCCATGCCGAGGATCAGGTTCGACTTGGTGACCAGGCCGTAGTCGCGGGCCTCGGTGATGACCTTCAGGGAGCGGTCGTAGCGGAAGCCGGGGCGGATCCGCTTGAAGATCCGGGGGACCGTCTCGACGTTGTGCGCGAAGACCTCGGGGCGGGAGGAGAAGACCTCCGCGAGCTGCTCCGGGACCGCGTTGAAGTCCGGGGCCAGCAGCTCGACCTTGGTGCGGCCCTCCGCGCGGTCCGCGGTCTGCGCGTGGATTTGGCGCACGGTCTCCGCGTACAGCCAGGCGCCGCCGTCCTCCAGGTCGTCGCGGGCGACGCCGGTGATGGTGGCGTAGTTCAGGTCCATGGTGACGACCGACTCGCCCACGCGGCGCGGCTCGTCACGGTCCAGCGCCTCGGGCTTGCCGGTGTCGATCTGGCAGAAGTCGCACCGCCGGGTGCACTGGTCGCCGCCGATGAGGAAGGTCGCCTCGCGGTCCTCCCAGCACTCGTAGATGTTCGGACAGCCGGCTTCCTGACAGACCGTGTGCAGCCCCTCGCTCTTGACGAGGTTCTGCATCTTGGAGTACTCGGGGCCCATTTTCGCCCGGGTCTTGATCCACTCGGGCTTGCGCTCGATGGGGGTCTGGCTGTTGCGGACCTCCAGGCGCAGCATCTTGCGTCCGTCGGGTGCGACTGCGGACACGACCGGCTCCCTAGCGATTGATTCTTCGGCGTGCGTAAGCGTACGCCCGTTGATTTGAATGCCAGGCGGGGTGTCCGCCTGCTGACGGCTGTCGGCCGCGGCCCCCGGTCCGGCCTGGACCACCATGACTGCGAACACCGGGCTCCGCGCGTTTATGCCGCCGGGGCCTTCTCGACGATCCTCGGCTTGAGTTCCGCGTTCTCCAGGACGTCCCGGAGGTGGCGCTCCACGACGGGGAGCACCTCGGCGATCGTGATGTCGCGGCCCAGTTCGTTCGCCAGGGAGGCGACGCCCGCGTCGCGGATGCCGCACGGGATGATCTTGTCGAACCACTTGTTGTCGGGGTTCACGTTCAGCGCGAAGCCGTGCATCGTGACGCCCTTGGCCACGCGGATGCCGATCGCGGCGATCTTGCGGTCCTCGCGGCGCTGGCCGGCGTTGGAGGGCGCGTACTCCGGGCCGTTGAGGCGGGGGTCGAACTCGTCGTCGGTGAGCCGGGGGTCGAAGTCCAGGGAGAGCCCGCCGAGCGCGGGGCGCCGCTCCACCGGATCGCCGAGGACCCAGACGCCGCTGCGGCCCTCGACCCGGCTGGTCTCCAGGCCGAACTCCGCGCAGGTGCGGATCAGGGCCTCCTCCAGGCGGCGGACGTGCGCGACCACGTCCACCGGGCGGGGCAGCTTCTGGATCGGGTAGCCCACCAGCTGGCCGGGTCCGTGCCAGGTGATCTTGCCGCCGCGGTCCACGTCGATGACCGGGGTGCCGTCGAGGGGGCGTTCGCTGTCCGCGGTGCGGCGGCCGGCCGTGTAGACCGGGGGGTGCTCCAGGAGGATCACGGTGTCGGGCACCTCGTCGGCGAACCGCGCCGCGTGCACCCGGCGCTGCTCGTCCCAGGCCAGCTGGTAGTCCACGGCCTCGGCCCCGAAGCCCATCCGTACGAACCGCAGATCGCTCACGGCAAAGCGCCTCCCTAGAAGGTCGTCGGGCACGAAACGCGCCCACGCCACTGTACGACCGTTCGAGCGGGGGGCTGTCGGGGGCCGGTCGGGTACCGGTCGGGAGCGACCCGGGCCGGCTGTCAGCTTCCGGGTAATCCTCACACGATCGGATGAATGCCGGTCGAATTCTGCGATCGGGTGCTCACTCTCCGCTACATTCGCGCCGTCCACGTGGCCATAAGGGCTGCTCACAGGCGACCCGGGCACCTCGCTCAGCCGGAAGGCAGGAGACCGCACCGCAGATGACGGAACGACCCGCGCAGCGCACCCCCAACCGACAGCTCGCCGCGCTCATCGCAGAAGCGGGGTTCTCCAACGCGGGACTCGCCCGGCGCGTGGACCAGCTCGGCCTCGAACACGGGCTCGACCTGAGATACGACAAGACGTCCGTCACCCGCTGGCTGCGAGGCCAGCAGCCCCGCGGTACGACGCCGGCGCTGATCGCCGAGGTCTTCACCCGGCGTCTGGGCCGCCGCCTGACCGCGCAGGACCTGGGGCTGGACGCCTGCGCGCCGGTCTACGCGGGGCTGGAGTTCGCCGCCACCCCCGAGGAGGCCGTCGACATCGTCAGCGGGCTCTGGCGCAAGGACTCCGGCAGCCACGCCGAGCTGCGGAAGATCGCCTTCACCTCGGCGGGGCTGGTCGTGCCGAGCCGGGACTGGCTGATCGGGCGGGCGGACGAGAAGGTGGCCCGGGCGGAGCCGCCGGTGCCGGTACGGGTGCCGGCGCAGGGGCGGCCGCCGGTCCGTCCGCCCGAACTGCTCGCGCGCCGGCGCGCCACGGTCGAACGCGGTCCGGGCCACCGGGTCACCGGCGGCGACATCGCGGCGCTGCGGTCGGTCGGCGAGCTGTTCCGCACGCTCGACGACGCGTACGGCGGCGGGCACGCTCGCCAGGCCCTCGTGCGGTACCTGGAGCACGAGTGCGAGCCGATGCTGCGCGGCACGTACGGGGAGCAGACCGGGCGCCGGCTGTTCGCGGCCGCCGCGGACCTGACCCGGCTGGCCGGCTGGACGTCGTACGACATCGCGGCGCACGGGCTCGCGCAGCGGTACTTCGTGCAGGCGCTGCGGCTGGCGCAGGCGGCGGGGGACCGGCCGTACGGCGCGTACGTCCTGGTCACCATGAGCCGGCAGGCCGTCTACCTCGGGCACGGGCGGGAAGCGGTGCAGCTCGCGCGGGTCGCCCAGCAGGGGGCGGGCGGGTCGGGACCGCCGGTCGTGCAGGCGCTGCTGCACGCGGCCGAGGCGCGGGGGCACGGGGTGCTGGGGGAGGTGCGGGCCTGCACGGCGGCGCTGGCGCGCGCGGAGCGGGCGCTGGAGGGCGCGCGGCCCGGGGACGAGGTTCCGTACTGGGCGCGCTTTTTTGACGAGGCGCAGCTCGCCGACGAGTTCGGGCACTGCCACCGGGACCTGCAGCAGTTCCGGGCCGCCGCGCAGCATGCGGAGCGGTCGCTGCGGTTGCGGGCACCGGGGTACGCCCGGAGCCGGCTCTTCTGCCGGATGGTGCTGGCGACCGCCCGGCTCGGTCTGGGGGAGCTGGACCAGGCGTGCCAGCTGGCCGCCGAGGCGGCCGGTCAGGCGGCGGAGATGCGGTCGGTGCGGGCCGTCGAGTACGTCCGGGACTTCGAACGGAAGCTGGAGCCGTACCGGGACGCGGCTCCCGTGCGCACGTACCGCGACAGGATCGCGGCGTACGGCTGAACCCACACCCGGCGCCCGGCGCCTGCGGCGGGCGGGCGCGGGGCGTGGGTTCGGTCCGGCGGGGGTGCGGGTCTTGTGCCTGCGGCGCATCGTTCGGTCCGGTGGGGGCGGGCGTAGCACCCACGGCCGGTGGGTGGGTCGGGGCCGTGTCGGGGGTGTCCGTCCTCGGACCGGCGCGGATCACGTCACTCGGAAGGGGTGCGGGGTGCGGACGCGCCGGCCACTGCGGGCGGCCACCCCGCCCCGTCCCCTTCCCGCCGTACGCGCCTGACGGCCACTACCGCCGCCGCTCCCCGCGTCAGCCGCGGTCAGCCGTCCCGCCGCTCCCGCGGGTAGCCGCCCGCCACGTCAGCCGCGGACAGCCGCGCCGTCCCCCCGCCGCTCCCGTCGGCAGCCGCTCCGCCGTTCCCGTCGGCATCCGCTCCGCCGTTCCCGCGGGCAGCCGCCTGCCGCGTCAGCCGCGGGCGGTCGCGCCGGCATGCCGCCGTTCCCGCGGGCAGTCGTGCCTCCCCCAGTGCCTTAAGGGCCTGGGAGGTACCCCCAGGGCGATGGGGGTCCCCCCGCCCGAGCGCAGCCGAGGGTGGGGGAGGGTGGGCGGTGGGGGTACCTCCCGCTCGAGCGGAGCCGAGAGTGGGGGAGGCACCCCGCAAGCGCCGGGCCGCGCGAACACCCCCCGGCCCACACCGACGCGGGGCACCCGCAGAACGCCGGCCCTCGGCAGTGCGGGGCACCCGCAAAACACCGGCCCCCCGCAGCGCGGGGCACCCGTAAAGCCGGACCGCGTCCCCGGCTCACGCCGCGCGAGCGCTCGGTAGCGGGTCCGCCGCGTGCATGGACCGGTCCACCCCCAGATCCGCCAGGATCGCCGCCGCCGCCCGGTGCGCCGAGTGCAACGCCCCCTGCACCGTCCCGGTGTCCCGGTGGTCACCGCACACGTACAGCCCCGCCAGCAACCGCACCGGCCGTCGCAGATCGTGCGGCGGCCGCATCACCGGCACCGCCTCCGCGGTGTGGTGCACACCCAGCGTCTCCCAGCGCGCCGTCGACACGCCGTACAGCCGGGCCAGGTGCATGCGCACGGCCGTGTCGACGCCCGGCACAGGCGGCCCCAGGACCGTCGAGCTGACCAGCGTGCGTCCGGCCGGGGCCCGGGACGGGTCGACCCGGCTGACGACCGCCGTGTGCGCCACCGGCCCGCCCCGCTCGGCGTCGAGCAGCAGCGAGGCACCGGTCCGCGGGGCCTCGTCGGCGCTGTGGTGCACCACCGTCACGGGGTGGAAGTCCGGCACCCGCAGCCCGGGCAGCAGTTCGGCGGCGGCCCGCGCCCCGGTCGCGACCAGCACCGCGCCGCACCGGAACTCCCCGTGCTCCGCGGTGGTCACCGAGGTCGTCGACACGGAGGTGACCCGCACCCCCGTGCGCACCGTGCCCGGCGGCAGCGTCCGCGCCAGCGTCCGCGGCAGCGCCTCGGCACCGCCCTCCGGCACGCACAGCCGCCCGCTCGCGAACGCCCGCAGCGCCAGGTCGGCGCACCGGCTGGACGTGGTGAGATCCGGATCGCACAGCAGGGCGGCGAGGAGGGGGCGCAGGAAGCCGTCGATGGTGCGGGCGGGCAGCCCCCGGGCCGGCAGCGCCTCGGCCGCCGTCGTCTCGGGCCGGGCCAGCAGCCGCTCCACCGGCGTGTCCGCGAGCTTGCTGAACGCGGCCCCCAGACGGGCCTGGTCGACCGCCGTGCCCAGCGGGGCACCGGTGCGGCTGCGGGGCACGGACACCTGCCGTCCGGGCACGGCCACCGGCCTCCTGGGCCCGCTCCCCGGCCGTGGGGCGCTCGCCAGGGCGCGTACGGCATGGAGTGCGCTCCTCGCGCTCCGTGCCCCCCTCGCGCCCGGCTGCACCCCCGCACGGTGGTGCCGTCCGTCGCTGTGCAGCAGGACGCCGGGCGCGAAGGGCCGCAGCACCAGCCCGTCGAGGCCCGAGGCCGGCCGTAGTTCGGGATACGCCGTGGACAGCAGCCGTCCGATCCGGTCGAGCCGGAAGCCGTCGACCTGCTCGGTCGCCATCCGGCCGCTCACCTCGTGGGCGGCCTCCAGGACCAGGGTGGTGACTCCTGCGCCGGTCAGCCGTCGTGCCGCGGAGAGTCCGGCGACCCCGGCCCCCACGACGACGACGTCCGCCTGGTACGTGGGCTCAAGCACGTGCCCCTCCTCGAGGTTGCGCGGGCGCTGGAGACGTCATGCCCTCAACAGGCCCCAGGGATACCCGAGTTCGGGTCGAGGTTAGGCCCGTGGCCGAGTGCCCGGTCAGTCGCGCATGGCCAGAGCACGGGCGCACGACGGTCGCATGCGCGCGCCGGTCGGGCACGATGTGGTCGCAGAGGGCTCAGGGCCGGATCGGTTCCGGGCGGACCGTGGTCACGCCCGTGCGCTCACAGCGCCGCCCGGACCGCCCCCTCGATCCGGGGGAACGCGAACCGGAAACCGGACTCCAGCAGCCGTGCCGGCAGCACCCGGGCGCTGCCGAGGACGTCCCCGGCCATCTCCCCGAGCACCGTCCGCAGCACCGGCGCCGGCACCGCGAACACCGCCGGCCGGTGCAGCACGCGCGCCATCGCCCCGGTGATCTCACGGTTGGTCGCCGGGTGCGGGGCGGTCAGGTTGAACGGCCCGGACAGCCCGTCGGTGTCCAGCAGATGGCGCAGCGCGGCCACCTCGTCGTGCAGCGCGACGAACGACCAGTACTGGCGTCCGTCGCCCAGCCGGCCGCCCAGCCCGGCCCGGAACAGCGGGAAGAGCCTGCCCCACGCCCCGCCCCCGCGCGCCACCACCAGGCCGGTGCGCGCGAACACCGTCCGCAAGCCCGCCTCCCGCGCCGGTGCCGCGGCCGCCTCCCACTCGACGCACAGCTCCGGCAGGAAGCCCTCACCCGGCGGAGCGCTCTCGTCCACCGCCCGGTCGCCGGTCTCGCCGTAGTAGCCGATCGCGCTGCCGTTGAGGAACACCCGGGGCCGTACGTCCTCGGGCAGCCCGGCGACGGCCTCGGCGAGCGCGGTCGTGCCCTTGACCCGGCTGGTCCTGAGCCTCGTCTTGTAGGCCGCCGTCCAGCGCCGGTCGCCGATCCCGGCGCCCGCCAGGTTGACCACCGCGTCGCACCCGGCGAGGCCGGCCGCGTCCACCGACCCGCGCTCCGGGTCCCACCGGACCTCGTCCGCCGCCCGGGGCTCGCCCCGCACCAGCCGGACCACCTCGTGCCCGTCCGCCGTCAGGGACCGCGCCAGCGCGCCACCGATGAGCCCGGACGCACCGGCCACCGCGATTCGGGAACGTTCCATGACGTCCATCCTGCCCCTCGCGGTACGGAAATCACGGCCGGGGCGGCGCGAGCCGCCCGTACAGTGGCGCTCATGTCCGAGCCGTCCATACGCATCGCCCGCTTCGGTGACGAGGGGGAGCTGGCCCGCCTCGACCGGGAGACCTGGTCCACCGTGCACGCCGTCGTCCCGCGTCCGGCGGACGACTCGTTCTTCAGCGAGCGGTCCGGCCCCCGGGAGCACCTCGTCGCCGAGTACCGGGGCCGGATCGTGGGGTACGTCCGCCTCGGCTTCGCCACCGAACTCGCCAGCAACGCGCACGTGCGGCAGATCCGCGGCCTCGCCGTCGCCGAGGAGGCGCGCGGCCGGGGCGTGGGCCGGGCCCTGGTGCGGGCCGCCGTCGCCGAGGCGCGGGAGCGCGGCGCCCGCCGGATCACCCTGCGGGTGCTCGGCCACAACACCGTCGCCCGCACGCTGTACGCGTCCGAGGGCTTCGTCGTGGAGGGCGTGCAGCCGGAGGAGTTCTTCGTCGGGGGCGCGTACGTCGACGACGTCATGATGGGCCGGTCGCTGGTCCGAGAGGCCCCGCCGGGACCCGCTAGGAGGTGACCGGCTCCCCGGTGTCCACCGGTGCCGTCGCGTCCGCCGCGCGCTCGGCGTCGTCGGCCACCTCGTCCGCCGTGAGCACGTAGCCGGTCTCCGCGTCCGAGGTGGAGCGCGCGAACACCACGCCGTACACCCGGCCGTCCGTGGTCAGCAGCGGGCCGCCGGAGTTGCCGGGGCGGACGGTCGAACGGATCGAGTAGATCTCGCGGGTGACCACCGCGTCGTTGTAGATGTCCTGTCCCCGGGCCTGGATTCGGCCGGCGACCGTCGCCGCCTGCAGGTTGAGGTCGCCGTCCTGCGGGTAGCCCGCGACGACCGCCGAGTCGCCGCGGTCGGCGTCGTCGTCGAACTCCAGGACCGGGGCCCGCAGTTCCGGCACGTACAGCACGGCCACGTCCTTGCTCGGGTCGAAGAGCACCACCCGTGCCTCGTAGGCCCGTCCCACCCCGCCCACGCGCACGGTCGGCTCGTCGATGCCGGCCACCACGTGGGCGTTGGTCATCACGTGCTCCGCCGCGTACACGAAGCCGCTGCCCTCGCGGCCCTGGGTGCCCGCGACGCCCTCGACCTTCACCGTGGCGCGCTGCGCGGCACGGGTGGCGGCCGCGGTGACGCTGTCGCCGGTGGGCGCGGCGACCTCGGCGGTCGACTCGTTCTCGAACGGGTTGAAGACCTGCGGGAAACCCGCCTCGGTCAGCGCCGACGTGGCCCGGGAGAACCATCCCGGGGTGGTGTCCGGCATCGTGTCCTGCACCGCGCCCAGCAGCCGCGAGTCCCGGATCGCCGACGTCACCAGCGGGGAGGAGGACGCGCCCAGCACGCTCGCCACCACCCACGCCACGATCAGCACGGCCACCGAGTTGGCCACCGCCCCGCCGACCCCGTCCGCCACCCGCAGCGGGCCCCGGTCCAGCTCCCGCCGCAGTCTGAGCGCCAGCCGCCCCGCCAGCTCGTGGCCCGTCACGGCCGGCAGCAGCACCGTGAACACGGCCGTCAGCGTCGCCCGGGTCGTCCCCGGCGTCACCAGGTCCATCACCCACGGCAGGATCCACACGCCGACGACCGCACCGCCCACGAAACCGGCCAGCGAGACACAGCCCGCCAGCAGCCCGCGCCGGTAACCGGACGCCGCGTAGGCCAGGACGACCAGCAACAGCAGGATGTCGAGCAGGTCCACGCGCGCCGCCTCTCTCTCGGGACCACCGGTCCATCAGTACGTGGGGGAGGGGCCCGGTGATCAGCCACGCGCGCGACGGCCGCGGGAATGCGGCCACGCGCGCGTGTACCGGGGAAAACGTCGCGGACCGAGGCGATGGTTCCACCGAGTGGCGCAGCACGGATCGCGGACGTGGGCGGACCGGCCCACAGTGGGCTCATGCGTGTCCCCAGGAGACCGCGCGGAGCGCGGCAGCGCCGCCCCCGCCGGATACCCGGCGGGGGGTCCGGCCCCCCGCGCCCGCCACGGGCCGTCACGGTGGCGCTCGGCTGTCTGCCGGGCGTGGCCGCCGCCGTCGCCCTGGTGCTGTGCGCCCACGGCGTCGAGCACGCCGCCGAGGACGCCGCCGCCCTCTCCACCGCGCGGGCCGCGACCCTCCACCAGGCGCCCCGGCCGGCCGTCGTGCCGCGCTCCGCCTGGCTCGGCGACACCGCGCGGGAACAGCCGCCGCCGCGCTACGACGACGAGGTCGTCGCCGTCTTCGTCCACCACACCGACTCGCCCAACGGCTACGACTGCGCGGACGCCCCCGGCATCATCCGGGGCCTGTACGAGGGCCAGACCGGCGCCCGCGACTGGGACGACCTCGGCTACAACTTCGTCGTCGACCGCTGCGGCACCGTCTACGAGGGCCGCGCGGGCGGCACCGACCGCCCCGTCACTGGCGCCCACACCCAGGGCTTCAACCACCGCACCACCGGGATCGCCGCCCTCGGCACCTTCACGGAGGGGGCCGAGGTGCCGCGGGAGATGCTGCGCGCGATCGCCGCCGTGGCCGCCTGGAAGCTCGGCACGTCCGGCACCGACCCGCGCGCCGACGTCCGGCTGGTCTCCAGCAACGGCGGCAGCCGCTACGCGGCCGGCACCACCGCCGTCCTGCCCGCGGTCGCCGGTCACAGCGACGGCTACATGACCGACTGCCCGGGCGCCGCCCTCAGGGCCCGCCTCCCGGAGATCAGGGCCCTGGCGGCCCGCCTCCAGGGACGCGGGACCGGGGACACCGTGCCCGACGACACCCAGACCGCCGTACGGAACGACACCGACACCCGGAACGAAGAGCAGGTCCGATGAACGACACGCCCGACCGAAGTACCACCTGGGCGGACGCCCTGCGCCGCCCCTGGACGGCCCTGTGCGCCGCCGTCGCCGTCGTCCTGGGCCCGGCGGCCCACACCGCCTCCGCCCTCATGCAGGCCAACGCCGCACCCCTGCGTCACGCACCGGGCCCCCACCGGCGCCTGTGAGCCGGCTCGCGGCTCAGCCCCCGAACCGCTCCCACAGCCGCGGGTAGCGTTCGGCGAGCAGGGCCTCGTTCTCGAAGTCGAGCGGTGTGCCCTCCGGCTCCGCGGGGGCCGGGGGCAGGTCGAGGTCGGGCGCCACCGTGCCGGTGAGCTGCTCGTACGCCTCGTCCGCCGCGTAACCGAGGTCCTCGCCGTCGCCGTCGACCTCCTCGTCGAAGTCGCCCAGCAGACCGGCCAGCGCGTCCGGGTCGTGCAGCGCGCCCTCGAACACCTCCCGGCCCTGGCCGATCAGCCAGCACCGGAAGTAGTCGAAGGCGTCGTCGCTCGCCCCGCCCAGCAGCACCCAGGCGGCACCCCACAGGTCCCAGTGGTACGCGCGGTGGTAGCGGGACTCGAAGTGACGGGCGAAATCCAGGACCGCCTCCGGGTCCAGCCGCGCCAGCCGCTCCACCAGCAGGTCGGCCTGCTCCTCCGGATCACCCCCGGCGTCCTCGCGGGCGGTGTCCACCAGCTCCCAGAACTCCGTCTCGTCCATCACGAGGTAAAGCATCGACCCTATGCCCCACGGACGCACCCGCAACGCATGAAGGGGGCTGGGCGAATAGGGGCGCGGGGAACTGCGCACGGGGGTCTGGGGGCGAAGCCCCCAGGGACGATGGGGGAGGGAAGGGGTGGCGGGGGCGAAACCTCCCCGGAGGGCACCCCGCCCCCGCACCAGGGAATCGAAAAGGCCCCCCTTTTCACAGCCCGTACAGCTCCGCCAGCCGCGCCGCCTCCGCCGCGAACCGCTCCCGCAAAGACGCCGGCGCCAGCACCTCCACCTCCGCCCCCAGCGCCGTCAGCTGTTCGCGGGCGACCTCCTCGGACTCCACCGGCAGGGTCACCGTCACCCACTCGTCCCCCTCCGGCTCCCCCGCCCGCGCCAACGCCTCCCGCGCCGCGACCGCGTCCATGGCGTGCGGCAGCCGGCGCACCCCCTCCGCCGACAGCCGCACCACGACCTCCGCCCGCAGGATCGACCGCGCGAACTGCTCCGCGCGCTCCTCCCAGAACGCCGGCAGATCGAAGTCCGGCTCCCGCTCGAAACGCTCCTCGTCCGCCTCCACCGCCGTGAACCGGTCGATCCGGTACACCCGGAAGGACCCGTGCCCGGCCACCCGTGCGCACAGGTACCAGACGCCCGCCTTGAGCACGAGTCCGTACGGCTCCAGCTCCCGTTCCACCGCGTGCTCGCCGCGCCGGTAGCGGGCGGTGATCCGCCGGTCGTCCCACACCGCGTCCGCGACGGCCGGCAGCAGCTCGGGCGTGACCGGCTCGCGGAACCAGTCGGGGGCGTCCAGGTGGAACCGCTGCGCCGCCGTGCGGGAGGCGTCCCGCAGGGACGGCAGCAAGGCCGCCGACACCTTCAGCCGGGCCGCCGAGGCCACGTCCTCCAGCCCCATCTCGCGCAGCGCCCCCGGCACCCCGGACAGGAACAGCGCCTCCGCCTCCCCGCGCGCCAGCCCCGTCAGCCGCGTCCGGTACCCGCCGACCAGCCGGTAGCCGCCGATCCGCCCCCGGTCCGCATACACCGGAACCCCGGCCTCCGACAGTGCCTGCGCGTCCCGGGTGACCGTACGCTCCGACACCTCCAGCTCCCGCGCCAGCTCGGCGGCGGTCATGGAGGGCCGGGACTGGAGCAACAGCACCATCTTGATCAGCCGGGCAGCACGCATGCGCCCATCATGCAAGAAGCCCCCGCCCGAAGTGGGCGGGGGCCTCCTGCGCGGTCAGACCGTCACAGGCCGTACTTCTCGCGGGCTTCCTTCACCGAGGCCGCCTGGACCTCACCACGGCGGGCGAGCTGCGCCAGGGCCGCGACGACGATCGACTCGGCGTCCACACCGAAGTGGCGGCGGGCCGCGTCACGGGTGTCCGACAGGCCGAAGCCGTCGGCGCCCAGCGACGTGTAGTCCTGCTCGACCCACTGCGCGATCTGGTCCGGGACCTGACGCATGTAGTCGGAGACCGCGAGGACGGGACCCTCGGCGCCCTGGAGCGCCTGCCGGACGAACGGCACCCGGTCCTCGCCGCGCAGCAGCGCCTCGTCCGCCTCCATGGCGTCCCGGCGCAGCTCGGTCCACGAGGTGGCGGACCACACGTCGGCGGCCACGCCCCACTCCTCGGCGAGCAGCTTCTGCGCCTTCAGCGCCCAGTGGATCGCCGTACCGGAGCCGAGCAGCTGGATCCGCGGGGCGTTGGCCGCCGGGGACAGCCCGGCCGTCTCCGCCGTGTTGAAGCGGTACAGGCCCTTGACGATGCCCTCGTCGATGCCGGCCGCCTGCGGCTTGGCGGGCTGCGGCAGCGGCTCGTTGTAGACCGTCAGGTAGTAGAAGACGTTCTGGTCCTCGCCGGGCAGGGCCTCGCCGAACATCCGGCGCAGACCCTCCTTGACGATGACGCCGATCTCGTACGCGAACGCCGGGTCGTACGTCAGGGCCGCCGGGTTGGTCGCCGCGATGACCGGGGAGTGGCCGTCGGCGTGCTGGAGGCCCTCGCCCGTCAGCGTGGTGCGGCCGGCCGTGGCGCCGACCAGGAAGCCGCGGCCGAGCTGGTCGCCGAGCTGCCACATCTGGTCGCCGGTGCGCTGCCAGCCGAACATCGAGTAGTAGATGTAGAACGGGATCATCGTCTCGCCGTGCGTCGCGTACGACGTCGAGGCGGCGACGAACTCGGCCATGGCACCGGCCTCGGTGATGCCCTCGTTGAAGATCTGGCCGTTCTTGGCTTCCTTGTAGTACATGAGCTGGTCGCGGTCGACCGGCTCGTACGTCTGGCCCATCGGCGAGTAGATGCCGAGGGACGGGAAGAGGCTCTCCATGCCGAAGGTGCGCGCCTCGTCGGGGACGATCGGCACCCAGCGCTTGCCGGTCTCCTTGTCGCGGACCAGGTCCTTGACCAGGCGGACGAAGGCCATGGTGGTGGCCACGTTCTGCGAGCCGGAGCCCTTGTCGAAGGCGGCGAACGCCTTGTCGGCGGGGAGCGGCAGCGGCGCGACCGGGTGCACGCGGCGGGCCGGGGCGGGACCGCCGAGGGCGGCACGGCGCTCCTGGAGGTAGCGGACCTCGGGGGAGTCGGCGCCCGGGTGGACGTAGGGGACGACGCCGTCGACGAACCGGGAGTCCGGGATCGGCAGTTCCAGCCGGTCGCGCATCGCCTTGAACTCGTCCACCGTCAGCTTCTTCATCTGGTGGTTGGCGTTCTTGGAGGCGAAGCCCTCACCGAGGGTGTGGCCCTTGACGGTCTGCGCCAGGATCACGGTCGGCGCGCCCTTGTGGGCGAGCGCGGCCTTGTACGCGGCGTACACCTTGCGGGACTCGTGGCCGCCGCGCGAGAGGTGGAAGCACTCGAGGATCTTGTCGTCGCTCAGCAGCTTCGCCATCTCGACGAGCGCCGGGTCCTTGCCGAAGAAGTCCTCGCGGATGTAGGCGGCGTCGCGCGTCTGGTACGTCTGCACCTGCGCGTCGGGCACCTCGCGGAGGCGTCGTACGAGGGCGCCGGTGGTGTCGAGCCGGAACAGCTCGTCCCACGCCGTGCCCCAGAGCGTCTTGATGACGTTCCAGCCGGCGCCGCGGAACTGGGCCTCCAGCTCCTGCACGATCTTGAAGTTGGCGCGGACCGGACCGTCGAGGCGCTGCAGGTTGCAGTTGATGACGAAGGTCAGGTTGTCGAGCCGCTCGCGGGAGGCGAGGGTGAGCGCGGTCGTCGACTCGGGCTCGTCCATCTCGCCGTCGCCGAGGAACGCCCAGACGTGGGAGTCGGAGACGTCCTTGATGCCGCGGCTGGTCAGGTAGCGGTTGAAGCGCGCCTGGTAGATCGCGGAGATCGGCCCGAGACCCATGGAGACGGTGGGGAACTCCCACAGCCAGGGCAGGCGGCGCGGGTGCGGGTACGACGGCAGGCCGTTGCCGCCGGCCTCGCGGCGGAAGTTGTCGAGCTGCTGCTCGCCGATCCGGCCGTCGAGGAAGGCGCGGGCGTAGATGCCGGGGGAGGCGTGGCCCTGGATGTAGAGCTGGTCGCCGGAGCCGTCACCCTCCTTGCCGCGGAAGAAGTGGTTGAAGCCGGTCTCGTAGAGCCAGGCCGCGGAGGCGAAGGTGGCGATGTGGCCGCCGACGCCGTACTTGCTGCCGCGGGTCACCATGGCCGCCGCGTTCCAGCGGTTCCAGGCGGTGATCCGCTGCTCCAGCGCCTCGTCGCCGTCCACGGCGGGCTCGGCGGCGGTGGGGATGGTGTTGACGTAGTCCGTCTCGAGGAGCTTCGGCAGCGCGAGGCCGGCTCCCTCGGCACGCTCCAGCGTGCGGCGCATCAGGTACGCGGCACGGTGCGGCCCGGCCGCCTTGGTGACGGCGTCCAGGGAGGCCTGCCACTCGGCGGTCTCCTCGGGGTCGCGGTCCGGGAGCTGGTCGAGCTCGCTCGGCTGGATGGCGTTGGGGTCGGTCGTCATGTCGTCGCCGCCTTCCTCAGTCGAAGGGGGGTGCCCTTGTGTCTTTGGCAGGACAGGGCGGAGGGCTCGGGTGCAAGCCCGCTGGCGACTGTAACTCCCTGATCGATGATCGATCAAAGGGTTGAAGGGCAAAATCTCTCGATCCCGAGAAAGTCGGCACGCGGTGCCTCCGCTTGTGGCACGGGGTGACTGTTCAGTCGGGGCGTTTGCGCAGGTGAGGAGGTGTACGCGCAGAAGAGCTCGGGCGGCTCGGTCGCATAGCAGGGGCGCGGGGCTGTGCCGATATGCGGCTCCGCCGCGTGGGCGCGAAGGGGGTCTGGGGGCGAAGCCCCCAGGGCCGATGGGGGTACCTCCCGCTCGAGCGAAGCCGAGAGTGGGGGAGGGAAGGGGCGGCGGGGGCGAAAAAGCTCCCGGCACTACGCCCGAGGCGCACACCCCAGCACATGCGCCTTGACCAGATCCGCGATCAACGGATCCCGTCGCCGGAACGCGGCGACGAGCTCCTCGTGCTCCTCCGCGTAGGACTGCTGCACCGTCCCCAGCCACCGTATCGACAACGCGGTGAACACCTCGATCCCCAGCCCCTCCCACGTGTGCAGCAGCACCGAGTTGCCGGCGGCCCGCACCAACTCCCGGTGGAACGCCACGGTGTGCCGCACCTGCCCCGTCCCGTCCGCCAGCCGGTCCGCCTCGTACAACGCGGCGACGTGCGGCTCCAGCGCCGAGCAGTCCTCCGCCAGCCGCCCGGCGGCCAGCTCCGCCGCGATCGCCTCGAGCCCCGCCCGGACCGGGTAACTCTCCTCCAGGTCGGCGGCCGTGAGGTTCCGCACCCGTACGCCCTTGTTGGGCGCCGACTCGATCAGCCGCAGCGACTCCAGCTCGCGCAGCGCCTCCCGTACGGGCGTCTGGCTGACCTCCAGCTCGGTGGCGATCCGCCGCTCCACGATCCGCTCGCCCGGCTGCCAGCGTCCGCTGATGATCCCTTCCAGGATGTGCTCGCGGATCTGTTCGCGCAGCGAGTGGACGACGGGCGCGGTCATGACGGGCTCCTTAGCGGGGCCCGCGGGCCCCCGGGGGGCTTTGACGCTTAGACAATACGGCGGTCGGCCCGCCCGGGAGGGGCGCACGGGGGCGCTTTCGCCCAGGTGAGACGAGACTTACACGCCGTCCTCGCTGCGCCGACCAGGTGACTTTATGTGATCAACTGACCGATGAGGCGTATTACGTGTCGCGGATGAGTCGTCCGTTCCAAAGAATGATCCTGCACCTTTTCCCTCGGATCAGACGGGACACGAACGACGATGATGCGAGCCGAATGGCCCGGACCCTCGCGCCCGTGGGTCTCCGCCCGACGACGCGGCCTTCGACTGGGCGGCGCGATGATCTGCGCCGTCGCGCTGGTCGGTGTTTCGCCGTCCGGTGCCGTGGCGGCCCCCGGCCTCGGCCGGGACGGCCCCGAGCCCGGCACGTGCGGCTACGAGCAGCACGACCCCTGCAAGGGTGAACCCGGTCCTCCTGGACCCCCTGGACCCCCTGGACCCCCTGGACCTCCCGGTCCTCCCGGTCCTCCCGGGCCCCCTGGACCTCCCGGACCCCCTGGGCCTCCCGGACCCGCCGGGTCGTGTGTGAGCATCGACAGTTACAACCGCGGCTCACAGCAGTACACCGGCGTCATCAACCCCGACAGTGACATCAGGGTCGGCACCCGGGACCTCCAGGCGGACCCGGCCTCGTACACCTGGTCGGACCTGTCGGACAACCAGGACGCCCCGACGAACGCCTGCAGCATCACGGTGACCGAGCAGGGGAACACGCTGAACGTCCAGGTGATCACCACCACCGGCACGGTGGTCGAGACGTTCTGCAGCGTCCCCGGCAACCAGCTCGTGTGCGACGACCCGTGGACCCCGGTCGTCCCGCAGCCGCTGGCGTGATCCCTGCCGACCGGAACACGGGCCCACGCCCCCCACACGCCCGTGCCCCCACCCGAGAACTCCGGGTGGGGGCACGGGCGTCTGCCTCGACGGACGACGCCTACAGGCCGAGCTCGACCTCGAACTCGCCGGCCTCCAGGATCGCCTTGACCGCCGTCAGGTAACGGGCCGCGTCGGCACCGTCCACCAGGCGGTGGTCGTAGGAGAGGGTCAGGTAGGTCATGTCGCGGACGCCGATGACCGTACCCTCCTCGGTCTCGATGACGGCCGGACGCTTGACCGTGGCACCGATGCCGAGGATCGCGACCTGGCCCGGGGGCACGATGATCGTGTCGAACAGCGCGCCGCGCGAACCGGTGTTGGAGATGGTGAAGGTCGCGCCGGCCAGCTCGTCAGGGCTGATCTTGCTGGCCCGGACCTTGCCCGCCAGGTCGGCCGTGGCCTTGGCGATACCGGCGATGTTGAGGTCACCGGCGTTCTTGATGACCGGGGTCATCAGGCCCTTCTCGGAGTCCACCGCGATACCGATGTTCTCGGTGTCGAAGTAGGTGATGGTCCCCTCGGCCTCGTTGATCTTGGCGTTGATCGGCGCGTGCGCCTTCAGCGCCTGGGCCGCGGCCTTGACGAAGAACGGCATCGGGGAGAGCTTGACGCCCTCACGCGCCGCGAACGCGTCCTTGGCGCGGGCGCGCAGCTTCATCAGGCGGGTGACGTCGACCTCGACCACCGAGGACAGCTGGGCCTGCTCGTGCAGGGCCTTGACCATGTTGTCGCCGATGACCTTGCGGATCCGCGGCATCTTCACGGTCTGGCCGCGCAGCGGGGAGGCCTCCAGGGTCGGGGCCTTCTTCGCGGCGGGCGCGGCCGGGGCGGCGGCCGGAGCCGGGGCGGCGGCCTTCGCGGCCTCGGCGGCGGCGATGACGTCCTGCTTGCGGATGCGGCCGCCGACGCCGGTGCCCTTGACGGTGGACAGGTCGACGCCGTTCTCGGCGGCGAGCTTGCGCACCAGCGGGGTCACGTAGGCGCCCTCGTCCGTGGCCTGGGCGGCGGCCGGGGCGGCCGGAGCGGCAGCCGGGGCCGGGGCGGGCGCCGGAGTGGCCGGGGCCGCGGGTGCCTGCGGGGCCGGAGCCGGGGCGGCCGGGGCCGGAGCGGGCGCCGGGGCGGCCTGCTGCGGAGCCGGAGCCGGAGCCGGGGCGGCCGGGGCGGGAGCCGGAGCCGGGGCGGCCGGGGCGGGAGCCGGAGCCGGGGCGGCCGGGGCGGGAGCCGGAGCCGGGGCGGGCGCGGGCTGCGCCGGGGCCTCGGGGGCGGCCGGGGCGGGGGCGGCGGCCGGAGCGGCACCCGCCTCGCCGATGACGGCGAGCTTGGCGCCGACCTCGGCGGTCTCGTCCTCGCCGACCACGATCTCCAGCAGCGTGCCGGACGCGGGGGCGGGGATCTCGGTGTCGACCTTGTCCGTCGACACCTCCAGCAGCGGCTCGTCGGCCTCGACGGTGTCACCGACCGACTTCAGCCAGCGGGTGACGGTGCCCTCGGTGACGGACTCGCCGAGCGCGGGCAGGACCACGTCCGTGCCCTGGGCGGAGCCGCCGCCGGCCGTGGCCTCGGCGGTGGGCGCCGGGGCCGGGGCGGCCTGCTCGGTGGAGGGCTGGGCCTGCGGCTCCGGGGCGGGAGCCGGCGGGGCGGCCTGCTCGGCGGCCGGGGCCTGCTCGGCCGCGGGGGCGCCGGTGCCGTCGTCGATCAGCGCCAGCTCGGCGCCGACCTCGACGGTCTCGTCCTCGGCGACCTTGATGGAGGACAGCACGCCGGAGGCGGGAGCGGGGATCTCGGTGTCGACCTTGTCGGTGGAGACCTCGAGCAGCGGCTCGTCGGCCTCGACGCGCTCACCCTCGGCCTTCAGCCAGCGGGTGACAGTGCCCTCGGTGACGCTCTCGCCGAGCGCCGGAAGGGTTACGGAAACCGCCATGGTTTCGGTTGCTCCTTTAAAAGTGCGGAAGTCTGTGTCGTCGCGCCCGAAGACCGAAGCGGTCAGTCGTGCATGTGGAGCGGCTTGCCGGCCAGCGCCAGGTGGGCCTCGCCGAGCGCCTCGTTCTGCGTCGGGTGGGCGTGGATGAGCTGGGCCACCTCGGCCGGCAGCGCCTCCCAGTTGTAGATCAGCTGCGCCTCGCCGACCTGCTCGCCCATGCGGTCGCCGACCATGTGGACGCCGACCACGGCCCCGTCCTTGACCTGGACCAGCTTGATCTCGCCGGCGGTCTTCAGGATGCGGCTCTTGCCGTTGCCACCGAGGGGGAACTTGATGGAGACGACCTTGTCCGCGCCGTAGATCTCCTTGGCCTTGGCCTCGGTGACGCCGACGGAGGCGACCTCCGGGTGGCAGTACGTCACCCGCGGGACACCGTCGTAGTCGATCGGAACGGTCTTCAGACCGGCCAGACGCTCCGCCACCAGGATGCCCTCGGCGAAGCCGACGTGCGCGAGCTGGAGGGTCGGGACGAGGTCACCGACGGCGGAGATGGTCGGCACGTTGGTGCGCATGTACTCGTCGACCAGGACGTAGCCGCGGTCCATGGCGACGCCCTGCTCCTCGTAGCCCAGGCCCTGCGAGACCGGGCCGCGGCCGATGGCGACGAGCAGGACCTCGGCCTCGAACTCCTTGCCGTCGGCGAGGGTGACCTTGACGCCGTCCTGGGTGTACTCGGCCTTCTGGAAGAAGGTGCCCAGGTTGAACTTGATGCCGCGCTTGCGGAAGGCGCGCTCCAGCAGCTTGGAGCTGTTCTCGTCCTCGACCGGGACGAGGTGCTTGAGGCCCTCGACGATGGTGACGTCGGTGCCGAAGGACTTCCACGCGGAGGCGAACTCGACGCCGATGACGCCGCCGCCCAGGATGATCGCGGACTTCGGCACGCGGTCCAGGACGAGGGCGTGGTCGGAGGAGATGATCCGGTTGCCGTCGATCTCCAGGCCCGGCAGCGACTTCGGCACGGAGCCGGTCGCCAGCAGGACGTGGCGGCCCTGGACGCGCTGGCCGTTGACGTCGACGGAGGTGGGGGAGGACAGCCGGCCCTCACCCTCGATGTAAGTGATCTTGCGGGAGGCGACCAGACCCTGCAGGCCCTTGTACAGGCCGGCGATCACGTCGTCCTTGTACTTGTGCACGCCCGCCATGTCGACGCCCTCGAGGGACGCCTTGATGCCGAACTGCTCGCTCTCGCGGGCCTGGTCGGCGATCTCGCCCGCGTGCAGCAGGGCCTTGGTGGGGATGCAGCCGTTGTGCAGGCAGGTGCCGCCGAGCTTGTTCTTCTCGATCAGGGCGACGTCCAGGCCCAGCTGTGCCCCGCGCAGGGCCGCGGCGTAGCCACCGCTTCCACCGCCGAGGATCACTAGGTCGAAAACGGTGCTGGCGTCGTTCGCCACGTCACGTCCTCCATGCATGTGCGCCACGCCGGTCTCCAGTGACCGGTCGGCGGCTGGTGTCCGGCCGCTCTATGTTCTCGGCCCTTAGGTGGGGCCCTGTCCTGCCGAGCCCCATCTTCGCACCTGTGGGACCCGAACGAGACGCCGGGCCGTGGTGTGAGACACCCCACGTTCCCCAAGGGGGGTGCCCCTTCGACCCCGGGCGCCCGGGGGAGCGGGGACTGCCCGCGCCCCCGGGGGTGCTGCTCCTCGATCCCGTACGTGCGGGTGGGTGGGGGTTGTTCGCGCAGTTCCCCGCGCCCCTGAAGGGGCGCGACCGGCGGGCGGCGTCTGCCAGGAGGGGGCGGCCGCAGCCGGCCCGAAGGGGCGCGGGGAACTGCGCGACCGGCCACAACGGACCCGCAGCCGCGCAATTTCCCGCACGTCCGGCCCCTTGGGCGCGCCCGGGAACAATCCCTAGCCGAGATCCCCCGAAGCCGCCAGCTCGGCAACCCGCACCAGCGTGCGCACCGCCGACCCCGTCCCGCCCTTCGGCGTGTACCCGAACGGCCCGCCCTCGTTGAACGCCGGCCCGGCGATGTCCAGGTGCGCCCAGGTGATCCCCTCACCCACGAACTCGCGCAGGAACAGCCCGGCGACCAGCCCGCCGCCCATCCGCTCGCCCATGTTGGCGATGTCGGCGGTCGCCGAGTCCATCCCCTTGCGCAGGTGCTCCGGCAGGGGCATCGGCCACGCCGGCTCGCCGACCTCCTCCGCCGCCTCGAGCACCGCGGAGCGGAACGCGTCGTCGTTCGCCATGATCCCGAACGTCCGGCTGCCCAGCGCCAGCACCATCGCCCCGGTCAGCGTCGCGACGTCCACGATCGCGTCCGGCTTCTCCGCGGAGGCCGCCCACAGCGCGTCGGCCAGCACCAGCCGGCCCTCGGCGTCGGTGTTGAGCACCTCCACCGTCTTGCCGCTGTACATGCGCAGCACGTCACCCGGGCGCGTCGCCGAACCGGACGGCATGTTCTCGGCCAGCGCCAGCCAGCCGGTGACGTTGACCTCCAGGCCGAGGCGCGCGGCGGCGACGACCGCGGCGAACACGGCGGCGGCACCGCTCATGTCGCACTTCATCGTCTCGTTGTGGCCGGCCGGCTTCAGCGAGATGCCGCCCGAGTCGTAGGTGATGCCCTTGCCGACCAGCGCGAGGTGCTTCTTCGCCTTGGACGAGGTGTACGACAGCTTCACCAGCCGCGGGCCCGACGCCGACCCGGCGCCCACGCCGAGGATGCCGCCGTAACCGCCCTTGGCCAGGGCCTTCTCGTCGAGCACCTGCACCTTGATGCCGTGCTCCTTGGCCGCGGCCTGGGCGATCGCCGCGAACGCCTCGGGGTTGAGGTCGTTCGGCGGGGTGTTGATCAGGTCGCGGGCGCGGTTCAGCTCCTCGGCGACGGCGGTGGCGCGCTCGACCGCGGCCTTGTACGCCTTGTCGCGGGGCTTTCCACCGAGCAGCGCGGCCTCGGCGAGCGGCGCCTTGCCGTTCTTCCCGTCCTTGCCGCTGTCCTTGTAGGCGTCGAAGGAGTACGCGCCGAGCAGCACGCCCTCGGCGACCGCGCCGGCGTCGGCGGCGTCCGTCAGGGGCAGGGCGAACGCGGCCTTCTTGGAGCCGGCGAGGGTACGGGCGGCCACACCGGCCGCCTTGCGCAGCGCCTCGGTGTCGTAACCGGCGTCCTCCTCGGGCTGGTCGCCGAGGCCCACCGCGACCACGAGGGGCGCCTTGAAGCCGGCCGGCGCGGGGAGCTTCGTCACCTCGCCCTCGGCACCGGACGCGCCGAGGGTCTCCAGGACGCCGGCGAGCCCGCCGTCGTACGCCTGGTCCACGGCCTCGGCGCCCGGTGCGACGACGGGGCCGCCGGACTTGGACGCGGAACCCTTGGCGACACCGATCACGATCGCGTCGGCCCGCAGGCCGGGGACCGCGGCGGTGCTGAGAGTGAGAGCAGTCACGGTGGTGAAATCTCGCTTCCGATGTGAAGTTGCTGTGGCCGAAAGGTGTGGGTCGACCGGGCCCGGCAGCCGACCCTAGTCACGACGTGCGGGCGCGGTCCCGTCGGGGTCGTCCCCGGTGCGGCGAACACTCGGGACGAGCCTACGCGCGTGTGTGCGTTCGCTCATTCCCGTGGGTGTTCACCCCGTGGTGACGCCGTGGCCGTGCTCCGTACCCCGCCGCCGCGCCCGGCGCCGACCGGCAGTGGCGGCTCGGCGGACGGCTCGACACCTCCGCCGACGTCCCGGTCCACGACATCGACGGCTTCGATCTCGCGGTCGACGAACAGTGCGCCCAGTACGACGGGTGCGCCGAACCGACCCCGTTCGTCGAGACGGACAGGGCCGCCCTCCACGTCGAGTACGAGCTGACCACCGACCGCTTCCGCGCCGACTCCCGGCGGGCGGGGGACCGGCGCCGTCCCGCGATCCCACGGGGTGGAAAACCCGGCTTCACCCGATTGCCGAGTGGAAAGTGCGCCACGGTGTCCCGTTTCGGGCATAACGGGGAATCGTCCCGTCATGCTGCCTTCGGAACTCTCCCCGGGCCCATAGGAGGACTTGGACAGTGGCGGACAAGAGCACAGTGGGCTCGTTCCACGAGGAGACCTACGAGGACGAACTGCCGGTACGACGCCAGAGGCGTGGCGAGGTGGTCGTCAAGTGGCTGACGACCACCGACCACAAGACGATCGGCACGCTGTACCTGGCGACGTCGTTCGGGTTCTTCCTGCTGGGCGGGATCCTGGCGCTGGTGATGCGCGCCGAACTGGCCCGGCCGGGCCTGCAGGTCCTGTCGAACGAGCAGTACAACCAGTCGTTCACGATGCACGGCGCGGTCATGCTGCTGATGTTCGCGACGCCGCTGTTCGCCGGTTTCGCGAACTGGATCATGCCGCTGCAGATCGGCGCGCCGGATGTGGCGTTCCCGCGGCTGAACATGTTCGCCTACTGGCTGTACCTGCTCGGCTCGCTGGTCGCGGTGGGCGGCTTCCTCACCCCGGACGGCGCGGCCGACTTCGGCTGGTTCGCCTACACCCCGCTGTCGACCAAGCCCTACTCGCCGGGTATCGGCGCCGACATGTGGATCATGGGTCTGGCCTTCTCCGGCTTCGGCACCATCCTCGGCTCGGTCAACTTCATCACCACGATCATCTGCATGCGCGCGCCCGGCATGACGATGTTCCGCATGCCGATCTTCACCTGGAACGTGCTGCTGACCGGTGTGCTGGTCCTGCTCGCCTTCCCCGTCCTCGCGGCGGCGCTGTTCGCCCTGGAGGCGGACCGCAAGTTCGGCGCGCACATCTTCGACCCGGCCAACGGCGGGCCGATCCTGTGGCAGCACCTGTTCTGGTTCTTCGGCCATCCCGAGGTGTACATCATCGCGCTGCCGTTCTTCGGCATCGTCAGTGAGGTCATCCCGGTCTTCTCCCGCAAGCCGATCTTCGGCTACATGGGCCTGGTCGGCGCGACCATCGCGATCACGGGCCTGTCGGTGACCGTCTGGGCGCACCACATGTTCGTGACCGGTGCCGTGCTGCTGCCGTTCTTCTCCTTCATGTCCTTCCTGATCGCGGTGCCGACCGGGGTGAAGTTCTTCAACTGGATCGGCACCATGTGGAAGGGCAGTCTCTCCTTCGAGACGCCCATGCTCTGGGCGCTGGGCTTCCTGGTCACCTTTCTCTTCGGTGGTCTGACCGGCGTCCTGCTGGCGTCGCCGCCGCTGGACTTCCACGTGTCCGACTCGTACTTCGTGGTGGCGCACTTCCACTACGTGGTCTTCGGCACCGTGGTGTTCGCGATGTTCGCCGGGTTCCACTTCTGGTGGCCGAAGTTCACCGGCAAGCTGCTCGACGAACGGCTCGGCAAGATCACCTTCTGGACGCTGTTCATCGGCTTCCACGGCACCTTCCTGGTCCAGCACTGGCTGGGTGTCGAGGGCATGCCGCGCCGGTACGCCGACTACCTCGCGGCCGACGGCTTCACCGCGCTGAACACGGTCTCGACGATCGCCTCGTTCCTGCTGGGCATGTCGATGCTGCCGTTCCTCTACAACATCTGGAAGACGGCCAAGTACGGCAAGCCGGTCGGCGTCGACGACCCGTGGGGCTACGGCCGTTCCCTGGAGTGGGCGACCTCCTGCCCGCCGCCGCGGCACAACTTCCTCACCCTGCCGAGGATCCGCAGCGAATCCCCCGCGTTCGACCTGCACCACCCCGACATCGCCGCCCTCGACGACCTCGAGAACCATCCCGCGGCCTCCGCGACCGTGGCCCCCGGCGACAAGCAGCGATGAGACCGGGGCGCGGAAGGTGGAGGAGCGCGTGAACCCCCGTCAGGACAGCGCCCGTGGTCTGGCCCGGCTCGAGGGCCACCTCCTGTGGGCCGCCGAGGTGGAGGAGGCCCGGCGGCAGGCCGTCCGGTTCACCGGCGAACTGCCGTGGCTGACGACCGCGCAGCGCGAGGAGGTGGAGCGGGTGTACCGGGCCGACCGGATCGCCGTCTCCCGGGCCACACTGGCGCGGATCTGCGACCGGGCCGCCGAGCTGCGCACCGAGTACGAGGCCCGCTACCGGCTGCTGAGGGCGCGCTGCGTCGCCCTGACGGTCATGGCGGTGGCGGGCGGCGCGGGCACGGCGACCGCCACGCTCCTCACCCGGCGGTGACGACCCGGCTCCGGGGCGGTCTCAGCCCAGTGAGGAGACGACGAGCGCGGTCGTCGCCGCCGTCTCCGCGAGGCCGCCGAACACATCGCCCGTGATCCCGCCGAAACGGCGGACGCAGCGCCGCAGCAGCACGTCGGCCACGGCGACGGCCAGGACCACCGCGAGCACGGCACGCAGGACGTCGTACGCCCCGAGGAACGCGCCCCCGGCCGCCGCGAGCCCGGCGACCACGAGCGCGGCACCCACTGCGCCCGGCACCGGCACCACCCCCGCGACCGCCGCGCCCAGCCCTTCCGGCCGGGCGGGCGGCACACCGGTGCGGGCGGCCAGGGTGAGCGCCAGCCGCGCCACGACCGCCGAGACGACGGCGGCGAACGCGCCCCGCGTCCCGTCGTGGCCGTACGCCTGTGCCAGCGCGGCCACCTGGGCCAGCAGGACCAGGACGAGCGTGAGCACACCGAACGGGCCGATGTCCGACTGCTTCATGATCCGCAGCGCGTCCTCGGCGGGCTTGGCGCTGCCGAGCCCGTCGGCGGTGTCCGCGAGCCCGTCGAGGTGCAGGCCCCGGGTCAGGGCGGCCGGTACGGCGACGGTGGCGACGGCGGCGAGCAGCGCGCCCGCGCCGAGGGACAGCAGGGAAAGCCCCGCGGCGGCCGCGAGGACGCCGACCGCCAGCCCGGCCACCGGGGCGAACAGCATGCCCGCGCGCGCGGCCGGCCGGTCCCAGCGGGTGACCCGGACCGGGAACACGGTGAGAGTGCCGAAGGCGAAGCGGAGGCCGTCGGCGAGGGAGGCGGGGGAGGCGGGGGCCTCGAAGGGCTCGGGGGAGGGTGCGGGCACCGGCGCAGATTACCCGGCGGTCACCGGGGAGACCGCGGCCACCGTGATTAAAGTGCGCATATGGGACATTGGCTGGATCGGAACATCATCGAGCCGGGCAGGCTCCCACTGCTCCTCGCGCTCGCCGCCTTCGTCCTCACCTTCGTGGTCACCCGGACCGTCACCCGTCTGATCCGGGCCGGCCGGGGACCCTTCGGCAACGTCACGGCGGGCGAACTGCACATCCACCACGTCGTGCCCGGTGTCGTCCTCACGGTCGTCGGCGGCTTCGGCTCGGTGGCGAGCGGCGGGGAGGGGGCGGGTTCCGTCCTCGCCGCCGTGCTCTTCGGCATCGGCGCGGGGCTGGTCCTGGACGAGTTCGCGCTCGTCCTGCACCTCGACGACGTGTACTGGACCGAGGCCGGCCGCAAGAGCGTCGAGGCGGTCGTGCTCACCGCCGCACTGGTCGGCCTGCTGCTGGCGGGGTTCGCGCCGTTCGGCGTCAACGACCTGTCCCAGGAGGAGCGCCAGAACCGCGTGGGCGCCGCCGCGAGCGTGGGGGCGAACTTCCTGTTCGCGCTGATCGCCCTGAGCAAGGGCAAGGCGCGCCTCGCCGTCTTCGGCGTGATCGTTCCGGTCCTCGCCCTGATCGGCTCGCTGCGGCTGGCGCGCCCGGAGTCGCCGTGGGCCCGGCGTTTCTACCGCCGCCGTCCTCGCGCACGGGCCCGGGCGATACTGCGTGCCTACCGCCACGACCGCCGCTGGTCGGGCCCGCGCCGCGCCGTCGAGAACTGGCTCGGCGGCACACCGGACCCCACGCCGCGCCCCTCGCGACGGGACTGACCCGAAGCCCTTCCACCCCGCCGCCCCTTCCCCGGGGCCGCGCCCCCGGACCCCCTTCGCGCCCGCGCGGCGGAGCCGCACGCCGGCACGGCCCCGCGTCCCTCGAGGGGCGCGGGGAACCGCGCGGGCGAGGAAAGGCGCGGACACCCGCCCCGTCACTCCGGTGAAGCCGGAACCTCCGGCTTCACCGGTTCCTCCGGCAGCTCCGCCGCCAGAGCCGCCGCGGCCTGGACGAGGGGCAGCGCCAGCAGACCGCCCGCCCCCTCCCCGACCCTGACCCCGTGCGACAGCACGGGGTCCAGCGCCATCCGGTCCAGCGCCTTCGCCTGCCCCGGCTCCCCGCTGTCGTGCGCCGCCACCCACCAGTCCGGTGCCCGGAACGCCACCCGCTGCGCCACCAGCGCACACGCCGCCGTCACCACCCCGTCCAGCACGACCGGCACCTTCCGCACCGCCGCCTGCAACAGGAACCCCGTCATCGCGGTGAGGTCCGCCCCGCCGACCGTCGCCAGCAACCGCAACTGATCACCCAGCACCGGCCGCGCCCGCCGCAACGCGTCACGGATCGCCGCACACTTGCGCATCCACGCCAGGTCGTCGATCGCCAGCCCCCCGCGCCCGGTCACCACCGACGCGTCCGTCCCGCACAGCGCGGCCACCAGCACGCCCGCCACCGTGGTCCCGCCCACGCTCACGTCGCCGAGCACCACCAGATCCGTACCGGAGTCGGCCTCCTCGTCGGCCACGGCCATCCCCGCGCGGAACGCCGCCTCCGCCTCCTGGAGGGTCAGCGCGTCCTCGACGTCGATGCGCCCGCTGCCCCGCCGCACCCGGTGCCGCACGACATCCTCGGGCAGCGATCCCGGATCACAGTCCAGGGACATGTCGACCACCCGCACCGGCACCCCCTGCCGCCGGGCGAGCACGGACACCGGACGGCCGCCCTCCAGGACGTCCCGCACCAACTCCGCGGCACTGCCCGCCCGCCGCGCGGAGACACCCAGTTCGGCGATCCCGTGATCGCCGGCGAACAGCACGACCCGCGGACGTTCGACCGGCCGCACCGGCACCGCGGACTGCGCCGCCGCCAGCCACTCACCCAGGTCGTCCAGGCGGCCCAGCGATCCGGGCGGCACGACCTGGCGCTCCCGGCGCGCCTCCGCGTCACGGCGCACCCCGCCGTCCGGACGCTCGATCAGATCGGTGAAGTCGTCGAGATTAAGCGAGCTCATTCGCCGAACAGTACCGGCCCCGGTCGAACACGACGGCGCACCGGTCAGCCGGGCGTGCGGAGCCTCACCCCCACCACGCCGCCCCGGCGCCGTTCCACCCGGTGACGCCCTCCCGTCCGTAACGTTTTGCCGTGGATCGCCGGACATCCATCCGTCCGTCCCACCTGTCCCGTACGTCGTCCCGAGCGCCGTACGTCCTCACGCCGGGAGCCGCCCATGTCCGCAACCGACCCAGCCCCCGCGGTCCCCACCCCCCACGGTTCCGCCCGGGTGCACGAGCCGCGCCGCGCGGACTGCCCCTGGTGCGGTTCCGCGCGGCTGCGCAACCGGCTGAGAACGGGCGATCTGCGCCGGCACCGGCCGGGCCTGTTCACCGTCGACGAGTGCCGGGACTGCGGCCACACCTTCCAGAACCCCCGCCTCACCGCCGAGGGCCTCGCCTTCTACCGGCGGGCCGTGCGCGACGCCCCCCGCGACCCCGCCACCGAACGCGTCCTCGCGCTGCCCGCCGCCCGGCACCGCCGCCGGGGCGCGGCCCGCGCGATGCTCCCCTTCGGCGAACCGGAGAGCTGGCTGGACGTCGGCACCGGACTCGCCCGCTTCCCGCTGACCGCGCGGGAGTTCTTCCCGTACACCGCCTTCGACGGCACCGACCTCACCGCGCGCGTCGAGCGGGCCCGCGCGCTCGGCCGCGTCGAGGAGGCCCACATCGGGCCGCTGACCGACCCGCGGGTCATGGCCCGGCTGGCCGGCCGCTACGACGTCGTCAGCCTGCTGCACCACCTGGAACACACCACCGACCCCCGCGCGGAACTCCACGCGGCCCTCGACGCCCTGCGCCCCGGCGGCCATCTGCTCATCGAGACCCTGGACCCGCGCTGCGCCTTCGCCGCCCTGTTCGGCCGCTGGTGGCTGCCCTACGACCAGCCCCGCAGGCTGCACCTGCTGCCCCTGCGCAACCTCCGCGCGGAGCTCGAGGGACGCGGCTGCGCCGTCGTCACCGCCGGGCACCGCGCCGGGCACGTACCGCACGACCTGGCCGGCCTGACCGCCCTCGCCCTCTCCCACGCGCTGCCCGCCCCGGACACCCCCTGGCGCGCCGCCCCGCCGACCCCGTTCCAGCGGCACCTGCGCACGGTGCTGCTCCGCGCGGGCACCCCGCTGGTGGCCGCGGCGGCGGTGGCGGACCTGGCCCTGGCGCCCGTGGTGCGCCACACCCCGTTCGCCAACGCCTACCGGATCATCGCGCGCAAGCCGAAACCGTAGGGCCGCCCCGGGGCCTCAGCCCCGCAGGACGACCGCCTGCCCCGCCACCACCAGCAGCACCTGCTCGCACTCCCGTGCGAACGCCGCGTTCAGCCGCCCGAGTTCGTCCCGGTACCGGCGGCCGGACGCGGTCGCGGGCACGATGCCCGAGCCGACCTCGTTGGACACGGCGACCACCGTCCGCCGAGTCCCGCGCACCGCCTCCGTCAGCTCCTCCGTCCGGTCCCGCAACGCCCGTTCCCCGCCGTCCGCCCACTCCGCGTCGTCCCACGCCCCCACGGCGTCCATCGCGTCCGTCAGCCACAGCGACAGGCAGTCGACCAGCAGCGGCGGCCCGTCGTCCTTCAGCAGCGGAACCAGATCGCACGTCTCGGCGGTCCGCCACGACCCCGGCCGCCGCTCCCGGTGCGCCGACACCCGCGCCGCCCACTCGGCGTCCCCGCCCCGCGTCCCGCCGGTCGCCACGTACAGCACCTCCGGGAACGACTCCAGCCGCCGCTCGGCCTCCACCGACTTGCCCGAACGCGCCCCGCCCAGCACCAGCGTCCGCCGCGGTACGCCGGGCACGCCCTCGAAGGCGCCCACCTCCAGCGCGGTCCCGTCCGGCACGGCACGCGCCCCGGCCGCCGCGAGTCGGCGCCGCGTCTCCGCGCCCGGCGGCACGCCGTGGTCCAGGTGGACGGCGACCACGTCCGTGGCCGGGCCCACCGCCCCCGCCTCCCGCAGCCGTGCCAGCGCGTCCGGCCGCCCCACGACGTCCAGCAGCACCATGGCGTACGGCTCGGCCGGCTCCTCGCGACCGGCCGGCGCCCCGCCCGGCGGCAGGTACAGCAGCCGCCGCCCGTCCGGACCGGTCACCGCGTACCCGGTGCCGGGCGCGTCCAGCGCCACCGCCCGCACCCGATGCCCCGTCAGCAGCGCCAACTCCCGCCCGTCGGGCACCCGTCCCGGCTGCGGCAGCCCGGCCGGCACCTCGAGGGCGGGGCCGTCGTGCGGGTGCGACAGCAGCACCTGGCGCACACCGCCCAGCGAACGCCCCGCGCGGGCGGCCGCGAGCGCGGCGCCCGGCGTGAGGTCGAACAGCAGCGCCCCGTCCACGAGCAGCGAGGTGGCCGCCCGCGCGTCCGCGCCGAGCGCGGAGGCGCACGCGGCGCAGGGACAGCCGGGGCGGGGCAGCCCCGCCGGGGCGCCGGTGCCGAGCAGAGTCAGTTCCACGCCTCGATTCTCGCCTTTCCCCATGGTGACCGCCCGCCCGACTAGGCTTTGGGCCCGGTGTGATCACACTCTTGGGAGGCGTACGTGGCGGCATGGACGTGGCGGTTCGAGAAGACCGACGGGACCCGGGTCGAGCCCGCGGTGACGCCGGAGGAGTTCTCCACACAGGGGGACGCCGAGTCCTGGATCGGGGAGAACTGGAAAGCCCTCGTGGAGGGCGGCGCCGACCAGGTGCGACTGCTGGAGGACACGACGGAGATCTACGGTCCGATGAGCCTGCACGCGGAGACGGAAACGGAGACGGAGGCGGGCGCGGAAGAGGCGTGAGTCCCGGTGGCGGGGGCGGGAAGGCGTCGGCCCCCGCCCGTCCGGGGCAGGGGTCTCAGCCCCGGACCCCGCACAGGTGCAGCAGCGAGGCGACCCCCCGGTAGGGATCCGTCCGCCCGGCCCGCTCCTCGACCGCGAGCAGTGTGTCCAGGTCGGCCGGCAGGCACGCGTCGTCCGCCACGGTGTCCGTGAAGACCCGCACCCCGTACCAGGTGTGCAACGGCGCTCCGATCCCCGCGAGCGTCGACGTCAGCCTCTTCAGCCCGTACGCCGTCGTGCAGAAGCCCGCCAGCGCCCCGGCCCAGTCGCCGGACAGGCCGGACCGCATCGCCGGCGCGTCGCCGTTGCGCACCAGCAGGGACAGCAGGCCCCCGGGCGCGAGCATCCGGGCCACCCCCGCCAGCAGCGCGTCCGGCTCCTCGACGTCCATGAGTACGCCATGACACAACACGACGTCGAAGCTGCCCGGCAGGAAGTGCACACCGGTGTCCCCGGCGTGGCCCTCGACGATCCGCATCCGCTCCCGGATGCCCTCCGGTTCCCCGGCGAACACCTCCCGCGCGGTGGCGATCATCGTCGCGTCCTGCTCGACGCCGGTCACCTGGTGGCCGGCCCGGGCCAGCCGCAGCGCCTGCGTCCCCCGGCCCATGCCGACGTCGAGCACCCGCAGCCGCCGCCCCACCGGGAAGCGCCCGACTATCTGTTCCTCCAGCTGGCGGGCGACCAGCTCCTCCCGGACGACCTCACGCAGCCCACCGGGCCCGCTCGGCGGGCCCGGGACCGCTCCGTCCGTCAGCGGCGTGGTACTCAGGGCCGCTCCCCGCGCTTGACCTGGGGCTTGGGCAGCCGCAGCCGGCGCATCTGGAGCGAGCGCATCAGCGCGTAGGCCACCGCACCGCGCCGGCCCTCGCCGGGGAAGCGCTCCGCCAGCCGCTTCTTCAGCCGGAACCCGGTGACGATCGAGTCCAGGACGATCATCACGATCACCACGAGCCACAGCAGCAGCGCGACGTTCTGCAGCTGCGGCACCTGGATCATGCTCAGCACCAGGATGATCACGGCCATCGGCAGGAAGTACTCCGCGATGTTGAACCGCGCGTCCACGAAGTCGCGCGCGAACCGGCGCACCGGTCCCTTGTCGCGGGCGGGCAGATAGCGCTCGTCACCGCTGGCCAGCGCCTGGCGCTGACGCTCCATCGCGGCACGGCGCTCCTCACGCTGCCGCTTGGCGGCCTCCTTGCGCGTCATCGTCGTGTTGGCGACGCTGCGACGCTGCGACTGGGCCACGCTCCGCTTGGGCGTGGGTCGGCCCTTCGGGGCCTCCGGGTGACGGGTCTGCTTGGAGTCGGTCACCGTCGCCTTGTCGGCGACCGATGCCTTCTCTTCCTTGGCGCGGCTACGGAACACAAAACCCAAGGGTACGGGGTGCCCGGGGTTGGACCCCAGCCCCATGGGGAACGATCCGGCAACACCGGACGTCTCCAAAAGGACAGAGGGGACGTCGCGGGGCCCTCCGGGTGGTCCGGCCGGCCGGCCCCGGGGAGCACCTACTCCCTACGCCGGATCGGGAGGCTGCTCAGTCGTCCTTGGGGATGAGCGCATCCGTCCTCGAACAGTGCGGTAATGGATGTGGGGCCCGTACTGTGGGTTCTGTCGCAGGTGCTGGAGTCGGAGTCGGTCAGAAGGGGGCGCGCGAAGCCCATGAGCGGTGTCATGAAGCGTATGGGGATGATCTTCCGCGCGAAGGCGAACAAGGCCCTCGACAGGGCCGAGGACCCGCGCGAGACCCTCGATTACTCGTACCAGAAGCAGCTGGAGCTGCTCCAGAAGGTCCGCCGCGGCGTCGCCGACGTGGCCACCTCGCGCAAGCGCCTGGAGCTCCAGCTCAACCAGTTGCAGTCCCAGTCGGGCAAGTTGGAGGACCAGGGCCGCAAGGCGCTCGCGCTCGGCCGCGAGGACCTGGCCCGTGAGGCGCTCTCCCGCCGCGCCGCGCTCCAGCAGCAGGTGACGGACCTGGAGACCCAGCACGCCACGCTCCAGGGCGAGGAGGAGAAGCTCACGCTCGCGGCCCAGCGTCTCCAGGCCAAGGTGGACGCCTTCCGCACCAAGAAGGAGACCATCAAGGCCACGTACACCGCCGCCCAGGCGCAGACCCGGATCGGCGAGGCCTTCTCCGGCATCTCCGAGGAGATGGGCGACGTCGGCATGGCGATCCAGCGGGCCGAGGACAAGACCGCCCAGCTCCAGGCGCGGGCCGGCGCGATCGACGAACTGCTCGCCTCCGGCGCCCTCGACGACCAGTCCGGCATGCACAAGGACGACATCCAGGCCGAGCTGGACCGGCTCTCCGGTGGTACGGACGTGGAGCTGGAACTGCAGCGCATGAAGGCCGAGCTGGCCGGCGGCACGTCCGGCGCGCAGCAGGCCATCGAAGGCGGCAGCGGTCAGCAGCAGGACCGGCGGCAGCCCCAGGACACCCCGCGCTTCGACAAGCAGTAGCCCACGCCGAGGAGGGCGACATGATCGTACGGATCATGGGGGAGGGGCAGGTGACGCTGGACGGGAGCCGGCTCGCCGAGCTGAACACGCTGGACGAGGAACTGCTCGCCGAGATGGAGAACGGCGACGGGCCGGGCTTCCGCGCGACCCTGAAGGCGCTGCTGGCCAAGGTCCGTGAACTCGGCGAGCCCCTGCCGGACGACTCCCTGGAACCCTCCGACCTGATCCTCCCGTCCCCGGACGCGACGCTCGAGGAGGTCCGAGACCTCCTGAGCGACGACGGCCTGATCCCAGGAACGACATAACCGCGGACAACCACCCCGCACAACCACGGGCAGCCGCCCCGCGCAACCGCAGGCAGTCGTGCCGCGCAACCGCAGGCAGCCGCCCCGCGCAACCGCGGGCAGCCGCCTCGTGCAACTGCGGGCAGTCGTGCCGCGCAACCGTGGACAGCCGCCTCGTGCAGCCGCGGGCAGTCGTGCCGCGCAACTGCGGGCAGCCGCCCCGCGCAGCCGCGGGCAGTCGTGCCGCAGGGCGGCACGGGTGGGCGCGGCGGCACCCCGCAAGCGCCGGGCCGCGCAACCCCACCCGGACCGGAGCACCCCGGTCACCCCCCAGGCCGGAGCACCCCCTGTCACCACTCGGACCGGAACACCCCGGTCACCATCCACCCGCCCCCGGCTACCGTAAACAGCCGTGAGCACCCTGACCCGCGCCCGGTGCCGAGCCCAGGCACACCCCTTCGCACTGGACGCGGCCCTCGCCGCAGGCGTCCTCGTGTGCATGGTCGCCGGCTCCTTCGCCGACCCCCACGGCCCCGAGGGCGTCACCTGGGGCGTGCGCACCCCCGACCCGCTCAGCCTCGTCCTCATGACCCTCGGCGCCGCGGCACTGGTCTTCCGCCGCCGCGCCCCCCGTACGGTCCTCGCCCTCGCCGGCGGCCTCTCCGTCGCGGAGTCCGTCACCGGCGACCCCCGCACCCCCGTCGCCATGTGCGCCGTGATCGCGCTCTACACCGTCGCCTCCACCACCGACCGCCCCACCACCTGGCGCGTCGGCCTGCTCACCATGACCGTCCTCACCGGTGCCGCGATGGCGGCCGGCCCCCTGCCCTGGTACGCCCAGGAGAACCTGGCGATCTTCGCCTGGACCGGCATCGGCGCCACCGCCGGGGACGCCGTCCGCAGCCGCCGCGCCTTCGTCCGGGCCATCCGGGAACGCGCCGAACGGGCCGAGCGCACCCGCGAGGAGGAGGCCCGCCGCCGCGTCGCCGAGGAACGCCTGCGCATCGCCCGCGATCTGCACGACGTGGTCGCCCACCACATCGCCCTGGTCAACGTCCAGGCCGGGGTCGCCGCCCACGTCATGGACAAGCGGCCCGACCAGGCCAAGGAGGCCCTCGCCCACGTCCGCGAGGCCAGCCGCTCCGCGCTCGGCGAACTGCGGGCCACCGTCGGCCTGCTGCGCCAGTCCGGCGACCCGGAGGCCCCCACCGAACCCGCGCCCGGCCTGGACCGCCTCGACGACCTCGCCGGCACCTTCCGCAGCGCCGGACTGCGCGTCGAGGTCGCCCGCGGCGACGAGGGCACCGACCTGCCCGCCGCCGTCGACCTGGCCGCGTACCGGATCATCCAGGAGGCCCTGACCAACGTGCGGAAGCACGCCGGCCCCGACGCGCGGGCCGAGGTCAGCGTCGTGCGCGTCGGCCCCCACATCGAGATCACCGTCCTCGACGACGGCACCGGCGAGGACCAGGACCACACCCCCGGCGGCGGTCACGGACTGCTCGGCATGCGCGAACGCGTCACCGCGCTGGGCGGCACCCTCACCACCGGCCCCCGCTACGGCGGCGGGTTCCGCGTCCATGCGATCCTGCCCGTCAAGACCCGCACGTCCGCCGCCCGGGACGACAACCCCTGACCCCCTCCCCGTTGGAGCCCGCATGCCGATCCGCGTCCTGCTCGCCGACGACCAGGCACTGCTGCGCAGCGCCTTCCGGGTGCTGGTCGACTCCGAGCCGGACATGGAGGTGGTGGGCGAGGCGTCCGACGGAGCGGAGGCGGTCCGGCTGGCCCGGGAGCGGCGCGCCGACGTCGTCCTCATGGACATCCGGATGCCCGGCACCGACGGACTCGCCGCCACCCGCCTGATCAGCGCGGACCCGGAGCTCGCCGGGGTCCGGGTGGTGATCCTGACGACCTTCGAGGTCGACGACTACGTGGTGCAGTCGCTGCGGGCCGGCGCCTCCGGCTTCCTCGGCAAGGGCTCCGAACCCGAGGAGATGCTGAACGCCATCCGGATCGCCGCCCAGGGAGAGGCCCTGCTGTCCCCGGTGGCCACCAAGGGCCTGATCGCCCGCTTCCTCGCCCAGGAGGGCCCGTCCGGGGCCGACCACGACCGGGGCCGCGCCGAGCGCCTCGAGACGCTCACCGTGCGCGAGCGCGAGGTGCTGGTCCAGGTCGCGGGCGGCCACTCCAACGACGAGATCGCCGAACGCCTGGAGGTCAGCCCGCTCACGGTGAAGACCCACGTCAACCGGGCCATGGCCAAGCTGGGCGCCCGTGACCGGGCCCAGCTGGTGGTCATCGCCTACGAGTCGGGGCTGGTCCGTCCGAGGGTGGAGTGAACCCCACCGGCCGTACTGCGGCGGGAGTAGGCGCCGCATAAGGGATGGCACCTCGGGCCTACGGATCAGGCCTCTTCCATGGCTCAAGGTGTAGAGCGGGCGCTCACTTGTGCGCGCCCGCTTGCCGGACTTCTGCCGCTCCACGGAAAAGAGACCCTGACCATGTCCTGGCTGTCCAGATTCAGCCTCGCGCAACGGGCGCTGATCGGACTGATGTCGATCATCGCGCTCGTCTTCGGGGCGATCGCGATACCCCAGCTCAAACAGCAGCTGCTGCCGACCATCGAACTGCCCATGGTGTCCGTGATCGCCCCGTACCAGGGCGCCTCCCCGGACGTGGTGGAGAAGCAGGTCGTCGAACCCATCGAGGACAGCCTGGAGGCCGTCGACGCCATCTCCGGCGTCACCTCGACGGCGAGCGAGGGCAACGCCGTGATCATGGCGTCCTTCGACTACGGCAACGACACCCAGCAGCTCGTCGCCGACGTCCAGCAGGCCGTCAACCGGGCCGGCGCCCGCCTCCCGGACGACGTCGACCCGCAGGTCGTCGCCGGTTCCACGGACGACATCCCGACCGTGGTGCTCGCCGTCACTTCCGACAAGGACCAGCAGGCGCTCGCCGACCAGCTCGACCGCACGGTGGTGCCCGCGCTGGAGGGGATCGACGGCGTCGGCCAGGTCACCGTGGACGGCGTACGCGACGTCCAGGTCACCGTCACCCCCGACACCGCGAAGCTGACGAAGTCCGGTCTCACCGCGCAGTCGCTGTCCACGGCCCTCCAGGCCGGCGGGGCGACCGTCCCGGCCGGCTCCTTCGACGAGGACGGCGCCAACCGCACCGTCCAGGTCGGCGGCGGCTTCACCTCGCTGAAGCAGATCGAGGACCTGATGGTCACCGACGAGTCCGGCAAGGGCAAGCCGGTCCGGCTCGGCGACGTCGCCACGGTGAAGGAGGAGGAGGCCAGGGCCGAATCCCTCACCCGCACCAACGGCGAGCCCAGCCTCGCCGTGATGGCGACCATGGACCACGACGGCAGCGCGGTCGCCATCTCGGAGGCCGTCGAGGAGAAGCTGCCGGACCTGCGCGAGGACCTCGGCGACGGGGCCACCCTCACCGTCGTCAGCGACCAGGGCCCGGCGGTCTCCAAGGCCATCGACGGCCTGACCACCGAGGGCGCGCTCGGTCTGCTCTTCGCCGTGCTGGTGATCCTGGTCTTCCTGGCGTCGGTCCGCTCGACCCTCGTCACGGCGGTCTCCATCCCGCTGTCCGTGGTCCTCGCCCTGATCGTGCTGTGGACGCGCGACCTGTCGCTGAACATGCTGACGCTGGGCGCGCTGACCATCGCCATCGGCCGGGTCGTGGACGACTCGATCGTGGTCCTGGAGAACATCAAGCGGCACCTCGGCTACGGCGAGGAGCGCCAGTCCGCGATCATGAACGCGGTGCGTGAGGTGGCGGGCGCGGTGACGTCCTCGACGCTCACCACGGTCGCCGTGTTCCTGCCGATCGGCCTGGTCGGCGGCATGGTGGGCGAGCTGTTCGGCTCCTTCAGCCTCACCGTCACGGCGGCGCTCCTCGCGTCCCTGCTGGTGTCGCTGACGGTCGTGCCCGTCCTGTCGTACTGGTTCCTGCGGCCCCCGAAGGGCACCCCGGAGGACGCCGAGGAGGCGCGCCGGATCGCGGAGGAGAAGGAGGCGAAGAGCCGTCTCCAGCGCTTCTACGTCCCCGTGCTGCGCTTCGCCACCCGGCGCAGGCTCACCAGCGTGGCGATCGCGGTCGTCGTGCTGATCGCCACCTTCGCCATGGCGCCGCTGCTGAAGACGAACTTCTTCGACGCGGGCGAGCAGCAGGTCCTCACCGTCCGGCAGGAACTGGAGCCCGGCACCAGCCTGGCCGCGACCGACGCCCAGGCGGCGAAGGTCGAGAAGCTGCTCGGCGACACCGAGGGCGTCAAGGACTACCAGGTCACGGTCGGCTCGTCCGGCTGGATGGCGGCCTTCGGCGGCGGTACGGACACCAACCAGGCGACGTACCAGGTGATGCTGGAGGACGGCGCGTCCTCCGAGGACGTGACGGACAGCGTCGAGAAGGGCCTGGCGAAGCTCGACGGCATCGGCACCACCACCATCGCGGCCGGTGACGGCTTCGGCAGCCAGGACCTGAGCGTCGTCGTCAAGGCGGCCGACGCGCAGGCGCTGCGCAAGGCGGCGGAGCAGGTCCGCGAGGCGGTCGCCTCCCTGGACGACGTCACGGACGTCACCAGCGACCTGGCGCAGAGCGTGCCCCGCGTCTCGGTGAAGGCCAACGACAAGGCCGCCGAGGCCGGTTTCACCGACCAGACCCTGGGCGCGGCCGTCTCCCTGGCGGTGAAGGGCACCCCGGCCGCCAAGGCGGTCCTCGACGACACCGAGCGCGACGTCGTCATCCGCTCGGCCGAGCCGGCCACCACCGTGGCCGAGCTGAAGGGCCTGCGCCTGGGCCCGGTGAAGCTGGGTGACGTCGCCACCGTGGAGGTCGTGGACGGCCCCGTCTCCATGACCCGGATCGACGGTCAGCGCGCGGCCACCATCACCGCGAAGCCGACCGGGGACAACACCGGCGCCGTGGGCACGGACCTCCAGCGGAAGATCGACGCGCTGAAGCTGCCCGCGGGCGCGACGGCGGAGATCGGCGGCGTGACCGAGGACCAGGACGAGGCGTTCGTCAACCTGGCCCTGGCGATGCTGGCCGCGATCGCGATCGTCTTCATGCTGCTGGTCGGCACCTTCCGGTCGCTCGCCCAGCCGCTGATCCTGCTGGTGTCCATCCCGTTCGCGGCGACCGGCGCCATCGGCCTGCTGCTGGTCACGGGCACCCCGATGGGTGTCCCGGCGATGATCGGCATGCTGATGCTGATCGGCATCGTGGTCACCAACGCGATCGTGCTGATCGACCTGATCAACCAGTACCGCAAGCAGGGCTACGGCGTCGTCGAGGCCGTGCTGGAGGGCGGCCGCCACCGTCTGCGGCCGATCCTGATGACGGCCCTGGCGACCATCTTCGCCCTGCTCCCGATGGCGCTGGGCGTCACCGGCGAGGGCGGCTTCATCGCCCAGCCGCTGGCCGTGGTGGTGATCGGCGGTCTGATCACGTCGACGCTGCTCACCCTGCTGCTGGTCCCGACGCTCTACGCGATGCTGGAGCTCCGCAAGGAGCGCCGCGCGAAGAAACGGGCCGCGAAGAAGGGCGCGTCCGAGCGGCCGGAGCCCGTGGAGGAGCCGAAGCCGACCCAGGTCTGACCGTCCGTCCGTACGCCGAAGGGGCGCCCTGCACGGGGCGCCCCTTCACGTGTGGTCCTACGGCAGCGCCAGCATCCGCTCCAGCGCCAGCTTCGCGAACGCCTCGGTCTCCTTGTCCACCTCGATGCGGTTGACCAGGTTGCCCTCGGCGAGCGACTCCAGCGCCCACACCAGGTGCGGGAGGTCGATGCGGTTCATGGTCGAGCAGAAGCAGACCGTCCTGTCCAGGAAGACGATCTCCTTGCCCTCGGGAGCGAAACGGTTCGCCAGGCGGCGGACCAGGTTCAGCTCGGTGCCGATGGCCCACTTGGAGCCGGCCGGGGCCGCCTCCAGCGTCTTGATGATGTGCTCGGTCGAGCCGACGTGGTCCGCGGCGGCCACGACCTCGTGCCGGCACTCGGGGTGGACCAGGACGTTCACGCCCGGGATGCGCTCGCGCACGTCGTTCACCGAATCGAGGCTGAACCGGCCGTGCACCGAGCAGTGGCCCCGCCACAGGATCATCTTCGCGGCGCGCAGCTCGTCCGCCGTCAGCCCGCCGTTCGGCTTGTGCGGGTTGTAGACGACGCAGTCCTCCAGGGACATCCCCATGTCCCGCACCGCCGTGTTGCGGCCCAGGTGCTGGTCGGGGAGGAAGAGGACCTTCTCGCCCTGCTCGAACGCCCAGTCCAGGGCCCGCCGGGCGTTGGAGGAGGTGCAGATGGTGCCGCCGTGTTTGCCCGTGAAGGCCTTGATGTCGGCGGAGGAGTTCATGTACGAGACGGGGACGACCTGCTCGGCTATCCCGGCCTCGGTCAGCACGTCCCAGCACTCGGCGACCTGCTCGGCGGTGGCCATGTCGGCCATGGAGCAGCCGGCCGCCAGGTCGGGCAGGACCACCTTCTGGTCGTCACCGGTGAGGATGTCCGCGGACTCGGCCATGAAGTGCACACCGCAGAACACGATGTACTCGGCCTGCGGGCGCGCGGCCGCGTCGCGGGCCAGCTTGAAGGAGTCGCCCGTGACGTCGGCGAACTGGATGACCTCGTCGCGCTGGTAGTGGTGGCCGAGCACGAAGACCTTGTCGCCGAGCTTCTCCTTGGCGGCGCGGGCGCGCTCCACCAGGTCCGGGTCGGACGGTGAGGGGAGGTCGCCGGGACACTCCACACCGCGCTCGCTCCTCGGGTCGGCCTCACGGCCGAGCAGCAGCAGGGCGAGGGGCGTCGGCTGTACGTCGAGCTCCTGGGTCTGGGCGGTGGTCACGACACGCACCCTTTCTGTCTCTGGCGACTTTTCGTCGAAATGACGCTATCTATCATAACCGGTTCACGTCACTTTGACGACGGCCATAGCGTCCATGTGACATGAATCCCGGAGGCCGCCGAACCATTCCCGGAAGATCCCCACAAGGGCCGGTTTTCGCCCGGCACGGCGTGTGCGAGCATGAGGAGGGAGCCGGGGAAACCGCGCGCCCGGCCCGGAATGAATCCGCGGCCCCGGCGGTTACAACCGTCGGCAAGCAGTCTCCGTACAACCCGGGAGAGATGTAGATGTCCGTATCGGACGAGACCAGCACCGTCACCGACGGCATCATCCTGTCCGACGCCGCCGCGGCGAAGGTCAAGGCCCTGCTCGACCAGGAAGGCCGTGACGACCTGGCCCTGCGCGTCGCCGTCCAGCCCGGTGGCTGCTCCGGCCTGCGCTACCAGCTCTTCTTCGACGAGCGCTCCCTCGACGGCGACGTCGTCAAGGACTTCGGCGGCGTCAAGGTGGTCACCGACCGCATGAGCGCCCCGTACCTGGGTGGCGCGTCCATCGACTTCGTCGACACCATCGAGAAGCAGGGCTTCACGATCGACAACCCCAACGCCACCGGCTCCTGCGCCTGCGGCGACTCCTTCAGCTGAGCCGGTTCCCACCGGACGGCACATGACGAAGGCGGCGGCCCCCTCCGGGAGGGCCGCCGCCTTCGGGCTTCTTCCCCGGACTACCGGGTGGGCGGCGCCGGCAGCCGGGCGCCGTCCTTCCACAGCGGAACCGGCTCGCCGTCCGTGCCCACGACCTCGCGGTCGCCGAGCGGCGCCTCCAGCCGCACCGTCTGCTGGTACCGCTTGGCGATCAGGATGCACACCTTGTCCGGCCAGGGCGTCTCGGTCACCCGTACCGTCACCCGGCCGCCCTTCTCGCTCGTCGTCGCCTCGTAGTCGGCGCACACCCCGCCCGTGAAGGTCACGGTCAGCTCGTCGCCCTCGGCGGTGTAGCCCTCGACGTCGACATCGCGGGTGGACGGTGCCGCGGTCGGCTCGTCACCGGGCCCGGAAGGCGCGGGACCGGTCTCCTCCGGCCGGTTCCCCGAGGCGATGTACCGCGGGTCCACCGCGGGATGCGTCACGGTGAGCGTGTCCCGCGCGCCGGCCGGCGCCACCTCGAACAGCCAGGACGGCACCAGGGCGGGCCGGCCGTCCACGCTGTGCGCGGCCAGCCCGAACACCGCCTTCTCGACCGTGATCGCGTCCTGGCCCGGCGGGGTGCCCGGAGTTCCGCACGGGGCCGCCTTCCGTTCCCCGTCCAGCGGTACGGGGTCGGCGCAGCCGCCGATTCCGGTGCGTCCGTCGGAGCGGGGCGCCGCGTTCATCAGGTCCAGCGCCTCCCGGGCGCTCACCACGGGGTACGTGTCCCCCTTCACCGGCTTCGCGAGCCGGCCGCTGCCGCCGGCCACCGTGCCGCTCGCGTCGACCGTCACCGAGGTCGTCCAGCCGTGGGTCGGCAGCCCGCCGACCTCGGGGTCGGCGTTCACCACCCGGGAGGCGCCGACGGACCCGCTCGCGTCGTACTTGGCGTCGTCCTGGCCCACCGCCTTGAAGACGGGCGCGGCGGCCTTCCTCGCGGCCTCCTCACTCACCCGGGGGCCGCCGACGGGGGGCGCCTTGCACACGTTCCCCTTGCAGTCGTCGGTGCCCGGGGCGTACCGGCTGAAGGTCCAGGCGCCCGGAGCGTCCCGGTCCACCCGCAGCGTGGGCCCGGAGCCGTCCTGGCCGCCGATCCGCCAGTCCCCGCCCTCCGCGACCGGCTTCCCGTCGAGCCCGAGGGCCTTCGCCAGCGTGACCACCTGTCCCTGGGTGATCTGTCCCCGGACGCGGTACACCGGCGCCGAACCGGGACCGTCCGGGAGCGGGCCGCCGGCGCGGTAGACGGCGCCGTAGGGGTTGGGCTCGCCGGGTGCGATGCCGTTCGCGGCGTCCTCGGAAGGACCGTCGAGGGTGAGCGGCGGGGGAGTGGCGTCCCCGTTCGCGCCAGGAGCCGCACCGTCTCCCGCGCCGCCCGTGGCACCGGCGGCGAGGTAGGCGCCACCGCCGCCGACCAGCAGTACGGCGGCCGCGACGGAGGCGATCAGCGCGGGGGAGCGCCGTCGGCCCGCCGCCGGCCCGTCGGAGCGCTCCTCCCCGGAGGGACGGCCCCCGACGAGGACCCCACCCCCACCGGAACCCCCCCCGGCCTCCGCGGCGGGCTCGCGGGTTCCGGTCCGCCGCACGGGCTCGCCTGCCCCGACGGACTCGGCCCGCTCGACGGGCTCGCGGACCTCGGTGGATTCGCGGGCTCCTGCGGGCTCGGGGGGCCTGGCGGCCTCGGTCCGCTCGGTGGGCTTGCGGGTCCTGGTGGGTCCGGCCTGTTCGGCGGGCTCGCGGGTTCCGGTGGGTCCGGTCTTCGTGGCGGGCTCGCCTGCCCCCGCGGGCTCGGTCCGCTCGGTGGAGTCGCGGGTTCCGGTGGGCTCGAGTGCCCCTGCGCGGGGTCCGGCGGTCGCGGCGTCCGTCTTTCCGTCGTCACCCGAAACGCCCCCGGTGTCGCGCGTGCCGCCGGAAGCGGGGCGCGCCTCGGCGTCGTCGTTGTCGGGTCGCTCGGTGTTCACCGCATCGCTCCTTCGGCTGCGCAACTGTCCCGGAAGGACCCTTCCCGGCCGCACCGGGACTGCTCGTGGGTCGTATCCCGCATCCCCTTTACGGGGGACAGCGATGGGACGCAGCGGGGGAGCGCACGGTTCCCCCCGGAGCGCCGGACGGGCCGGCGCCGGCTCAGTCGCCGTACTCCGACGACGCGTCCAGCAGCCGCGCCGACCGGGACGGCACGGTCACGCCGTGGATCGAGGACGGGGGGACCGGCCGGGCGGCCACCCGGTCGGGGACCGCCCAGTGGGGGACCATCCGGGCGCAGTCGCCGCGCAGCGACGCCAGGCCGCCTTCGAGGTCTGCCGGGGCGGGGGAGTGGACCTTGAGGTTCGTCATGTCGGCACCGTACGCACGGGGAAGGTCACGAAGAAAGATCTACTATCGGGTAGTTTTGCCCGCTTCTGCGAGTCCTTCCCACCCGGTAGCGTGAAGTGTCCACCCGCCTCCCTCAGGAGAATCCACGCCGTGCGCATCGCAGTCACCGGCTCCATCGCCACCGACCACCTCATGACCTTCCCCGGGCGCTTCGCCGACCAGTTCGTCGCGGACCAGCTCCACACGGTCTCGCTGTCCTTCCTGGTCGACAACCTCGACGTGCGCAGGGGCGGCGTGGGAGCGAACATCGCCTTCGGGATGGGCCAGCTCGGTACCCGCCCGATCCTCGTCGGCGCCGCCGGCTTCGACTTCGACGAATACCGGGCCTGGCTGGACCGGCACGGCGTCGACACCGAGTCCGTCCGCATCTCCGACACCCTGCACACCGCCCGCTTCGTGTGCACCACGGACGCCGACCACAACCAGATCGGCTCCTTCTACACGGGCGCGATGAGCGAGGCCCGCCTCATCGAGCTGAAGACCGTCGCCGACCGCGTGGGCGGCCTCGACCTGGTCTCCATCGGCGCCGACGACCCCGAGGCGATGCTCCGGCACACCGAGGAGTGCCGCTCCCGCGGCATCCCGTTCGCCGCCGACTTCTCCCAGCAGATCGCCCGGATGAACGGCGAGGAGATCCGGATACTGCTGGACGGGGCGACCTACCTCTTCTCCAACGAGTACGAGAAGGGGCTCATCGAGACGAAGACCGGCTGGAGCGACGCGGAGATCCTCGGCAAGGTCGGCCACCGTGTCACCACCCTCGGCGCGCGGGGTGTCCGCATCGAGCGGGCCGGCGAGGAGACGATCGAGGTCGGCTGCCCCGACGAGGAGCGCAAGGCCGATCCGACGGGCGTCGGCGACGCCTTCCGCGCGGGGTTCCTGTCGGGACTCGCGTGGGGGGTCCCGCTGGAGCGGGCGGCACAGGTGGGCTGCATGCTGGCGACGCTGGTCATCGAGACCGTGGGCACGCAGGAGTACCAGCTGCGCCGGGGGCACTTCATGGAGCGCTTCACCAAGGCGTACGGGGACGAGGCCGCGGACGAGGTCCGGGGCCATCTGAACTGAGGCCGGCCGGGGCGGGGCCGGTCGCACCCGTGCGGCGGAGCCGCCGGGGCGGCGCCACGGCCCCGCGTCCCCGGGCCGGATCAGCCGACCCGGCGGACCACGTAGGCCGTTCCCCGGTCCGCCGGCTCCTCGCCCACGTACTCCTGGCCGCGCATCTCGCACCAGGCCGGGATGTCCAGGCGGGCCGCCTCGTCGTCGGCCAGGACGCGGACCGTGCCGCCCAGCGGGACGTCCCCGATGACCTTGGCCAGTTCGATGACCGGGATCGGGCACCGTCGGCCCACGGCGTCCACCACCAGGGCCTCGTCCCCCTCCTCCGCGGGAACGGGGCCGGCGGACACCGGCGCGCCGAGCTTCTCCCGCACCCCCGCCACCACCTCCGGCAGGACGGACAGGAAGCGCTCGACGTCCTCCTCCCGCGTCCCCGGCGGCAGCGAGAGGCGGACGTTGCCCTCGCTGAGCACGCCCATCGCCCTCAGCACATGGCTCGGCGTCAGCGTGCTGCTCGTGCAGGACGACCCGGACGAGACGGAGAAGCCGGCCCGGTCCAGCTCGTGCAGCAGCGTCTCCCCGTCGACATAGAGACAGGAGAAGGTGACGATCCCGGGCAGCCGCCGCTCGGGGTCCCCGACCACCTCCACGTCCGGCACCAGCCGCGGCACCTGTGCCCGGATCCGCTCCGTCAGTTCCCGCAGCCGTACCGCCTCCTCGGCCGCCTCCGCCCGTACCGCCCGCAGCGAAGCCGCCGCCGCCACGATCGCCGGCAGGTTCTCGAACCCGGCCGCCCGCCCCGACTCCCGTTCGTCCCGCGGCCCCTGGGGCGCGAACCGCACCCCCTTGCGCACGACGAGCAGCCCCACCCCCGACGCCCCGCCCCACTTGTGGGCGCTCGCGGCGAGCAGCGACCAGTCGCCCTCCACCGGCCCCCACCCCAGTGACTGGGCCGCGTCCACCAGCAGCGGCACCCCCGCCGCCCGGCACGCCTCGGCGACCTCGGCCACCGGCTGCACGGTCCCCACCTCGTGGTTGGCCGACTGCAGGCAGGCCAGCGCGGTGTCCTGCCGCAGCGCCGCGGCGTACCCGGACGGGCTCACGACACCCGTACGGTCCACCGCGACCTCGGTGACCGACCCACCGCCTGCCTGGTGAACTTCCGCCGCATGGAGCACAGAAGAGTGTTCGACCGCGGACACGATCAGGTGATGCCCGGCGCGCCGCCGTCCGGCCAGCGCCCCCGCGATCCCGGAGTGCACCGCCCGGGTGCCCGACGAGGTGAAGACCAGCTCGTCCGCCCGGCACCCCACCGCCTCCGCGGCCGCCTCCCGCGCCGCGTCCAGCAGCAACCGCGCCCGCCGTCCCTCCCGGTAGAGCCGCGCGGGATCCGCCCACCCCTCATCGAGGGAGGCCATCAGGGCCTGCCGGGCGACGGGATGGAGGGGAGCACCGGAAGCGGCATCGAAGTAGGGCACACCGCAACGCTAAACCCCGGTGAGGGCGGCGTCCTCAGGGGTGCGGGGCCGTTTTGGCACACGGCTCCGCCGCGTGGGCGCGACCGGCCCCCGCGCACCCGCACCCGCCAAACCAGCGAACACCCCGCCCACTAGGTACCCCTCCCCAAGACCCCCCGGAGGGCGTCGGCTAGGGTTTGGTCCGCATAAACATCCAAACCCCTGCCCGACGCAGGGCGGCGACCGACCAGCGAGAAGGCAGGCCGCAGCCAATCCGCGCGGGCGAGACTCTCGGGAAGGCGCTACGTGAGTCCCAACGGCTCCGACCGCTCGCCGCGGCGCCCGATGCGGCGGAAGCTGCTGCAGGCACTGACCGCGGGCCTGGTCCTGGCGACCGCCACCGGTTGCACATGGGAGGACTTCCCCCGCCTTGGTATGCCCACCCCCACCACGGAAGAGGCTCCGCGGATCCTCTCCCTGTGGCAGGGCTCCTGGGCCGCCGCGCTCGTCGTCGGCGTGCTGGTGTGGGGCCTGATCCTGTGGAGTGCTTTCTTCCACCGGCGCAGCCGCACCAAGGTGGAGGTTCCTCCGCAGACCCGTTACAACATGCCCATCGAGGCGCTGTACACGGTGGTTCCGCTCATCATCGTCTCGGTGTTCTTCTACTTCACCGCGCGTGACGAATCCGAACTGCTGAGGCTCGAGAAGAAGCCCGACGTCACCGTCAACGTGGTCGGCTTCCAGTGGAGCTGGTGCTTCAACTACGTCGAGAACGTCGAAGGTTCCACGGGCGACGCCAAGACGTCCAAGGAACTGGAGTCGGTCCCGGAGCGCTACAAGAAGGCCTTCCCGGCCGACGCCGGCGGCGTCTACGACTGCGGCGTCCCCGGTACCCGGAACCCGCAGACCAACAACCCGGGCCCCACCCTGTGGCTGCCCGAGGGCAAGCGGGTCCGCTTCGTGCTGACCTCGCGCGACGTCATCCACTCCTTCTGGGTGGTGCCGTTCCTGATGAAGCAGGACGTCATCCCCGGCCACCCCAACGCCTTCGAGGTGACCCCCAACCGTGAGGGCACCTTCCTCGGCAAGTGCGCCGAGCTCTGCGGCGTCGACCACTCCCGGATGCTGTTCAACGTGAAGGTCGTCTCCCCCGAGCGCTACGAGCAGCACCTGAAGGACCTCGTGAAGAAGGGGCAGACCGGTTACGTGCCCGCCGGCATCGAGCAGACGGAGCACGAGAAGAACCGGGAGGCGAACATCCTGTGAGCATCCTCAACGAATCCCAGGGTGCCGCGGCGGCAGGGTCCCACTACCAGGACGAGCTGCCGGTGCGGCGCCAGAGCCGTGGCGAGATCGTCGTCAAGTGGCTGACGACCACCGACCACAAGACGATCGGCACGCTGTACCTGGTGACGTCGTTCGTGTTCTTCATCATCGGTGGCGTGATGGCCCTGGTGATGCGCGCCGAGCTGGCCCGGCCGGGCCTGCAGATCGTGTCGAACGAGCAGTTCAACCAGGCGTTCACGATGCACGGCACGATCATGCTGCTGATGTTCGCGACGCCGCTGTTCGCCGGTTTCGCCAACTGGATCATGCCGCTGCAGATCGGCGCGCCCGATGTGGCCTTCCCGCGGCTGAACATGTTCGCCTACTGGCTGTACCTGTTCGGCTCGCTGATCGCGGTCGCCGGCTTCCTCACCCCGGACGGCGCGGCCGACTTCGGCTGGTTCGCCTACTCCCCGCTGTCCGACGCGGTCCGCTCGCCGGGCATCGGCGCCGACATGTGGATCATGGGTCTGGCCTTCTCCGGCTTCGGCACCATCCTCGGCTCGGTCAACTTCATCACCACGATCATCTGCATGCGCGCGCCCGGCATGACGATGTTCCGCATGCCGATCTTCACCTGGAACGTGCTGCTGACCGGTGTGCTGGTCCTGCTCGCCTTCCCCGTCCTCGCGGCGGCGCTGTTCGCCCTGGAGGCGGACCGCAAGTTCGGGGCGCACATCTTCGACTCGGCCAACGGCGGGGCGCTGCTGTGGCAGCACCTGTTCTGGTTCTTCGGCCATCCCGAGGTGTACATCATCGCGCTGCCGTTCTTCGGCATCGTCAGTGAGGTCATCCCGGTCTTCTCCCGCAAGCCGATGTTCGGCTACATGGGTCTGATCGGCGCGACCATCGCGATCGCGGGCCTGTCGGTGACGGTGTGGGCGCACCACATGTACGTCACGGGCGGTGTGCTGCTGCCGTTCTTCTCCTTCATGACCTTCCTGATCGCGGTGCCGACCGGGGTGAAGTTCTTCAACTGGATCGGCACCATGTGGAAGGGGTCCTTGAGCTTCGAGACCCCGATGCTGTGGACGCTGGGCTTTTTGATCACCTTCACCTTCGGTGGTCTGACCGGCGTCATCCTGGCCTCGCCGCCGCTGGACTTCCACGTCTCCGACAGCTACTTCGTGGTGGCGCACTTCCACTACGTGGTCTTCGGTACGGTCGTCTTCGCGATGTTCGCCGGCTTCCACTTCTGGTGGCCGAAGTTCACCGGCAAGATGCTCGACGAGCGCCTGGGCAAGATCACCTTCTGGACGCTGTTCGTCGGCTTCCACGGCACCTTCCTGGTCCAGCACTGGCTGGGTGTCGAGGGCATGCCGCGCCGGTACGCCGACTACCTGGCGGCCGACGGCTTCACCGCGCTGAACACGGTCTCGACGATCGCCTCGTTCCTGCTGGGCATGTCGATGCTGCCGTTCTTCTACAACATCTGGAAGACGGCCAAGTACGGCAAGCCGGTCGGCGTCGACGACCCGTGGGGCTACGGCCGTTCCCTGGAGTGGGCGACCTCCTGCCCGCCGCCGCGGCACAACTTCCTCACCCTGCCGAGGATCCGCAGCGAATCCCCCGCGTTCGACCTGCACCACCCGGAGATCGCCGCCCTCGACGAGCTCGAGAACGCCGGTCACGGTGAGAAGGCCCTCTCCGGCAGCAAGGAGGCCGGCAAGTGAAGATCCAGGGCAAGATGTTCATCTGGCTGAGCGTCTTCTTCCTCATCATGGCCGGTGTCTACGGCGTGTGGTCGAAGGAGCCGGTCGGCACCACCGCCCTCTTCCTGGCCTTCGGCCTGAGCATCATGATCGGCTTCTACCTGGGCTTCACGGCCCGGCGGGTCGACGTGGGCGCGCAGGACAACAAGGAGGCGGACGTCGCCGACGACGCCGGCGAGGTCGGGTTCTTCAGCCCGCACAGCTGGCAGCCGCTCTCCCTGGCCGTGGGTGGCGCGCTGGCCTTCACGAGCGTCGCGATCGGCTGGTGGCTGATGTACTTCTCGGCGCCGCTGCTCCTGATCGGCATCTGGGGCTGGGTCTTCGAGTACTACCGCGGTGAGAACCGCACCCAGTGACCACGGCGTCGAGGGGCCCGGACACTCCATCAGGAGGGTCCGGGCCCCTCGTCGTCGCCTCACCCGTTCGGGCCGTCCAGTGAGCCGAGGGCGGTGCGGGTTCCTAGCGTGAGGCCATGAGACGCACAAAGGCCCCTCGTGGCGCGGGCGCCGGGCGGAGCCGCGTCGCCGGCCGCGCGCTACTGGCGATCGCCCTCGTCGCGGGCGTCGCGGGCTGTTCCGCCGACGGCGACCCGCTGTCCGCCGATCCCTACGACGCGGCGGACCGGATCTCCTTCAGCGGATCCGTGGAGGAGGGCGGGAAGACCGACCCCGACAAGCCCCTGGAGGTCGTCGCCGAGGACGCCGACGGGCGCATCACGGACGTCACCGTCGTGGACGCCTCAGGACGCCGGGTGGCGGGCGAGCTGGCCGCCGACGGCAGCCGCTGGCACAGCACCTCCCCGCTGGCCGCGGGCGCCCGCTACACGGTCCGGGTGAGCACCGAGGACGAGGACGGGGCGCCCGGCCGCAAGGTCCTCACCTTCACCACCGCCAAGCCCCCCGCCGCCCAGCGCCTGACCGTCGCCTTCGGGCCCGCGGCGGGCACGTACGGCGTCGGCCAGCCCCTCACCGCCGAGCTGAACGCACCCGTCAAGGACCGGGCCCAGCGAGCCGTCGTGGAGCGCGGCCTGAGGGTCGAGTCCACCCCCGCCGTGTCCGGCGCCTGGCACTGGGTGGACGACAAGAAGCTGCACTACCGCCCCCAGGAGTACTGGCCCGCCCACGCCACCGTCAGCGTGCGCAGCACCCTGGAGGGCATCAGGATCAACGACCGGCTGCGGGGCGGCAGGTCCGAGCCCCTGACGATCCGCACCGGTGACCGGGTGACAGCCGTCACCGACGCCGCCGCGCACCGGATGACGGTCTACAAGAACGACGAGGAGATCAGGCAGATCCCCGTCACCACCGGCAAGCCCGGCTTCGAGACCCGCAACGGCGTCAAGGTCGTGCTCGCCAAGGAACGCCTCGTACGTATGCGCAGCACCACCGTCGGCATCGCCGAGGGCTCGACGGAGTCGTACGACATGGACGTCGAGTTCGCCACTCGGGTGACCTGGAGCGGCGAGTACGTGCACGCCGCCCCCTGGTCCGTCGGCTCCCAGGGCTACGACAACGTCAGCCACGGCTGCGTCGGCATGAGCACCGATGACGCGGAGTGGTTCTTCGACACCGTCCGCGAGGGCGACGTCGTCGAGGTCGAGAACTCGGCCGGCGACACGATGGAACCCTTCGGCAACGGCTACGGCGACTGGAACCTGGACTGGACCACATGGCAGGCGGGCAGCGCCCTCACCCCGGACAAGACCCAGAACCCCCGAAAGGCGGCACGTCTCAGGCCGACGGCGGTGTAGCGCCCCGAAAGGGGCGCGGGCCGTGCCGATGCGCGGCTCCGCCGCGTGGGCGCGAACACCCCCACCGGCCCGAGGCCGCCGGACCACGGACAGGTCCGAGCTCCTAGGCTCCCGCAAGAGCCTTCCGTCGCAGCAGGGACGCCAGCGCCGAGGCGAACTCCACCGGCTCCACCGGCAGGGTCACCGCGGACTCGGCGCGGCTCCACGTCGCCAGCCACGCGTCCTGCGGCCTGCCGATCAGCAACAGCACCGGCGGGCAGTCGAACACCTCGTCCTTGATCTGCCGGCACATCCCCATGCCCCCCATCGGCACGGCCTCGCCGTCCAGCACGCACACGTCGATGCCGCCCCGGTCGAGCTCCGCCAGCACGGCCGCGGGGGTCGCGCACTCCACGAACTCCACGACGGGCACGTCCGGTGCCGGCCGCCGCCCGGTGGCGAGCCGCACCTGCTCCCGGGTGTTGGCGTCGTCGCTGTAGACCAGCACCGTGGCGGTCGCCTGCATTGTTCCTCCACGCGTAAGAGAGAGGGCACGGCTCTGTCGGGAACTTCGGGTACCGATGGCGCGGATGCTACCCCTTCGGACCGCTTGTCAACACTGGTTCGGACACGCCTTCGAGACGGCTTCGCGAGGGCTCCGCCACGGCCCCCGGATGGGCCATACGGGCAGTCCAGGAGGGCTGAACGCACCGAACGGCACCCCCGGGAGTGAGGGCGGGATAAGCGACCGACATAATGTCGGCGTGGCGACAGCAACGACAGTAGATACCGGGCACGCGCACCCGTCGGTCAACCGACCGAACCTCACCAGCGTCGGAACCATCATCTGGCTGAGTTCCGAGCTGATGTTCTTCGCGGCCCTCTTCGCGATGTACTTCACCCTGCGATCGGTGACCGGCCCCGACTTCTGGTCGGAGAAGGCCGACGCCCTGAACTTCCCGTTCTCGGCGGCGAACACCACGATCCTGGTGCTCTCCTCCCTCACCTGCCAGCTCGGCGTGTTCGCCGCCGAGCGCGGTGACGTGAAGAAGCTCCGGATGTGGTTCGTCGTCACCTTCATCATGGGCGCGATCTTCATCGGCGGTCAGGTCCTCGAGTACACCGAGCTGGTCAAGCACGAGGGCCTGTCCCTCTCCTCCGACGCATACGGCTCGGCGTTCTACCTGACCACCGGCTTCCACGGCCTGCACGTGACGGGCGGTCTCATCGCCTTCCTGCTGGTCCTGGGCCGGACCTACGCGGCCAAGAGGTTCACCCACGAGCAGGCGACCGCGGCCATCGTCGTGTCCTACTACTGGCACTTCGTCGATGTCGTCTGGATCGGCCTCTTCGCCACGATCTACATGATCAAGTAGCCGGGCCCGCATCCGCGCGCGCTCCTCGAGGGCGCACCAACCAGAAGCATCGACGCAGAAGATCCTGACACCGGGGTAATCCGTGAAAAAGCTCTCCGCACGACGACGCCATCCGCTGGCGGCGCTCGTCGTCCTCCTCCTCGCGCTGGCATGCACCGGGGGGCTCTACGCCGTGTTCGCACCCGCGGACAAGGCGCAGGCCGACGAAACCGCCCAGTCCCTCACCATCGAGGAGGGCAAGAAGCTCTACGCGGTCGGCTGTGCCAGCTGCCACGGCACCGGCGGTCAGGGCACCTCCGACGGCCCCAGCCTGGTGGGCGTGGGCGCCGCGGCCGTGGACTTCCAGGTGAGCACCGGCCGCATGCCGGCCGCCACCTCGCAGGCCGCGCAGATCCCGGACAAGCCGGCCGTCTACACGCAGGCCGAGATCGACCAGCTGGCGGCGTACATCGCTTCCCTGGGCGCCGGCCCGGCCATCCCCACCGCCGAGCAGTACGGCCCCGAGGGCGCCGACATCGCCAAGGGCGGCGAACTGTTCCGCAACAACTGCGCGCAGTGCCACAACTTCACCGGCAAGGGCGGTGCGCTCACGCACGGCAAGTACGCCCCCAGCCTGGAGGACGTCGCTCCCAAGCACATCTACGAGGCCATGCTCACCGGCCCGCAGAACATGCCCTCCTTCCCGGACAGCACGCTGACGGAGCAGAACAAGAAGGACATCATCGCGTACCTGGGCGAGGTCAACAGCGACGACTCCGAAAGCCCGGGCGGCATGGAGCTGGGCGGGCTCGGCCCGGTCAGTGAGGGCCTGTTCGGCTGGATCTTCGGTCTCGGCGGGCTGATCACCGTCGCTGTGTGGGTCGCCGCTCGGACCGCAAAGGCCAAGAAGTCATGAGTAGCCAAGACATCCCCGAAGAGAACCTGCCCGCAGCGCAGGACACCACCCACGGCGCGGTGAAGGTCGCGGACGAGAAGCACCCGTTCGCCGACCCGGGCCTGCCGCCCCACGAGCACCGGATCCAGGACATCGACGAGCGGGCCGCCAAGCGGTCCGAGCGCACGGTCGCCCTGCTGTTCACACTGTCGATGCTCGCCACCGTCGGCTTCATCGCCTCGTTCGTGGCGATCCCGGTCGAGAAGATCGTCTACGTCTTCCCGCTGGGCCACATCAGCGCCCTGAACCTCGCGCTCGGCGTGACGCTCGGCATCGCGCTGTTCGCCATCGGCGCGGGCGCGGTCCACTGGGCCCGCACCCTGATGTCCGACGAGGAGCTGACCGACGACCGGCACCCGATCGAGGCCTCGCCGGAGCTCAGGGCGAAGGTCATGGACGACTTCCGCCAGGGCGCCAAGGAGTCGGCGCTCGGCCGGCGCAAGCTGATCCGCAACACGATGTTCGGCGCCCTCACCCTGGTCCCGCTCTCCGGCGTCGTACTGCTGCGCGAGCTCGGTCCGCTGCCCGAGGGCAAGCTGCGCCACACCCTGTGGGGCAAGGGCAGGCTCATCGTCAACATGAACACGAACGAGCCGCTGCGGCCGTCCGACCTCATCGTGGGCTCGCTGACCTTCGCCAAGCCCGAGGGCCTGGAGGAGCACGACCACGACTTCCAGAACGAGATCGCCAAGGCCGCACTGATGCTGGTCCGCATCAAGCCGGACGACATCAAGGACAAGCGGTCCCTCGAGTGGTCGCACGAGGGCATCCTCGCGTACTCGAAGATCTGCACCCACGTCGGTTGCCCGATCTCCCTGTACGAGCAGCAGACGCATCACGCGCTGTGCCCCTGCCACCAGTCCACCTTCGACCTTTCCGACGGAGCCAAGGTCATCTTCGGTCCCGCCGGTCACCCGCTGCCGCAGCTGCGCATCGGCGTGAACGACGAGGGCTACCTCGAAGCGCTCGGCGACTTCGAAGAGCCCGTCGGTCCTGCCTTCTGGGAGCGCGGATGAGTACTACGACGACCCCCGAGTCCCGCTCGCGCGGGAAGGCCCCGGCCGGCGAGCGCGTCGCCGACTGGGCCGACGGCCGGCTGGGGATCTACTCCCTGGCCAAGGCCAACATGCGCAAGATCTTCCCGGACCACTGGTCCTTCATGCTGGGCGAGATCTGCCTCTACAGCTTCCTCATCATCATCCTCACGGGTGTGTACCTGACGCTGTTCTTCCACCCGTCGATGAACGAGGTGGAGTACCACGGCAGTTACGTCCCGCTGCAGGGACAGCTGATGAGCGAGGCCTACAAGTCGACGCTGGACATCAGCTTCGACGTCCGGGGCGGTCTGCTGATCCGGCAGATCCACCACTGGGCCGCGGTCATCTTCCTGGCCGGCATGTTCGTGCACATGATGCGCGTCTTCTTCACCGGCGCGTTCCGCAAGCCGCGTGAGATCAACTGGCTGTTCGGCTTCCTGCTGTTCGTCCTCGGCATGTTCACCGGTTTCACCGGTTACTCGCTGCCGGACGACCTGCTCTCCGGCACCGGTGTCCGCTTCACCCAGGGCGCGATCCTGTCCGTGCCGATCGTCGGCACGTACATCTCGATGTTCCTGTTCGGCGGGGAGTTCCCCGGCACGGACTTCGTGGCGCGGTTCTACTCGATCCACATCCTGCTGCTGCCGGGCATCATGCTCGGCCTGGTGGTCGCCCACCTGATCCTGGTCTTCTACCACAAGCACACGCAGTTCGCGGGTGCCGGACGGACCAACAAGAACGTCGTGGGCATGCCGCTGCTGCCGGTCTACATGGCGAAGGCGGGAGGCTTCTTCTTCCTGGTCTTCGGCTTCACCGCGCTGATCGCCGGCATCGCGTCCATCAACCCGATCTGGGCCCTGGGCCCGTACCGTCCGGACATGGTGTCCACGGGCGCCCAGCCCGACTGGTACATGGGCTTCGCCGAGGGCCTGGTCCGCGCGATGCCCGGCTGGGAGATCAACTTCTGGGGCCACACCCTGGTCCTGGGCGTCTTCGTCCCGCTGGTGATCTTCGGTCTCTTCCTGGCGGTCATCGCGCTCTACCCGTTCATCGAGTCCTGGATCACCGGGGACAAGCGCGAGCACCACATCCTGGACCGGCCGCGCAACGCCCCGACCCGTACGGCCTTCGGCGTCGCCTGGGTCACGGCGTACATGATCATGCTGATCGGTGGTGGCAACGACATCTTCGCCACGCACTTCCACCTCTCGATCAACGCGGTCACCTGGTTCGTCCGCATCGGCTTCTTCGTGGGACCGGTCATCGCGTTCGTCGTCACCAAGCGGATCTGCCTCGGCCTGCAGCGCCGGGACAAGGAGAAGGTGCTGCACGGCCGCGAGTCGGGCATCATCAAGCGCCTGCCGCACGGTGAGTTCATCGAGGTGCACGAGCCGCTCAGCCAGGAGCAGATGTACACCCTCACCGCGCACGAGCAGTACAAGCCGTTCGAGATCGGCCCCGAGGTCGACGAGAACGGTGTCCGGCGCAAGGTGAAGGCGACCGAGAAGCTGCGCGCCAAGCTGAGCAAGGGCTACTACGGCGAGGACGCCCAGATCCCGAAGCCGACCGTCGAGGAGTACAAGGAGATCACGAGCGGCCACGGCCACCACTGATCCCCTTCGGCACCTCACCCCAGTCGCCACACGACGGCGAAGGGCCCCCGTCCGTTCTGCGGACGGGGGCCCTTCGCCGTCCCCGGACCTCGATAGGGTGGGGCCCGGGACCTGCCGGGTCCCCGCGACCCTTCCACGACCGTCAGGAGCGGCCATGAGCGCTGTGACCCCCGCTGGAGGCGACACCGCGGCGGGCCGCTCCTGGCCCGCCCTGCTGAACGGACTCCTGGACGGACGGAACCTGTCCGCCGACGACACCGCCTGGGCGATGGACCTGATCATGCGCGGCGAGGCGACCGACGCGCAGATCGCCGGGTTCGCGGTGTCCCTGCGGGCCAAGGGCGAGACCGTCGAGGAGATCACCGGCTGCGTGCGGGCGCTGTACGACCACGCCAACGTGATCGAGGTGCCGGGCGCGACCGTCGACATCGTCGGCACCGGCGGGGACGGCGCCAAGACGGTCAACATCTCCACGATGTCCTCGATCGTCGTGGCCGGCACCGGCGCGAAGGTCGTCAAGCACGGCAACCGGGCCGCCTCCTCCGCGTCCGGCGCCTCCGACGTCCTGGAGAAGCTCGGCGTCAACCTGGAGCTGACCCCGCGACGGGTCGCCGAGGTCGCCGAGGAGGCCGGGATCACCTTCTGCTTCGCGGTGAAGTTCCACCCGGCGCTGCGCCACGTCGCCGCCGCCCGCGGCCAGCTCGGCATCCGCACGGTGTTCAACTTCCTCGGCCCGCTGGCCAATCCGGCGCGGGTCAAGGCACAGGCGGTCGGGGTCGCCGACCTGCGGATGGCGCCCATCATGGCCGGGGTCTTCGCCGAACGCGGCAACTCCACGCTGGTGTTCCGCGGTGACGACGGACTCGACGAGCTGACCACCACCGCCACCTCCAGAGTGTGGGTCGTCCGCGACGGCAAGGTCGACGAGGAGACCTTCGACCCGCGCGACGTCGGCATCGACCTGGTGCCCGTGGAGGCCCTGCGCGGCGCCGACGCCTCCTACAACGCCGAGGTCGCCCGCCGGCTCCTCGACGGCGAACCGGGTCCCGTGCGGGACGCGGTGCTGCTGAACTCGGCGGCGGCCCTGGTGGCCCTGGAGCCCGGCGACGGCACCCTGACGGGGCGGATCCGCGCCGGTATGGCGAAGGCGGCCGAGGCGATCGACTCGGGGGCCGCCAAGCGGGTCCTGGAGCGCTGGGTGGCCGCCAGCAACGCGTAAGGCCCGCCCGGCGGGTTCCCCGCGCGGGGTACTTTCATCGTCCTCGCTGACCGGGGCTGTGAGGCACCGGCGGTTTCCTTCGGGCCGATCCGCCGGGCAGGTCCTCCCGTCGGGCCGCGGGACGTCCCGCGATCCGGACACGGGTTGCGGGACGTCGATCACTTCACGTACTTTCCTGTCCAGGTCATGAGTGACAGCCATCAGGCCCCGGCCGGCTGTCCGGCAACCCTCCGTCCGTGGCGGGGTGCCCCGGGTGAAGACCAGGCCGTGAGCAGCAAGGCCCACGGCAAGCGCGGGCCCCTCGTACACCAGGGGTCCTGGTCGTCGAGGAGTCTTCCGTGAGCAAGCGAATGCGCTAGGCCCTGTCGCCCGTTCCCGCCCGTCGCGTGACGCCGTGCACGCACTTCCGCCGCACCGGGACCTGAGCCGAGTACATCCCGTACGGGGCTCGGGGACCGGCACGCCGAGGGCACGCACCTGACGCCACGCGGCCCGACCTCCGGGCGGACGCCGGGAACGTCACGACAGGGCCAGGGCTGCCGAGCCCCGCCTCCGCGCACCCCTTTTCCCCTCCCTCCGCGCTCGAGCGATGTGCGCTCGCGCGGAGATTCCGCCTGCCTCACCGGGAGTTGTGCCATGTCCGTCGCCGCCGACACGTCCGTCCGCGCCCCCCTGCCCGTCCTCGGCCGGGACGTCACCGTCCCCCTCGTCACCGGCGGCGAGGTCACCTACGCCGCCCTCGACTACGCCGCCAGCGCCCCCGCCCTCCAGCGGGTCTGGGACGACGTGGCCGCCTACGCGCCGTACTACGGCAGCGTCCACCGGGGCGCCGGATACCTCTCCCAGCTCTCCACCGACCTGTTCGAGAACGCCCGCCGGACCGTCGCGGACTTCCTCGACTGCCGCACCGGGGACCAGGTGGTGTTCACCCGCTCCACCACCGACTCCCTCAACCTGCTCGCCACCGTGCTCCCCGACGGCTGCGAGGTCTTCGTCTTCGAGACCGAGCACCACGCCTCCCTGCTGCCCTGGCGCGGAGCACGCGTCACCTTCCTCGACGCCCCGCGCAGCCCCCGGCAGGCGGTGGAGACCCTGGAGCGCGCCCTCGCCGACCGTGACCCCCACGGCCCGGCCCTGGTCTGCGTCACCGGCGCCTCCAACGTCACCGGCGAGCTGTGGCCCGTACGGGAACTGGCCGCCGCCGCGCACGCGCACGGCGCCCGGATCGTCCTGGACGCCGCCCAGCTCGCCCCGCACCACCCGGTGAGCGTCCGTGACCTGGACGTCGACTGGGTCGCCTTCTCCGGGCACAAGCTGTACGCCCCCTTCGGCTCCGGCGTGCTGGCCGGCCGCGCCGACTGGCTCCGGGAGGCCGAGCCGTACCTCGCGGGCGGCGGTGCCAGCCGCAGGGTCACCCGGCGCGGGGACGGGGGAGTGGACGTGGAGTGGCACGACGGCGCCGCCCGCCACGAGGCCGGATCGCCCAACGTCATCGGCGCGTACTCCATCGCCTCCGCCTGCACGGCGCTCACCGAGGCCGGGTTCGACGCCCTGGTCGCCCGCGAGGAGGAGCTGATCGGCGCGGTGCGCGCGGGACTCGCGGACGTGCCCGAGGTGCGCTTCCTGTCCCTGTTCGGGGACGACGCCCCGCGCGTCGGCGTGCTCTCCTTCGTCGTCGAGGGCTGGAACAGCTCCCACTTCGCGGCCGCGCTCTCCGCCGAGTACGGCATCGGCGTACGGGACGGGCTGTTCTGCGCGCACCCGCTGGTGCGGACGCTGCTCGGTGGTGACGCGGGGGCGCAGGGGGAGTGCGGGGCGCCCGAGGCGGGGCCCGGGGAGAAGTCGCTCAACGCGATCCGGGTGAGCTTCGGGGCGGGGACGCCGGACGAGCACGTGGAGCGGTTCGTGCGGGCGGTGCGGGAGCTGGTGCGGGACGGGGCGAGGTGGTCCTACCGGACGGTGGACGGCCGCTGCGTCCCGGACACCTCCGCCCGCGGGTGATTTCTTTCGCCCCCGCCGCCCCTTCCCGTCCCGAACCTGGGGCTCCGCCCCAGACCCCGCTCCTCAAACGCCGGAGGGGCTGAGATTTAGCCCCTCCGGCGTTTGAGGAGCGGGGGTCCGGGGGCAGCGCCCCCGGGGGACGGGAACGGGAAGGGGCGGCGGGGGCGAAAAACCTAGGTGGTCGCCGGCAGGCGCGCGCCCAGGACGATCATGCGCAGCGCGCGCTCCGTCGCGTCGGTGAGCAGCTCCGCGCCCCGCACCAGCGCCTCCGCCAGAGCCATCGGCGCGGGCAGGATGCCGTGGCAGGCGTCCACGCCCGGCACCTCCCCCGCCCCCTCCCCGAGCGTCCCCGCCAGCGCCAGCACCGGCCGCCCGGACAGCTTGGCGCGGCGCGCCACCTCCGCCGGGACCTTGCCGCGCGGCGTCTGGTGGTCCAGGGCGCCCTCCGCGGTGACGACCAGATCGGCGCGGGCCAGCCGGGCGTCCAGGTCGAGGTGGTCCAGCAGGACCTGGAAGCGGGGCAGGAGGGACCCGCCCAGGGCGGCGAGCCCGGCGCCCAGTCCGCCGGAGGCACCCGTACCGCGGCCCAGGCGCAGATCGGTGCCGGTGACGGCGAGATCGCGGGTCAGCACCCGCGCCCAGTTCTCCAGCGCCGCCGACAACTCCTCGACCTGCTCCGGACCCGCCCCCTTCTGCGGGCCGAACACCCGGGCCACGCCCCGCTCCCCGCACAGCACGTTGAAGGGGTTGCAGGCGACGAGGAGTTCCACACCGGCGAGACGGGGATCGAGCCCGGCCGGGTCGATACGGGCCAGGCGCGTCAACTCGCTTCCGCCGGGCGCCAGTTCACGTCCGTCCGCGTCCAGCAGCCGCGCGCCGAGCGCCTGGAGCGCGCCCGCGCCGCCGTCGGAGGTGCCCGAGTCGCCGCAGCCCACCAGGATCCGCCGCACCCCCTGGTCGAGGGCGGCGCGGATCAGTTCCCCGACGCCGTACGTGGTGGTGGCGCCAGGGTCGCGCCGGGTGCGGGGGACGAGGGAGAGTCCGGCCACCGCCGCCATCTCCACCACCGCCGTGTCCCCGGAGCCGAGCAGCGCGAAGTGGGTGCCGACCGGTTCGCCGACCGGGCCGGTGGCGGACAGCGCGACCAGCCGGCCGCCGGTCGCCGAGGCCAGCGCCGAGGCGGTGCCCTCACCGCCGTCCACCAGCGGGATCCGGTCGATCTCGGCGTCCGGCAGCACCCGGCGGACGCCCGCCGCGATGGCGTCGGCGGCGGCCTGGGCGGACAGCGACTCCTTGAAACCGCTGGGGGCTACGACGACACGGTTCAGCATGAGGGGAACTCCTTAGCGGGTCACGGGGACGCCGAGCAGCGGCCACACCGCGACGGCGAACAGCAGGACCAGGGCGGCGGTGAGCGGGGCCAGCACGGCGGACAGCCGCAGCAGGTCGCGCGGGGTGTAGGTGGGGGTGCCGGGGATGTCCGCGAAGAGCGTGACCGGTTTCGCGGAGGCCGGGAGCGTGTGGCAGAAGCCCGCGGCGGCGGTGGAGGCGAGCGCCGCCGCGACCGGGTTCACCCCGGCGCCGACGGCCGCCGCGACCACCAGCGGGACCAGCACGGAGGAACGGGCGGAGCGGGACTGGAGCATCAGGTGGGCGGCCGTGCTGACGGAGATCACGACCGCCAGGAACATCACCGGGGTGATGCCCGACGGCAACCCGCCGACCAGCCACTTCGCCGCGCCCGACTCGGTGAGCGCCACGCCCATCGCCATCGTCGCCGCCATGAACAGCAGCAGCGACCAGGGCACCGTCCTCAGCGCGTCCTTCAGCCGTACGGTGCCCAGCGCCGGCGAGGCGGCGACGACCGCGCCGATCAGCGCGACCACCGCGGGGGACACCCGGTGCAGCGGCTCGCTGCACCACAGGGCGACGACCGTGGCCAGCAGCAGCGCGCAGCGCTTCTCGGCCTGCGTCCAGGAGCCGGTGACCGGGCGGTCGCTGTGCCGCTGGATCTCCTCGGCGGTGATGTGCACGGGATCCTTGCGGTCCGCGCGCCGGGTGGTGGTCAACAGGACGGCCTCGGCGGCCAGATGGGAGGAGGCCACGGCCAACGGCAGCCCGAGCAGCAGCCACTCGGTGAAGCCGACCCGTTCCCCGGCGGCCTCCCACAGCACCGACACGGTGATCAGGTGCGCGCCCGCACCGATCAAGGTGGCCACCGCCGACAGGAGGATCACGGTCGGGAACAGCAGCGCCAACATCACGACCAGCCGTTTCCGGTCGGCGAGCGCCTTGGCGAGGGCGAGGAACACCGGCAGGGCGAGCGCCGCCCGGCCGGACGTGGCCGGCACCGCGAACGCCGTGACGACCAGCGCGGCCGTCGTCAGGTGCGTCAACTGCCGCACCGTACGCGCCCCGCCGACCAGGAAGGCCGCCGCCCGCCCCGCGAGCCCGGTCCGGGTGACCGCCGCCGCCAGCACGAACGCGCAGATCAGCAGCCACACCGTCGAGTCGCCCAGGGTGCCGAACAGGGTGTCGCTGCTGATCACCCCGGTCACCGTCAGCGCGAGTCCGGCGCCCAGCGCGATGTACGTGTCGTCGATCGGCGTACCGATCCACGCGCAGGTCGCCAGCGTGAACACGGCGAGGGTGAGGCGCGCGTCCCCGCCGAGACCGGGGAAGGTGCCGGGGACCGCGAGCAGCGCGCACAGCGACAGGGCCACGCACAGGGCCGCGGTCAGGCGGGGGTTCAAAGTCACGTCATCGACGATTCACCCCGGCGGTGAGCCGTCGATGAGCCGGAGATGAAGGAAACTTCACCCGGCGGGCCGGCCCCGGCGCGGGGGCCGTCACGCGGGGAGCCGGTAGCCCATCCCGCGGACCGTCTCCACCTGCTCCGCGCCGAGCTTCTTGCGCAACGCCCGCACGTAGACGTCCACGATGTTGGAGCCGGGGTCGAAGTCGTAGCCCCACACGTGGGAGAGGATCTGCTCGCGGGAGAGTACCTGCCCGGGGTGCCTCAGGAACAGTTCCAGCAACACGAATTCACGGGCCGTCAGGTCGACGGTGCGGTCCCCGGCGCGGGCGCGGCGGGTGCGCAGGTCGAGGCTGAGCTCGCCCGCCTTCAGCACCGTCACCTCCGGCGCCCGGGCCGCGGTGCGCAGCCGCAGCCGTACCCGGGCGAGCAGTTCCTCGAAGCGGAACGGCTTGGTCATCCAGTCGTCGGCGCCGCCCTCCAGGCCGGCCACCGTGTCCCGTACCGAGTCCCGCGCGGTCAGCACGATCACCGGGGTCGTCACCCGGGACTCGCGCAGCTCGCGCAGCACGGTGAAGCCGTCCCGGCCGGGCAGTCCGATGTCGAGGACGATCAGGTCGAAACCGCCGGTCAGGGCGTACTCGTGGCCGGTCTCGCCGTCGGGGACGACGGTGGTGGTGAAGCCGTTGGCGCGCAGTCCCTTCTCCACGAAGGAGGCGATGCGCTCCTCGTCCTCGACGATCAGGATCCGGTTCAATGCGGTGCCTCTTCCAGGGTGAGTACGAAGGTGGCGCCGCCGCCCTCGGTGTCGTGCAGGCGGACCCGGCCGCCGTGGCCCTCGGCGATCGCCTTGACGATCGACAGGCCGAGCCCGGCGCCCGAACCGCGCGCCCCGCGCCGGGAGGTGCCGCGCCGGAAGCGTTCGAAGACCAGCTCCCGGTCCTGCGGCCGGACCCCGGGGCCCGAGTCGGCGACGTACAGCTCGATGCGGGAACCCTCCGCGCGGGAGCCGATGCGGATGGTCTGGCCGGGAGTGGTGTGCTGCACCGCGTTCTGCGCCAGCTGCACCATCGCTTGGGTGATCCGCTGAGGGTCCAGCTCGGCCTCCCGGTCGGCCGTCTCCGTGAGCCGCCAGTCGCGTTCACCGAGGGTGCGGGCCTTGACGTAGACGTCGGCGGTGAGTTCGGCGAGCTGGACCGGCTCGGGGCGGACGAAGTCGGGGCGTTCGGCCTTGGCGAGCAGCAGCAGGTCCTCCACGATGCGGCTCATCCGGTCGAGTTCGTCGGTGACGAGGCGGACGGTCTCCTCCCGTTCGGCCGGGTCGTCGCCCATCAGCTCCAGGTGTCCGCGCACGATGGTGATCGGGGTGCGCAGTTCGTGGCCGGCGTCGTCGACGAACTGGCGCTGGACGGCGAAGGCCCGCTCCAGCCGGTCGAGCATCGCGTTGAACGTCTCGGCGAGGGCCGCGATGTCGTCGTGGCCGCGCACCGCGATACGGCGGGTGAGGTCCTGCTCGGTGAGCTGCGCGGCGGCGGTGCGCACCAGCCGCACGGGCTGCAGGATCCGCCCGGCGACCGCCCAGCCGATGCCGGTGGTCAGCAGCAGGGCGACCCCGGAGATGGCGAGCAGCACCCGGAACACCTCGTCCACCCGCGCCACTTCGCGCTCGGGGTGGAAGGCGACGACGAACGCCGCCTCCGGGGCGCCGCCGCCGTGCCGGGCCACGGCCACCTTGGCCCAGCGGATCTCGCCCTCGGGCCGTTGCAGCACACCGGAGGCGTCGGGCGATTCGAAGATGCGGCGCCGGGCGTCGTCGTCCTCGTACAGGGGCAGGGCGACGGGCAGTTCGCGCGGCTGGGTGAGCTTCGCCGGGCCGCCGCTGCCGCGGGCCACCAGGCCGATCAGCTCCTCGTCCGGGTCGGCGTACTGCCGTTCCAGGAAGACCCGCAGCAGCCGGTCCGGGTCGGTGAAGGACCGGCCCGTCTCCGGATCGAAGCCGCGCTCCTCGAAGTTGGCGAACTCACCGGTCTCCTGGGCGAGCAGGCCGTTGATCCGGTGGTCCACGTCCCGCAGCAGGAAGGAGCGGGTGGTCATGGCGACCGAGGCGAACGCGACCGCCATGACGAACAGCAGCCACAGCAGGATGCGGACCCGGGCGGAGATCCGCCGGCGGACCCGGTCAGCCGTCGTCGTCCGGTCCGTCGTCCCCGCCGGGGGCGTCGTCCGGGGAGTCCTGGCCTCCGTCGTCGTCATCGTCGTCATCCGCTGGGCTGTCGGTCACGGGAGGCCGGGAGACGACCTCGTCGCTGGGCGTCGGCTCGGGCCGCGTGGACGGGGCCGTGGGCGCCGGGGTGGGCGAGCCGCTGTCCAGTTCGACCCGGGGCGGCACCTTGGGCGGTTCGGGACTGTCGGCCAGGGCGTAACTGGTCGCGGCGACGCCCAGCGGGATCAGTACGACGGCGGCGAGTGCCGCCATCCGGCGAGTGAAGACCATGCCCCGATCCTGCGCACCGCACCGGAGGTCCCGGATGAGCGCCGGATGAAGAACTCTTCATCCACCGGTTCCGTCCCCTCCGGCCGTGGCAGCCCCTCCGGCGCTCGAGGAGCGGGGTCCGGGGCGGAGCCCCGGGACGGGAAGGGGCGGCGGGGGCGAAGAACCGGCCGAGGCACCCAGGACCGGCACCGACCGGAGGGACGAGCACCCCGGCGCGGACCGCTAGCTGTCCAGCCCGATGGCGAACGCCGCCTCCAGGTCGTGCTGCGAGTACGTACGGAACGCCACGTGCGTGTCGGTGCCCTCCACCCCCGGGATCTTGCTGATCCGGCCGGGGATGACCTCCGCCAGGTCCTCGTGCTCACGCACCCGCACCATGGCGATCAGGTCGTACGTGCCGGTCACGGAGAAGACCTCGCTGACGCTGTCCAGCGCGGCGATCCGTTCCGCGATCTCGGGGATCCGGTCCACGCTGGTCTTGATGAGGACGATCGCGGTGATCACGGTTGGTTCTCTCCCTCAGGGGCCGGAGCGGGGGTGGCCTTCACTGTAGTCGTCCCGCCGAAGCGCACCCACGCGTAGCCGAAGCCCAGCCCGAACCCGATCAGGTGCGCCAGGTACGCCACCCCCGGCCCCTCGCCCGCCCGTCCCGCCGCCACCCACTGCAGCGCCGCCCAGAACGGCAGCACCACCCACGCCGGCAGCCGTACCGGCAGGAAGAACAGGAACGGCAGGAGACTGGTCACCCGCGCCCGGGGGAACAGGAAGAGGAACGCGCCGAGCACCGCCGAGATCGCCCCGGAGGCACCGACCAGGGACTGCTCGGAGCCCGCGTCGGTGGCGGCGTACCCCAGCAGTGCGAGGTAGCCGCAGCCGACGTAGCACAGGGTGAACCGCACCCGGCCCATCCGTGCCTCGGTCATCGCTCCGAAGACCTGGAGGAACAGCATGTTGCCGAGCAGGTGCACCCAGCTGCCGTGCACGAAGAGCGCCGTGGCGGGGGTGAGGAAGGCCGCGGGGGATCCTTCGAACAGGTCTGCGGGAATGACGCCCCAGTGCCGGAAATGGGTCCTTTGCGCGGCGAGCAGCTCCTCCCCGGAGCCGTGGGCCGGATTCAGGCCCGACACCGGCCCGATCAGGAAGAGCACGCAGCACAGCACGATGAGGGTGTGGGTCACCGGCGCGGAGGCGCCCCGGATCGCCCCGGCGGCCGACGCTCTCCAGTCACGGATCATGAATACAGAGCATGACGTAACCGGATGCAACCGCACAGACCGCCTCGCCGCCATGGACGGGCGGGCGGCGGGGACCCGCCAGGCCGTAGGGTTACGAGCCACACGCACCGGTGAGCCGGCGCGTCCCGGACACTGGAAGGAAGGCGAACAGCCACGATGACGGTTCCTCTGCCGACCGCCTCGACGCGGTGGCGCTGCACCCTCTGCGGCAACCTCACCCGCTTCGACGTGACCCGCTCGTCGAAGGTCGTCGAGTACGTCCACCTCGATCTGGCCGGAGAGCCCACGGTCGAGGAGCGCGAGGTGCTCGGTGAGACCATCGAGTCGGTGCGGTGCCGCTGGTGCAACGCCGTGGACCAGGTGGAACTCGTGGACAGGCCGGGTGCCGGTTCCTGAGCGAAGGGGGTCCCTCCCGCTCGAACGAAGTCGGCAGTGGGGGAGGGCCCGCTGACGTGACCCCGCGCGGGGTCGCAGAACGGACATAGGGGTGTGACGGATGGTGGAGACCACGGGCGGGGGGCCGCAGGACGGCGCCGCCGAGGTGCTCGACCGTCCGCTGCCCGACGGAGTGCGCCGCCGGGTCGTGCAGATCGTCGCCGACGGCTTCGGCGGGCTCACGGTCGCCGAGCTGCCCGCCCAGCTGAGGCAGTACGCGCGCTTCGCCCCGAACCGCCGCGCCAAGTTCGCCGGCAACGCCATGGCCGCGGCGCTGGAGACCGATCCGCTGTTCCGGCAGCGCATCGGGGAGAAGCTCAGGGAGGCCCAGCCGGAACTGGCCGACGCCCTCGACGCGGGCTCCCCGCCCCCGGCCGCGGACCCGCTCGACGTGGCGGCCGCGGCCTACGTGCTCCGCCCGGCCGGCTGGGTCAAGCTGGTCACCGCCGCGGGCGAGGAGGCCCAGCGCGCCGACGCCGAGCGCGCCGACGAGGAGACCCGGGCCGAGCTGGAGCGGCTGCGCGCCGAACTCGCCCGGGCCCGGGAGCACACCAAGTCCGAGACCGAGCGGCTGCGCACCGAGCTGGAGTCGGCGAAGAAGGAAGCCGAGTCGCTGCACCGCAAGCTGCGCTCCGCCCTCAGCGACGTCAAGCGCGGCGAGGCCGCCGTGCGCAAGCTGCGGGGCGAGATGGAGGCCGTGCGCGCCGAGGGGAACGCCCAGGTGTCGGCCGCCGAGAGCGAGAGCCGGCGCCTCAAGGCCCGGCTGGGGGAGACCGAGGCCGCCCTCGAGGCCGCCCGCCGGGCCGCCCGGGAGGGCCGCAGCGTGGAGGACATGCGGGTCCGGCTGCTCCTCGACACCGTCCTCGACGCCGCCCAGGGGCTCCGCCGGGAGCTGGCGCTGCCCCCCGTGTCCGTCCGGCCCGCCGAGACCGTGGACGCCGTCGAGCCCGGCCGCATGACCCCGAAGGACATCGCCAACCGCGCGCTGTCCGAGCACGACCCGGCCGTCCTCGACCAGCTGCTGGCGCTGCCGCAGGCGCATCTGGTCGTCGACGGCTACAACGTGACCAAGACCGGCTATCCCCAGATGCCCCTGGAGAAGCAGCGGTTGCGCCTGCTGGGCCAGCTCGCCCAGCTCGCCGCCCAGACCGGGGCGGAGGTGACCTGCGTCTTCGACGGCGCCGAACTGGCCGCGCCGGTGCTGCTCGCGCCGCCGCGCGGGGTGCGGGTGCTGTTCTCCAAGCCGGGCGTCACCGCCGACGAGCTGATCCGCCAGCTGGTGCGCGCCGAGCCGCCGGGGCGGCCCGTCATCGTCGCCTCCACCGACCGCGAGGTCGCCGACGGAGTGGCCCGCGCGGGCGCCCGCCCGGTCGCCTCGGCGGTGCTCCTGAAGCGGCTCGCCTAGCACCTCCCGAAGCGGCTCGCCCAGCACTCCCGAAGCGGTTCGCGCGGCACCTCGCTCAAAAGGCTTACCTCACACCTCATTCACATCCGTCCCTCGTGCAACGTACGGGATCTATGCCCGAATTGACGGAACCGTCACGCAACGTAGCGTCAAGGGTGCGTCACCGCAGGTGAGTTCGGACCGAATAAACGCGCTGTAACGGAGATTTTGTGTCCAGGGATTTGAACTGATCACAAGAGAATCACTAGGGTCTCCCTTCGAACCCTCGCTCGCGCGATCACTCTCGAGAAGGAGCTCGTCTCCGTGGCGTCCCACCGTCGTCCCAAGCAGCCGAGCCGCGCACGCGTCACCGTGCTCACCACCGCTGCCGCTGCCGCTGTCGTCATGAGCTCGCAGGCCGCCAATGCCGCGCCCAGCGAGAAGCCGAGCAAGGACGAGGTCAAGGCCAAGGTCGACAAGCTCTACGAGCAGGCCGAGCAGGCCACCGAGAAGTACAACGGCGCCAAGGAGAAGCAGGAGAAGCTCCAGAAGGAGATCTCCACGATCCAGGACAACGTCGCCAAGGGCCAGCAGGAGCTCAACGAGCTGCGCGACGGCCTCGGTTCGATGGCCAGCGCCCAGTACCGCAGCGGCGGCATCGACCCCTCCGTCCAGCTCTTCCTCTCCGCCGACCCGGACGACTACCTCGACAAGGCGTCCACGCTCGACCAGTTGAGCACCCAGCAGGTCGACGCGCTCAAGGAGATCCAGGAGAAGCAGCGCGAGCTCGCCCAGCAGCGCTCCGAGGCGTCCGAGAAGCTCAAGGACCTCTCCGCCACCCGCACCGAACTGGGCAACAAGAAGAAGGAAGTCCAGGGCAAGCTCTCCTCCGCGCAGAAACTGCTCAACAGCCTCACCGCCGCGGAGAAGGCCCAGCTCGCCGACGAGGAGACCCGCGCCACCCGCGCCAGCGAGCGCGAGGCGCTCGACGTCAAGGTCCCGGCCGGCTCCGGCCGCGCCGCCGCCGCCTTCGCCGCCGCCCAGAGCAAGATCGGCACCCCCTACGTCTACGGCGCCACCGGCCCGTCCTCCTTCGACTGCTCCGGCCTGACCTCCTGGGCGTACGCGCAGGCCGGCGTCGGCATCCCGCGCACCTCCGAGGCACAGACCGGCGCGGGCACCAAGATCTACTCGATGAGCCAGCTCAAGGTCGGCGACCTCGTCTTCTTCTTCAACGACCTGCACCACGTGGGTCTCTACGCGGGCAACGGCCAGGTGCTGCACGCCCCGCGCACCGGCACCGTCGTGCGCTACGAGTCGATGAACACCATCGGCGGCCCGTTCATGTTCGGCGTCCGCGTCTAGCCGCCGCCGTTCGGGGGATTCCCCGCCACGCCGTTCGGCCCCACGCCCCGCCTTCGACGCAGGTCACAGGCGGGGCGTCACCGTGTGTGGCTCCCCGGGCCGTTGGTCCGCCCCGGCCCCGGGGGCTACTGTCTGCCGCGTTTCCCTGTCCGCCAGCGGAAGGAGCGCGGCTTCCCGTGGGGTCCCATCGCCGTATCGCACCGTCGTCCGGATCCGACCGGGGCACCGCCGTCGCCCTCGGTCTGCTGTCCGCGGCGGCCACCGCCCTCGCCGCCGTACCGGCCGCGGCCACGCCGTACGACGTCACCCGGGCCGAGGTGGACCGCCTGTACCGGGAGGCCGAGAAGGCGACCGAGGCGTACAACGAGGCCGACGAGCGCGCCGACGGACTGCGTCGGCGGATCGCCGACGCCCAGGACGGGATCGCCCGGCAGCAGGCCCGCGTCAACACCATGCGGGAGTCGCTGGGCTCGCTCGCCGGCGCCCAGTACCGCTCCGGCGGCCTCGACCCCACTCTCGCCCTGCTGCTCTCCGACGATCCGGAGGACTACCTCGAGAGGGCCTCCGTACTGGACCGGATCACCGTCCACCAGGCCGCCGAGCTGAGGAGACTGAGGAGCGCCCTGCGCTCCCTCGCCCAGGACCGCGCGGAGGCGGCCGGAAAGCTCGGCGCGCTGGAGAAGAGCCGCAAGGCCGTCGCCGCGCACAAGCGGACCGTCGAGCGCAAGCTCGCCGAGGCCCGCCGGCTGCTCGACTCCCTCCCGGCCGGCGAACGCGCCGCCTGGGACCGCGCCACCCGCTCCGCGCGCCCGGAGCTGCCCGGCCCCGGCGAGGCGCCCGCCTCGCCCCGCGCGGCGGCCGCCGTCGCGGCGGCCCGCTCCGCCCTCGGCAGGCCCTACGTCTGGGGTGCCAACGGCCCGTCCTCCTTCGACTGCTCCGGGCTGACCCAGTGGTCGTACGCCCGGGCGGGGGTCGCGCTGCCGCGCACCTCACAGGCCCAGCGGTACGCCGGCCGGCAGGTCCCGCTGTCCGAGGCGCGCCCCGGTGACCTGGTCGTCTACCGCTCCGACGCCTCCCACATCGGGATGTACATGGGCAACGGCCAGGTGATCCACGCACCCCACCCCGGCGCCCCGGTGCGCTACGACCCGGTCGGCATGATGCCGGTCTCCTCGGTCACCAGGATCTGACCGCACCGGCCCGACGCCCGTACCCTCGGGAAGGTGGCTGGTCGAAGGCGGGTGTCGGGTGCGTCGGTGACGGTGCTGTGTCTGCTGCTCGTCGCCCTGGCGGGATGCGGCGGGGGACCGGCCGTCGACGCCGTGCGCGCGCAGGTGCAGTCCCTCCTGGACCGCCGCGCGGAGGCCGTCCTCGACCGCGACGCCGCCGCGTACGCCCGTACCGGCACCCGCGCCGGGTTCGACAACCTGCGCGCGGTACCGCTCGCCGACTGGTCCTACCGCGTCACCGCCCTCGACCGTACCGGTGACACCGCCACCGCCTCCGTCCGCCTGAGCTACCGCGTCGAGGGCCACGACCGGTCCCCGGTCACCACCGCCCGCTCCCTGGCCCTGAGCCGGGACCGCGACGGCCGCTGGTCCGTCGACTCCGACCGGCCCGCGACGAAGTCCGGCCAGCAGCTGTGGGACCAGGGCCCCGTGCGCGCCGTCCGGGGCGAGCGGAGCCTGGTCCTCGGCGTCGGCCGGTCCGACGGGAAGCTGCGGGACTACGCCGGCCTCGCCGACCGCGCGGTGCCCGCGGTGTCCGACGCGTGGGGCCCGCGGTGGGCCCGGAGCGTGGTCGTCCTCGTCCCGGAGACCCTGGAGGACATGGCGGGCCTGCTGGGCTCGCCCGCCTCCTCCTACCGGGGCATCGCGGCGGTCACCACCGGCGCCACCGACACGGACGGGCGGGCGCCGGCGGACCGGGTCATCGTCAACCCGGACGCCTTCGGACTGCTCGGCGACTCGGGCCGGCAGGTCGTCCTCACCCACGAGACCACCCACGTCGCCACCCGCGCCCACACCTCCGCAGCGACCCCGCTGTGGCTGTCCGAGGGGTTCGCCGACTGGGTCGGCTACCGCGGCGGCGACCGCGCCCCCGCGGAGGTCGCACCGGAACTCGCCCACGCGGTGGGCCGGGGCGAGGTGCCCACGGGGCTGCCGGACGACGAGGACTTCGGCTTCTCCGGCGACGCGGACCGCCTCGCCCGTGCCTACGAGAGCGGCTGGCTGGCCTGCCGCCTCATCGCCGACCACTGGGGCGAGGACCGCCTCGGCGCGTTCTACCGCGCCGTGGGCGCGCACGAACACCGTGAGGGCGCGGTGGAGGACGCGATGCGGCAGGTCCTCGACACGACCCCCGAGGACTTCACCGCGCAGTGGCAGGAGTACGTGAAGGCCACCCTGAACTGACCGATTGCGCCCCCGCCGCCTCCGCGCTCCCGCGCCCCGAGATTCCGCCTCCGCGCTCCCGCCTCCGCGCCCCGTATCCGCGGGCAGTCGTGCCTCCCCCAGTGCCTTAAGGGCCTGGGAGGTACCCCCAGGGCGATGGGGGTACCTCCCGCTCATGGGGGTCCCCCCGCTCGAGCGGAGTCGAGAGTGGGGGAGAAGCCGAGAGTGGGGGAGGCACCCCGCAAGCGCCGGGCCGCGCGATCCACCCCCGGCCCCCACCAGCGCAGGGACACCTGTGAGCACCGGCCCGCACCCACGCGGGGATCAGGACGAGACCGGCGCTCCGGCGGCCCGGGCCGGACCCGGCATCCGGGGAACCGGCCGCCGCCGGGGCACCGTCGCACACCACAGCACACGCGCCGCCACCAGCGTCGCCGCCACCAGCAGACCGTTGCGGAGGACCAGCAGGCCGATCCCCAGCGCGTCACTGGCCACCACGTGCGCGAACCACACCGGGAACTCCAGCACCGTCACCGCCGAAGCGGCCAGCACCAGCCCGACCGGCACCCCCATCCGGCTCCCCCGGAAGCACAGGCACACCGCTCCGAGCCCGACCAGCCACACCATGTACTGCGGACTGATCACCCGACTCGTCGTCGTGAACAGGAGCACCGCCACGAACGCCGCGTCCGCCACGGTCCGCGCCTCGAACCGGACGGCCCTCATCCGCCACAGCACCAGCCAGCCCAGCGCGACCCCGCTCAGGAACAGCGCACCCGTGCTCACCCAGCTCACGTACGGGCCGAGGAACTCCACCGAGCCGTAGTTGAGCAGCACCTCACCCTCCCACCCGTGATGCCGGGCCACATGGAGGACGAGCGCCCCCAGCGACTCCACCTCCGTCCCCCGGTCCCGCTGGAAACCGAGGAACGCGAACGCCCCCGGCATCAGTACGGCGAACAGCGCGGCCACCCCGGCACCGGTCACCGCGGCCCACACCCACGCACCGCGCCGCCGCACCGCGAGGAGCAGCAGCGCCGGCCACACCTTCACCAGCGCCCCGAAACCGGCGAGCGCCCCCGCCGTCCGGGGGTGCCGGCCGGCCGCCAGCAGCGCGGCCACGGCGACCGCGGTCACCATCACGTCGTAGCGCGCGTACACCGTCGGCCCCAGCAGCGGCACGCCCACCACCCACACCCATGCCCCGCGCGGCGACCGTCCGGGACGGAGGCCGGCGTACCGCAGCAGGCACAGGGTGACCAGGTCGGCGAGGCACGCCAGGACGAAGAAGGCGGTGGCGTACTCCAGGAACGGCAGCAGGCCGGGGGAGAGGACCGCCAGGGCCGCGGCGGGCGGGTACTGCCAGGTCACGTCGTCCAGCGGGAACGTTCCGGTGCGCAGGACGTCGTACCAGCCCCGGTAGATGACCGACACGTCGCTGGTGACGTCAGGACCGGGGAAGACGATCACCTTCAGGACGCACAGCAGCAGGGCGGCCCGCGTCAGTGCCCACAGGAGCAGCAGCCAGGCGAGGGACCCCCGTGCGGCCGTCGTCTTCATGCGGCTCCCTGCCCGTCCGGTGTGCGGTCGTGGAGGGCCATGATGTCCCGGACACCTGTGCACGTGCCACGGAGCACCGCCGCGGCGGGCGGCGCACCCCCCGTTCGGTAGGGTCTGCGGCGATGCACAAGACCCTGATCGTGACCAACGACTTCCCGCCCCGCCCCGGCGGCATCCAGGCGTTCCTGCACAACATGGCGCTGCGGCTCGACCCGGGGCGGCTCGTCGTCTACGCCTCCACCTGGAAGCGCTCCCGGGAGGGCGTCGAGGCCACCGCCGCCTTCGACGCCGAGCAGCCCTTCACCGTCGTACGCGACCGTACGACGATGCTGCTGCCGACGCCCGGAGCCACCCGCACGGCCGTCCGGCTGCTGCGCGAGCACGGCTGCACCTCGGTGTGGTTCGGAGCGGCGGCACCGCTCGGCCTGATGGCACCGGCGCTGCGCCGGGCGGGTGCCGAGCGGATCGTGGCCACCACCCACGGCCACGAGGCCGGCTGGGCCCAGCTGCCCGCCGCGCGGCAGCTCCTGCGCCGGATCGGGGACTCCACGGACACGATCACCTACCTCGGCGAGTACACGCGCTCCCGGATCGCCGGCGCGCTGACCCCCGCGGCGGCCTCCCGGATGGTGCAGCTGCCGCCCGGGGTCGACGAGAAGACCTTCCACCCCGGTTCGGGCGGCGACGAGGTGCGGGCGCGGCTCGGGCTGACCGACCGGCCGGTGGTCGTGTGCGTCTCCCGGCTGGTGCCGCGCAAGGGGCAGGACACGCTGATCCGGGCGATGCCCGCGGTCCTGGCCGCCGAACCGGACGCCGTCCTGCTGATCGTCGGCGGCGGCCCCTACGAGAAGGACCTGCGCCGCCTCGCGCACGACACCGGCGTGGCCGCCTCCGTCCGCTTCACCGGCTCCGTCCCCTGGTCCGAGCTGCCCGCCCACTACGGCGCCGGTGACGTCTTCGCGATGCCGTGCCGCACCCGGCGCGGGGGCCTGGACGTCGAGGGCCTCGGCATCGTCTACCTGGAGGCCTCCGCGACCGGCCTCCCGGTCGTCGCCGGCGACTCCGGCGGCGCCCCCGACGCGGTCCTCGACGGCGAGACCGGCTGGGTCGTGCGGGGCGACTCGGCCGAGCAGACCGCGGACCGCGTCATCACCCTCCTGGGCGACGGGGAACTGCGCCGCAGGATGGGCGAGCGGGGCAGGGAATGGGTCGAACAGAAGTGGCGCTGGGACCTGTTGGCGGAGGAACTGAAGAAGCTGCTCTGAAGAGGCCGCTCCGAAAACGCTGCCCCTGAGAACGCCCCCCGGGGGCAGCACCCCCAGGGGCGCGGGGCTGTGACATGGGCGGCTCCGCCGCGTGGGCGCGACGAGCCACAGACCACCCGCACCCGCCGACGGCGCCAGAGACGCACCCCGAACTGCGCCCAAGCGGAACCTACTTGGCGTAGATCGCCTCGATCTCGTGGGCGTAGTCCTTGGCGACGACATTCCGCTTCAGCTTCAACGACGGAGTCAAATGCCCCGACTCCTCGGTGAACTGAGCCGGCAGAACCCGGAACTTGCGCACCGACTCCGCCTTGGAGACCGCCGAGTTGCCGTCGTCCACCGCGGCCTGGATCGCCGCGAGCAGATCGGGGTCCTCGCTCAGCGACCCCGCCGTCGACCCCGCCGGCTTCCCGTGCTCCGCGCACCACCGGCCAAGGAACTCCTCGTCGATGGTGACCAGCGCGCCCACGAACGGCCGCCCGTCGCCCACGACCATGCACTCCGCGACCAGCGCGTGCGCCCGGATCCGGTCCTCGATGACCGCCGGGGCGACGTTCTTGCCGCCCGCCGTCACCAGGATCTCCTTCTTGCGGCCGGTGATCCGCAGATAACCGTCCTCGTCCAGCGTGCCGATGTCCCCCGTGTGGAACCAGCCGTCGGTCAGCGCCTCGGCGGTCGCGCCCGGGTTGTTCCAGTACTCCTTGAACAGGTGCTCGCCGTGCAGCAGCACCTCGCCGTCGTCCGCTATCCGGACCACCGAGCCGGGCAGCGGCTGGCCGACCGTGCCGATCTTCTGCCGGTCCCACGGGTTGAACGCGGTCGCCGCGCACGACTCGGTCAGCCCGTAGCCCTCCAGCACGCTGAAGCCGATGCCGCGGAAGAAGTGCCCCAGGCGCTCGCCCAGCGGGGCGCCGCCCGAGATGGCGTACTCGCCGCGCCCGCCCAGCACCGCGCGCAGCTTGCCGTAGACCAGCTTGTCGAACACCTTGTGCTTGATCCGCAGGCCGAGCGACGGCCCGGACGGCGTGTCCAGCGCCCGGCTGTAGGCGATCGCCGTGTCCGCCGCCTTGTCGAAGATCTTCCCCTTGCCGTCGGCCTGCGCCTTGGCCCGCGCCGAGTTGTAGACCTTCTCGAACACCCGCGGCACGCCCAGGATCAGCGTCGGGCGGAACGCGGCCAGCTCGTCGGTGAGGTTCTTGATGTCGGGCAGACAGCCCAGCTTGATCGGCGCCATCATGGGCGCGATCTGCACCAGCCGGCCGAAGACGTGCGCGAGCGGCAGGAACAGCAGCACCGAGCACTCGCCGGTGCGGAACAGCGGACGCAGCCGCTCCACGATGTTGCCGCACTCGGCGAAGAAGCTGCGGTGGGTGAGCACACAGCCCTTGGGACGGCCGGTGGTGCCGGAGGTGTAGACGATGGTCGCCGGGTCGTCCGCCTTCGCGGACGAGCCGCGCTCCTCGACCGTCGCGTCGTCGACGTCCTGCCCGAGCCGGTTCAGCTCCTTGATGCCGCCGGCCTCTATCTGCCACAGGTTCTTCAGCGCGGGCAGCCGGTCGCGCACCGACTCCACCGTCGCCGCGTGGGCGTCGAGCTCCACGAAGCAGGCGGTGGCGCCGGAGTCGCCGAGGATCCACGCCACCTGCTCCGCCGAGCTGGTCTCGTACACCGGCACGGTGACCGCGCCGGCGCTCCAGATCGCGAAGTCCAGCAGGGTCCACTCGTAGCGGGTGCGGGACATCAGGCCGACCCGGTCGCCGGGCCGTACACCGGCGGCGATCATGCCCTTGGCGGCCGCCCGCACCTCCGCAAGGAAGGCGGTCGCCGTCACGTCCTGCCAGGCCCCGTCCACCTTGCGGGCGATGACGGCGACGTCGGGGTGCTGCGCGGCGTTTCTGCGGACAATGTCGGTCAGGTTTCCGTCGGCGGGGACCTCGTACAAAGCCGGAAGGCTGAACTCGCGCAAGACTGCTGCTCCTCTTAGGGCTCCGGCGCCACGACGTTGTGCGATGCGACGGTGCGGTCCAAGGCTCGGGCGGGTGCTCACGGATTCACATGTCGAAATCCCGAGCACGACTGGACTGCCCGGACGTTACCCGCCGGTATGTCTTCTGCGACAGGGGGTCCCGGCGAGATGTTCGCTGCGTCACACAGGTTGGTATTTCATTGCGCACAGTAGTCCACCCCGTCGCCGACGAGCCAGTAACCGCAGGTAGGCCCGCCATTGTTCACGCACGCCGCACACCCTTACCCTTGATCGCCATGGCATCCACACCAGGCGGGAAACGGCGCACACGCGTCCACGTGGTCAGTGACGTACACGGCAACGCCCGCGACCTGGCCCGCGCGGGCGAGGGCGCCGACGCCCTGGTCTGCCTGGGCGACCTCGTGCTCTTCCTGGACTACGCCGACCACTCGCGCGGCATCTTCCCCGACCTGTTCGGCACCGAGAACGCCGACCGCATCGTGGAGCTGCGCACCGCCCGCCGCTTCGAGGAGGCGCGCGAGTTCCAGCGCGGCCTGTGGGCGGGCATCGGCATGGACAAGCCCGCCGCGATCGAGAAGGCGGTGCGCAGACAGTACGCCGAGCTGTTCGCCGCGTTCCCCACCCCGACGTACGCGACGTACGGCAACGTCGACGTGCCGCCCCTGTGGCCGGAGTACGCGGGCCCCGGCACGACCGTGCTGGACGGGCAGCGGGTGGAGATCGGCGGCTGGACCTTCGGCTTCGTCGGCGGCGGCCTGCGCACGCCGATGCGCACGCCGTACGAGATCGACGACGAGGAGTACGCGGCGAAGATCGAGGCCGTCGGCGAGGTCGACGTGCTGTGCACGCACATCCCGCCGGAGGTGCCCGAGCTGGTCTACGACACCGTCGCGCGCCGCTTCGAACGCGGCAGCCGGGCCCTGCTGGACGCCGTCCGCCGCACCCGGCCCCGCTACTCCCTGTTCGGGCACGTCCACCAGCCGCTGGCGCGGCGGATGCGGATCGGCGCCACCGAATGCGTGAACGTGGGGCACTTCGCGAGCAGCGGGAAGCCCTGGGCACTCGAATGGTGAGGCCGGAAGGGTGTGGATGCCCCAGGTCGGGTGAGTTCCGTCGGTCCGCCGCGCGGTAGCCTTCCGCTGCACGCGCGTGCGCTGTGCGACTCGCGCACGGCGACGACGACTACCGGCCCGCATCTGGAGGAGCCACGGCGATGGCGGAACACACCAGCTCGAGCATCACGATCGAGGCGGCACCGGCCGACGTCATGGGGGTGATCGCCGACTTCGCCCGCTACCCGGACTGGACCGGTGAGGTGAAGGAGGCCGAGGTCCTCGCGACCGACGGCGAGGGCCGCGCCGAGCAGGTGCGTCTCGTCATGGACGCCGGCGCGATCAAGGACGACCAGACCCTCGCCTACACCTGGACCGGCGCGCACGAGGTCTCCTGGACCCTGGTGAAGTCCCAGATGCTCCGCTCCCTCGACGGCTCCTACCTCCTCACCCCGGCCGGCCCCGGCACCACCGAGGTCACCTACCGCCTCACCGTCGACGTCAAGATCCCCATGCTCGGCATGATCAAGCGCAAGGCCGAGAAGGTCATCATCGACCGGGCCCTGGCAGGCCTGAAGAAGCGAGTGGAGTCCGCCCCGAAGTAGCCCCCTCGTAACTACGGGCGACCGTACTGTCGGGTCGGCGCCCCCCCCGTAACTGCGGGCAATCGTGCCGCAGGGCGGCACGGGTGGGCGCGGCGGCACCCCGCAAGCGCCGGGCTGCGCGGACAACCCCCGCCCGGCGTCCACTACCGTTCACCCCCATGCGCACCCTCCTGATCACGGGCCCCGGCGGCAGCGGCCGCACCACGACCGCCGCCGCCACCGCGCTCACCGCAGCCCGCGAGGGTGCCCGCACCCTGCTCCTCGGCACCGACCGCACGGACACCCTCGGCCCCGTACTGGGCGACGGGGCCACCCCACGCCTCACCGTGCGGCGCGTCGACCCCGACGCGGACTTCCGCGCGGACCTCGCCGCCCTCCAGGACCGGGCGGCCTCCGCGCTGGACCTCCTCGGCGCCTCCCGGCTCGACCCCGAGGAGGCCACCCCCCTCCCCGGCGCCGAGGAACTCGCCGTCCTGCGCGCCCTGCGCGACGCCACGCTCCCGGAGGACGCGTACGACCTCGTCGTCGTCGACCTCCCGCCCACCCCCCGCGCCCTCTCCCTCCTCGCCCTCCCCGAGGAGCTCCGCCGCTACCTGCGCCGCCTCCTCCCGCCCGAACGGCAGGCCGCCCGCGCCCTGCGCCCCGTCCTCGGCCGCCTCGCCGGCGTCCCCATGCCCGCCGAGTGGCTGTACGGCACGGCGGCCCGCCTGGACCTCCAGCTGGCCGCCGTGGAGGCCGTGCTCGCCGACCCCGGCACCGCCGTACGCCTGGTCGCCGAGCCGGGACCCGCCGGCGCCGACGCCGTACGCACCGCGGCCCTCGGACTCGCCCTGCGCGGACTGCGCACCGACGCGCTGATCGCGACCCGCGTCCTGCCGGAGAGCGAGGCGGCCGGCTGGCTCGCCGGCCCCGTCGCCCAGCAGCGCAAGACCCTGGAGGAGTGGCGCGAGTCGTACGACGTCCACCCGGTCGCCCACCTGGGCCGCGACCCGCGCGGCACCGACGACCTCACCGCGCTCGCCGTACCCGGTGCCCGGACCGGACCGGGCGGCGCCACCCGGTGGCCGGTGGAGGACCGGCTGGCCGACGACGGCGTCCTCGTCTGGCACGTCCCCCTGCCGGGCGCCCGCCGCGACGAACTCGACCTGATCCGGCGCGGCGACGAGATCGTCGTCACCGCCGGACCGTTCCGCCGCGTCGTCCCGCTGCCCTCCGTGCTGCGCCGCTGCACCGTCGCCGGCGCCGCCCTGCGCGAGGGCGGGCTGCGCATCCGGTTCCGGCCGGATCCGGCACTGTGGCCGCGCACCCGCTGAAGCGACGGCGGCCGTTCGGGTACCGTCGAAGGTGCCATCCGTAGTCAGGAGTCCGTCATGAGCGAACAGCTCCCCCCGTCCGACGACGCCGGGGACGAGATCGCCGGCAAGCCGGTGGACGACGTACGGGCGGCCGGAACCCATGCGGAGACCCACGCCGAGACCCGTGCCGAGACCCACGCCGACGCCTGGGCGACCGCCGCCGCCGAGGACCTCGAGGCGGAGAAGGCCCGCCGCCGCGCCCAGTACGGACCGCCCCCCGGCTCCGCCGCCGAGGAGCTGAGGAAACTCGTCGACGCGGTCGCCGACAAGCTCTCCGGCCTGCGGTCCCCGCTCCTCGGCGCGGTCGCCGGACCGGCCGCCCAGCAGGTGGTGCGGCAGGTCGTCCAGCAGGCCAGGGCCGCCGTCGAACCCGTCATCGAACGCAACCCCGACGTCTTCGACCACCTCGCGGCCGCCGGCAACGAACTCCTCGCCGCCTACCGCTCGGCCGTACAGGACCAGGAGCGCCGCTGGACGGCCCGCGAGTCCGACCCCCGCGACCTCGACGAACGCCGGGACCGCGGCGACGACCCCGGCACCGGCCCCGGCGAGCGCATCGACCTGGACTGACGGCGAGGCCCCGGCGAGGTCCCCATGATCCACGCCGGACCGACCACCGTACGGACGCCGGGCCCCTCACGGCAGTGCCTCGGGTACCGTTGACGGTAGCGGGGCTCGACCGGAACTGAGGGATTCATGGGACTCACCATCGGCGTCGACATCGGCGGCACGAAGATCGCGGCCGGCGTGGTCGACGAGGAAGGCAACATCCTCTCGACCCACAAGGTGCCGACCCCGGGCACGCCCGAGGGCATCGTGGACGCCATCGCCTCCGCGGTGGAGGGAGCGCGCGCCGGGCACGAGATCGTCGGCGTGGGGATCGGTGCGGCCGGATACGTCAACCGCCAGCGCTCGACGGTGTACTTCGCGCCCAACATCGACTGGCGCAACGAGCCGCTCAAGGAGAAGGTCGAGGCCCGTACGGGTCTCCCGGTCGTCGTGGAGAACGACGCCAACGCCGCCGCCTGGGGCGAGTACAAGTTCGGCGCGGGCGCCGGCCACCGCAACGTCATCTGCATCACGCTCGGCACCGGCCTCGGCGGCGGTGTGATCATCGGCAACAAGCTGCGCCGCGGCCACTTCGGCGTGGCCGCCGAGTTCGGCCACATCCGCATGGTGCCGGACGGTCTGCTGTGCGGCTGCGGCTCGCAGGGCTGCTGGGAGCAGTACGCCTCCGGCCGCGCCCTCGTCCGCTACGCCAAGCAGCGCGCCAACGCCACCCCCGAGAACGCCGAGACCCTGCTCGCCCTCGGCGACGGCACCCCCGAGGGCATTGAGGGCAAGCACGTCTCCGTGGCCGCCCGCCAGGGCGACCGGGTGGCCGTCGACTCCTACCGCGAGCTGGCCCGCTGGGTCGGCGCCGGCCTCGCCGACCTGGCCTCCCTCTTCGACCCCTCCGCCTTCATCGTCGGCGGCGGCCTCTCCGACGAGGGCGAACTGGTCCTCGGCCCGATCCGCAAGTCCTACAAGCGCTGGCTGGTCGGCGGCAACTGGCGCCCCGTCGCCGACGTCCTCGGCGCCCAGCTCGGCAACAAGGCGGGCCTGGTCGGCGCGGCGGACCTGGCCCGGGAGCCCGACCCGGTCATGTGACCACCTCCCCACCCGTACGCACGACAGCGCCCGCCTGATCCCCCCGAGGACGGCGGGCGCAGCCGTGACCGCCGCCGTCGCGGGAATCCCCGCCGCCGGAACCGGGTTGCCCACGGTGACGACGGGGTGGACGACGGTCCACCGAGGGGAGGGAACAGGAACCGATGAGTCTTCGTCAGTACGAGTACGCCCTGGCCGTCGCCGAGGCGGGCTCGGTGACCGCGGCGGCGGAACTGCTGCACGTCGCCCAGCCGTCGGTGTCCCAGCAGATCCGCGGCCTGGAGCGGGAGCTCGGTGTGGAACTGTTCGCCCGCACCCCGACCGGACTGGTGCCCACCATGGTCGGCCGCGCCTTCCTGCGGGAGGCGGAGGTCGCGGTGAGCGCGTCGCGGCGGGCCAGGGCGACGGCGCGGGCCGGTGCCGACGAGCTGGCGGGCGAACTGGTGGTCGCGGTGCAGATGGGCTTCGGCACCCGGCAGCTCCCGGGCGCGCTGGGCGCGCTGCGCCGCCGCTTCCCGAGGCTGGAGGTCACCGTCTTCGAGGAACCCAGCTCCGCGGAGCTGGACCGGCTGTGCCGCCGGGGCGTGCTGGACCTCGCCCTGATGGCGGCGTGCGAGCGGAGCCCCGCCGACGCCCACCACCTCGGCGACGAGGAGTTCGTCGTCGTCCTGGGCGACGGACACCGGCAGCTCGCCGCGGACCGGGTCGAGCTGAGCGATCTGGCGGGGGAGCCGTGGGTGAGGTTCGACCGCGACAGCGCGCTCGACGGCGTGCTGCTGAACGTACTGCGGGACGACGACCCGTCCCCGACCACGGCCGCCCGCGTGTCCCAGACGGCGACGGCCGCGCGCTGGGCCGCCCAGGGCCTGGGGGTGACCCTGGTCCCGGCCTCCGCGGTGCCCGACGGCCACGAACACCTCGTCCGCCCGGTGTCCCCGCCGGTGTCCCAGCCCGTCATCGCCGTGGTCCGGCAGGGCGCGGGCCCGGCGGAGACGGCCCTGCTCGAACTCCTGCGCCAGGAGACCTGGTCCGGGGCCGTTCAGAGCTGGGTGTAGCCCCCGTCCACGGCGAGCTCGGCGCCGGCGGTGTACGTGGCGTCGAAGGCGAGGAACGCGGCCGCTCCGGCGATCTCCTCGGGCATGCCGAAGCGCCGCATGGGATTGTCCGTGACCCGCTCCGCCTTGAACTGCTCGGCGGCCTCCGCCGTCATCGTCCGCTCCAGGATCCCCGTGTCCACGGGACCGGGGCTGACCGCGTTGACACGGATCCCGCGGGACAGCAGGTCGCGGGAGAGGGTGCGGGCCATCGAGCGCAGGGCCGCCTTGCCGGCCGCGTAGACACTGGTCTCCGGCAGGCCCATGACGTTCGCGGCCGAGGTGGTGAGGACGACGCCGGCGCCCGTGCTCAGCAGCGGGGCGAGCTTCTGCACGGTGAAGAAGGCGCCCTTGACGTTGATCGCGAACAGTTGGTCGTAGTCCTCCTCGGTCGTCGACCCGAAGGGCGTCGGGAGGGTGACGCCGGCGTTGATGAACAAGGCGTCGACCGTGCCGAGTTCGCCCTTCACCCGGCCGGCCAGGGCGTCCAGGTCGGACAGGGAGGCCACGTCGCCCCGGACGGCCACCGCGTTCTCGCCGAGCCGCTCCCGCGCGGCGTCGAGCGTGTCCCGGGAACGCCCGGTGATCACCACGCGGGCCCCGCCGTCCACCAGCAGCCGCGCCGTCGCGAACCCGATTCCGCTGCCGCCGCCCGTGACCACCGCGTTCTTTCCGCTGTACTTGCCCATGCCGGGGTTCTCTTTCTCGAAATCGAATCGGTAATTCTTCACCATGGAAATGCGAAATCCCGCCGGCGTCAGCCCCTGGTGAATTCCCCGCCGTCCACGACGAGATTGCTCCCGGTCAGCCAGCTCGCCCGGTCGGACACGAGGAACAGCACCGCGTGGGCGAGGTCGTCGGGCCGGCCGTCGCGCCCCAGCGGAGGGGTGTCGTCGGCGTTGGTCCGGGCCGGCGCCCCGTTCAGCCGCGCCCACTGCTCACGCGTCGCCTCGCCGCCGGGGGTGGCGACCCTGCCGGGGGTCACGGTGTTGACCCGGATCCCGGACGGGGCCAGCTCCTGGGACAGTCCCCGGCTGTAGTTCTCCAGCGCCGCCTTCGCCGCCGTGTAGTGCAGGAACGGCGGTGCCGAGGTGGGGACCGCGGCCGAGGAGACGTGCACGATCACCCCCGAACGCCGTTCCCGCATCCCCGGTACCAGCAGCGCGTCCAGCCGTACCGACGCCAGGTAGTTCAGGTCGAGCGCGTCCTGCCACTCCTCCTCGGGGATGGCCACGGCACTCTTGTGGGGTCGGGCCCCACCCGCGTTGTGGACCAGGATGTCCACCCCGCCGAGCACCTCTTGCGCGGCCACGGCGAGCGCCTGGGCGCCGGCCCGGGTCCGTACGTCGGCCGTCACGAAGGCCGCCCCCTCCGGCACCGTGTCCGACGCCGACCTGGCGGTCGTGAGCACCTCGGCGCCCGCCTCCAGGAGCCGGCGCACGACGGCCGCCCCGATACCACGGGAACCACCCGTGACCAGAGCCCGCTTTCCCGCGAGCTCCCGAATTCCCGACCCGTTCTCGATCGCGGTCATACCGCCCGTCCTCTCGATCGCTCAATCGCGGATTCACGGTAGGCCCGGAAAACAATGAGAGGCAAAGACGAAATATGAGCGGGGGTCATAGGTGATCCCTATAGCCCCTCCACTGCCGGCACGACTTCCTCACGCGGATGCGGTGCCGCCCGCCCTGCGCCAGCGCACGCCGGCCGGCGCATCCCGATCCGCACGGCGACGGCACCGGAATCGGAGAGCACATGCCGACGGGGCGAGAGGTGGCTCCTCTCGCCCCGGACACCGCGCACGGCTCCTGTCCGAAGGCCGGCTTCGTCGTCGCCCACTCGCCGGTGCGGGTGATGACCGCCGTTCCGGTACCGGTCGTCGACGCGCCGCCCTTGTGGAAGTACACGTCACCGGTGCTGCCCAGCGCCCAGATGCGAGCCGGACGGCAGCCGGACGGTACTGCGCCGGGAGATGTCCACGCCGCCGTATGCGAAGCGGATCAGCGTGCCGGCTCGGACGTGCCTCGCGTCTGGTCGCGGCCGGCGACCACCAGGTATCCATCACTCTCGGGGTCGAAGGTGGTGGACCGCACCGTGAGCCCCACGCTCCGCAACTGCGCCACGAGGTCCTCGTACCGGTAGGGCCAGATGGACAACCGCTCCGAGCAGGCCCGCACCGCCCCGTCCGGCTCGATCCGGGCGACCACGATCTCGAGGAAGTGTTCCTGCTCCCAGCGCTGCTCGATCTGCCAGGAGTAGCTGACGACCGCATCGCGGCCGTTGCGGCGGACGAGCCGATCGCGGACGTCCACCCGTGAGCCGGCGGAGCGCACGAGCTCCCAGTTGCGTGACGTGAGCACGAGGCGTCCGCCCGGATTCAGCAGCCGCGACATCGCTTCCAGTGCGGTCAGGCGCCCGGCTGCGCCCTCGGCGTGCCCGAGCGAGTTGCCGACGCAGAACACCAGATCGAACGTGGAGTCCTCCAGGTGGTCGGGCAGCTCGTCCCAGCTCGCGCGGAGGGCTCGAAGCGGGACACCCTGCTCGCCGGCGAGCCTCTCGGTCCGGCGAACCATCCCCGCACTGGCGTCCGCGGCGACCACGTCAAGGCCGAGACTCGCGAGACCGACGGCGAGCTGGCCGGTTCCACACGCGCAGTCGAGGACGCGCGCGTCGGGCGGCACAGGGCCCACGACATCGGTGCAGTACACCGCGGCCGCCTCGGCGGGAGTCAACCTGTCGTCCCCGATCAGCCACTCGTACACATCGGAAAGCGCCCCATAACCAGCCACCGCGACCACCTCCATCACTCGACGACACGCGGGCTGGACCGCACCTGCGATGCGGACCTCGCGCCTCGCACTGTGCCGGGCCGTGTCGGCGAGGCATCGAGCAGGACCCAACCACTACCGGCCGCTGAGACTCCACCGGATTTCGCGGGAAACCACGACACGCCGCACCGACGCAGGCCCTCACTGTCACCGGCCAGGCTGAGGCGCGATTGATCAGGCCCGGGTCACCGGTGCCTGCAGTTCCGTCACCCAGTCGTCACGATTTTCCGGGCACTCCAGGTTGATCTCGCGGGGGTATCCGGTCGACTGGTAGTCGTTGGCGTCGATCCAGCGGGCCAGGGCCTGGGCGGTGGGGAGTACGGCGTCCAGCGAACCGCGATGCACGATGGTCGCCGCCTGGTCGAGCGACGGCAGGTCGAGGATCCGGAAGGTGCCGTCCTGGAGAGGGGCGGAGACCTGGACGGCGGCGTGGACGCTGATCTTGCCTCCACCCTCCGGGGCGTCCTCGTAGTATGCGATGCCGGGGCCCGTGGGGGTGATACCCGCCGAGTCCAGGCGCCGGAACAGCTCGTCGTAGAGCGGCCCGATGACCGGGCCGATGTCCTCGGGCTCGAAACTCGCGGCGGTCGCGGTCAGCTCCGCCACCCGGACGGAAGGGACGCTCTTGATGACAACGTCGTTCGTGGGCATGTGCCCCTCACTCTCGATCGCTCGGAGCCTCGCCTCGACCTGGATCAGCCGTGCTCCCGCGGCAGCCATCGCGGTCTCCAGTTCGGCCCGCCGCAGCCGCAGCATGCCGCGCAGTTCCCCGAGGCCGACCTTCTCGTCCACGATGTCCCGGACCTGCTGGAGAGAGAACCCGAGATCTTTGAGCGCGATGATCCGGTTGAGGCGGGCGAGCTGGGCAGCGGTGTAGTAGCGGTAGCCGCTGGCGGGGTCGACGTGAGCCGGTCGCAGCAGTCCGGTCGCGTCGTAATGACGCAGCATCCGGACCGAGACGTGGCCATGCCGGGCGAAGTCTCCGATGGTGAACATGATGTCTCCGAGTTGACCGCCTGACACCGTGTGAGGGTCAAGAAGCTACTCGGCGGCCGGGGGACAGTGAAAACCCGGGGCTGCATCGGCCCAGTTGCACGGGCGCTCTCACAAGCGAGCAGTCCGTGACCATGCAACTTCCCTGAGAGGACGACCCGTACACGTCGGCTGTACGGGCTGAGGCCGGGGCCCGCGCGTAACCCCTGCCGGGCACCGGGATGTTGTACGGCTGCAAGGTGTGCCGGTTACGCGACAAGGGGGTCGTCGTCCATGGCGAACGGCAGCACGCTTGAGTCGTCCGACAGTCTCAAGGCGTTCGGGGCGGCCTTGAAGACGTTCCGGGAACGTGCCCTGATGACACAGGAGCAGCTCGCCGAGCGGCTCAACTACTCCCATGCGTCCGTCGCCTCGGTGGAGCAGGGGCGGCGGATGCCGACCGCCGCCTTCGTGGAGCGGGCCGAGGAGGAGCTGGAGGCGTTCGGGGTGCTGCGGGCCATGGTCCGGCACCTCGGGCGACAGCGGGGGCTGGCGGTGTGGTTCCGGGAGTGGGCCCAGTTGGAGGAGATGGCGGTCGGGCTCTGCACGTACGAGTGCCGGGTGGTGCCGGGGCTGCTCCAGACCGAGGCATACACGCGGGCTGTCATGCTCAACGTGCCGCCTCCGCCCGGTGAGGAGCAGTTGGAGCAGCGGATCGCGGCCCGCGCGGCGCGGCAGGAGCTGCTCCGGCGCCGGCCGCCGATCGCGTTCAGCTTCATCGTGGAGGAGTCGGTGCTGTTGCGGCACACGGGCGGTGAGGATGTCACCCGGGAGCTGATCGACCACTTCCTCGCGACCACCGAGTTGTGGAACGTGGAGTTGCAGATCATGCCGCTGCGGCAGCCGTATCACGCGGGGACGGATGGGCCCATGCGGCTCGTCGAGACTCAAGAGCGGCAGTGGGTGGGGTACTCGGAGGGGCAGAAGACCGGGCATCTCGTTTGTGACCGGGAAGCGGTGAACGTCATGCAGATGCGCTATGCCAAGATGCGTTCACAGGCCTTGTCCCCGCCGGCGGACTCGGTGGAGTTGTTGCAGCGGATGCGAGGAGCGCTATGAGCACCTACAGCGAGCTGGAATGGTTCAAGAGCAGCTACAGCGGGTCTGAGGGGGACGACTGCGTCGAGGTTGCGAAGGCACTCGCTGCTGTCCATGTGCGTGACTCCAAGGCGCAGGACGGCCCCCGGTTCGCAGTGTCGGCGTCCGCGTGGTGTGAATTCATCGGCTACGTGGAGCGTTGACGGGGGCCATGAGCATTCGTAGCGAGCTGGAATGGTTCAAGAGCAGCTACGGCGGGTCCGAGGGCGACAGCTGTGTGGAGGTGGCCTTCGCAGCCGAGGTCGTGCATGTGCGGGACTCCAAGACGCAGGACGGGCCGCGGTTCGCCGTCTCGTCGGTTGCCTGGCCTGACTTCCTCGGCCGTATGGGCCGCTGACCCGCGTCACGTCGTGCGGGGCGGCGTATCTTGATCCGTATGGCGACGACTCCGCTGCTGCCCGACTCCCGGACCGAGTCCGACGGTTCGGCCGTCATCCGGGTGCTCAGCTACAACATCCGGTCGATGCGGGACGACACCGGTGCGCTCGCGCGGGTGATCACCGCCTGCGCTCCCGATCTCGTCCTGCTCCAGGAGGCGCCGCGGTTCTTCCGCTGGCGCAAGAAGCTCGCCCGGCTCGCCTCGGAGGCGGGCCTCGTCATCCTCTCCGGGGGTGCCACCGCCGCCGGGCCCGCGATGCTGTGCTCGCTGCGGGCGACCGTCGAGCGCACCGAGGACGTGCTGCTGCCGCTCACCCCCGGGCAGCACCGGCGCGGGTTCGCCACCGCCGTCGTACGGTTCGGGGGCGCCCGGGTCGGCGTGCTGAGCTGTCACCTGTCGCTGGAGAAGGGCGAGCGGTACGAGCAGGGCGGGATGCTGCTCGACCGGGTCGCCGGGATGGGCGTCGAGCACGTCATCGCCGGCGGGGACGTCAACGAGCCGCCGGGCGGGCGGACCTTCCGGCGGCTGGCCGAGTCGCTCACCGACTGCCATGCCACGGCCCCCTGGGGCGGTGAGCACACCTGGGTCCGGGACGAACCGCACCGGCGGATCGACGCCCTCTTCGTCACCAAGGGCGTCGAGGTGCTGGGCTGCGGGGTGCCGCTGGAGCAGCCCGGGGTGAGCGCGGCGGACCTGAGGGCGGCCACGGACCACCTTCCGGTCCTGGCCGCCCTCCGGATCCCTGCCGCGTAAACGGGCCCCCGCCGCGTAAACGGGGCGCTCAGACCACCGCGCCCCGCCCCGGATCGTCGTCGTCCTCGTCGTCCGTGCGCATGCGCATCACCAGCGTGGCGATGCCTCCCAGGAAGCCGCCGATGCACAGGGTGGCCAGCCACCAGGTCATCTCCCAGCCGAGCAGGATCGCCAGCAGGAGCAGGAGCGGGCCGCCGAGCACTCCCAGCCAGGCGAACTTCGACGTGACGTCGGCCTCCGGCAGCGGGGGCGGCTCCGGCGGGACGAAGTGGCCCTCGTCGGTCTCGTCGAGGTCGTCGTCCGACGGCTCGGCCACGCTGTAGTCGCGCGGGCCGCCGACACCGGGGGCGAAGGAGACGGAGCCGCCCAGCGGCTTGGCCGGCTTGTCCTCGGCCTTGACGGGGGACTCGGCCCTCGCCCCGTCGTCGTTCGTCTCGGGCTCCAGCAGCGCCAGGTCCTCGACGGACTTGAACGGCTTGGCGCCCGGCGGGTCCGGCGGCTCCTCCCCGTACCCGGCGACGATCGCCTCCCACGCGGCGGCCTCGTCGAAGGGGACCCCCTTCTCCTCCGGCTCGCGGCCCTCACGGCCCTCGCGGTCCTCGCGGTCCGAGTCGTGCTCAGCCACCTGTGGTCGTCCCTTCCGTGCCGAGACCGGGCTCCTTGACGGCGCCGGGTGCGAGCCGGCCGATGAACGCGGTGCTCTCCTGGAAGATCCGCTCCGCGTCGTAGTCCAACGTCGCCACGTGGTAGCTCTGTTCCAGCAGGATCTCCGTGACGTCCGTCGACGACACCCGGCCGAGGATCCGGGCCGAGTCCGCGGGCGGCACCACGTGGTCCTGGGGGCTGCGCATCAGCAGCAGCGGCTGGGTGACCCGGGGCAGCTCGCCGTCGACGAGCCGGAGGAGGTTCCGCAGCGAGTGCGCCGCGTGCAGCGGCACCCGGTCGTACCCGAGCTCCCTGCTCAGCGGCTTCGCGATGTCGCTCGCGATGCCCTTCGTCGCCGGGACGAGATGGCGCAGCACCGGAAGGGCGTGCGCGGCCACCCCGTGCACCTTGTTCGCCGGGTTCACGACCATCACCCCGCTCACCGCGTCACCGTGGAGCGCGGCCAGCCGCAGCGCCAGCGCTCCGCCCATCGACAGACCGGCGACGAACACCCGCTCGTGGCGGTCCAGCAGCAGCCGCAGCTCGCGGTCCACCTCCGCGTACCAGTCCTGCCAGCCGGCGACCGAGAGGTCCTGCCAGCGGGTGCCGTGCCCGGGCAGCAGGGGCAGCGAGACGGTCAGGCCGTGCCCGGCGAGATGCTCGGCCCAGGGGCGCAGCGACTGCGGTGAACCGGTGAAGCCGTGGCAGAAGAGGACGGCGGTCTCCCCGCCCTCGTGGCGGAACGGCTCGGCTCCGGTCAGGAGCGGCACCTTCGGCCTCCTGTTCGTAGGAAGGTCTGGTACGTCACGATGATCGCGGCAGGTGCCGCACACGGGTTGCAGGACCTTCACCGTACGCGACCGCACTGACACCGACCAGGGCCGTCGGGGCCTTTGACGGCGCTCCGGGATATGGTCTGACGAACACGCACAGGAGGCACTCGGTTGTTGTACGGCACGATGAAGGTCGCCATCGGAGGGCCGCTGAAGCTCGCCTTCAGGCCCTGGGTGGAGGGCCTGGAGAACATCCCCGCCGAGGGCCCCGCCATCCTGGCCAGCAACCACCTGTCGTTCTCCGACTCCTTCTTCCTGCCGGCCGTGCTGGACCGCAAGGTCACCTTCATCGCCAAGGCCGAGTACTTCACCACCCCGGGCGTGAAGGGCCGGCTGACGGCCGCCTTCTTCAAGGGCGTGGGCCAGCTCCCGGTGGACCGCTCCGGCGCGCGCGGCGCGGGCGAGGCCGCGATCAGGAGCGGCATCGAGGTCATCGAGCGCGGCGAGCTGTTCGGCATCTACCCGGAGGGCACCCGCTCGCCCGACGGCCGCCTCTACCGGGGCAAGCCGGGCGGCCTCGCGCGCGTGGCGCTGGCCACCGGGGCGCCCGTCATCCCGGTCGCCATGATCGACACGGAGAAGATCCAGCCGCCCGGCCAGGTCATGCCGAAGCTGATGCGGCCCGGCATACGGATCGGCAGGCCGCTGGACTTCAGCCGCTACCAGGGCATGGAGCACGACCGCTTCGTGCTCCGCGCGGTGACCGACGAGGTCATGTACGAGATCATGAAGCTGTCCGGCCAGGAGTACGTCGACATGTACGCCACCGCCATGAAGCGGCAGCTCTCGGAGGCGGCCAAGGCCGAGAAGGAAGCGGAGAAGGCGGCGAAGGCGGCGCTCGCCCGCGCGGAGAAGGAACAGGCCGAGAAGCTGAAGGCCGCCATGGAGCAGGACGGCCGGGAGCGGTAGGACGGGCGACGGCCCGGCCCCTGGACGGGGGCGCAGGGGGGAGTGGGGGACATGGCCAGGCGCGAGCGAGTCATGCGCATGTCGGTCGAGCAGCCGCTGTGGCGTGCCCTCACCGGCTACCGGGTCCTCACCCTCATGTACGCGATCGGCCTGTTCGCCACCGCTCACGAGGAGTTCCCCCGCCCCTGGCTGGCCGTCGGCTACTTCGCCGTCCTCGCGGTGTGGACCCTGGCCACCCTGCCCAGGACCGCGAGCGAGGCCGCCTGCACCAAGCGCTTCCTCACCGCCGACCTGACCATCGCGGTCGTCGGCATCCTGCTCACGCCCCTCGCCGACGCACCCGCACGCATCGAGGCGGGCGGCCCGACCCTGCCGTCGATCTGGACCGCCGGATCGGTGCTCGCCTTCGCCGTCAAGGGCGGCTGGCGCTGGGCGGCCCTCGCCTCCACCCTCGTCGCCGCCGCCAACCTCGTCGAACGCGGCAGCCCGGCCCGCGACACCGTGCACAACGTGATCCTCGTGTGGGTCGCCTCCATCGCCATCGGCTACGTCGTCGAGGTCGCCCGCGCCTCCGAGCGCACCCTCGCCCGCGCACTGGAGATCGAGGCCGCGACCAGGGAGCGGGAGCGCCTCGCGCGGGACATCCACGACAGCGTGCTCCAGGTGCTGGCCATGGTGCAGCGCCGGGGCGCGGTCATCGGCGGCGAGGCCGCCGAACTGGGCCGGATGGCCGGGGAACAGGAGGTCGCCCTGCGCACCCTGGTCTCCGGCGGGCTCGTCCCCGTCTCCCGGGCCTCGGAGGACACCGCCGAGGGCGCCGTCGTACGGGCCGTGGACGAGGACGACACCGGGGACGACGGGCCGGTCGACCTGCGCACCCTGCTCGCCCCCTACGCCGGATCCCTGGTCAGCCTCGCCGAGCCCGGAGCGCCGGTGCGGCTGGCACCGGCCGCCGCGCGGGAGGTGGCCGCCGCAGTCGGGGCCGCCCTGGACAACGTCCGCAGGCACGCGGGGGAGCGGGCACGCGCCTGGATCCTGGTCGAGGACGAACCGGACGAGGTGATCGTCACCGTCCGCGACGACGGCCCCGGCATCCCCGAGGGCCGGCTCGCCCAGGCCGAGGGCGAGGGCCGGCTCGGCGTGGCCCTGTCCATCCGGGGCCGGCTGCGCGACCTCGGCGGCAGCGCGGAACTGATCTCGGTGCCGGGACAGGGCACGGAGGTCGAACTGAAGGTGCCCAAGGCCGCGAAGGAATCGAAGGACCCACGGGGGAAGGCGGAACGGCGATGACGGACAGCACCGGGGAGCACGGGGAGCACGGGGAGCACGGGGACCACGGGGACCCGATCAGGGTCATGGTGGTCGACGACCACCCCATGTGGCGCGACGCCGTCGCCCGCGACCTGTCCGAGTCCGGCTTCGAGGTCGTCGCCACCGCCGGCGACGGCGACCAGGCGGTGCGCCGCGCCAAGGCCGCCGTACCCGACGTCCTCGTCCTCGACCTGAACCTGCCCGGCAAGCCCGGCGTCCAGGTCTGCAAGGAGGTCGTCGCCGCGCACCCCGCCGTCCGCGTACTGGTGCTCTCGGCGAGCGGCGAGCACGCCGACGTCCTGGAGGCGGTGAAGTCCGGTGCCACCGGCTACCTGCTGAAGTCCGCCTCCACCGAGGAGCTGCGGGACGCGGTGCGCCGCACCGCCGTCGGCGACCCGGTGTTCACCCCCGGCCTGGCCGGGCTGGTCCTCGGCGAGTACCGCCGCCTCGCCTCCGAACCGGCCGGCCCCGCCCCCGCCGGCGGCGAACCGGGCGCGCCCCGGCTGACCGACCGCGAGACCGAGGTGCTGCGCCTGGTCGCCAAGGGCCTCAGCTACAAGCAGATCGCCGAACGGCTCGTCATCTCCCACCGCACCGTGCAGAACCACGTCCAGAACACCCTCGGCAAGCTCCAGCTGCACAACCGCGTCGAACTCGTCCGCTACGCCATAGAGCGCGGCCTCGACGACGAGTAGGCCGGGCGGAACGGGCGGAAGGCCCTCCAGGTGTGCCCCGTACGGCCCGGGCACGCCCTCCGGGGCGCCCGTATATTCGCCGGTACGGCAGTACACGACCCGGCACCACCCCTGGAGGGAACCGTGGAGATCCTGGCGTTCGGAGTGCAGGCCGACGAGAAGCCGCTGATCGAGCGGGCCTTCGCGGGCCACCACGAGGTGCGCGGCCTCGACGTCTTCCTCAACGCGGACACCGCCCCCATCGCCGCGGGCCACGAGATCATCTCCACCAGCGTCAACTGCGACCTCGGCGCCGAGGTGCTCTCCGGCCTCGCGGCCGGCGGCACCCGGATGGTCGCCCAGCGCTCCACCGGCTTCAACAACATCGACCTGGAGGTCGCCGAACGGCTCGGCCTGACGGTCGCCCGGGTGTCGTCCTACTCGCCGTACTCGGTCGCCGAGTTCGCCTGGACCCTCGCCATGGCCGTCAACCGCCGGATCGTCCGCGCCTCCACCCGCACCCGCGACTTCGACTTCCGGCTCGACGGACTGATGGGCCGCGACCTGCACGGCCGCACCGCCGGGATCCTCGGCACCGGGAAGATCGGCGAGGCGTTCGCCCGGATCGCCCACGGCTTCGGCATGCGGCTGCTCGGCTGGGACGTCACCGAGAACCCCGCCTGCCTGGACCTCGGCATGACCTACGTCCCCAAGGAGCGGCTCCTCGCCGAGTCCGACCTGATCAGCCTGCACCTCCCGCTGCTGCCCGCCACCCGGCACATCGTCGACGCCGACGCCCTGAAGACGATGCGGGACGACGCGATCCTGGTGAACTCCAGCCGGGGCGGCCTCGTCGACACCGCGGCCCTCGTCACCGAACTGCGCGCCGGCCGCTTCACGGGCGTCGGCCTGGACGTGTACGAGGCGGAGGCGGGACTGTTCTTCCTCGACAAGTCCCTGGAGGCCGTCGACGACGACACCCTGGCCCGCCTCGTCACGTTCCCGAACGTCCTGGTCACCTCCCACCAGGCGTACTACACCGCGGACGCCGTCGGACAGATCGTCCGGACCACGGTGGACAACGTCCTCGACTACAGCGCCGGCCGCCGCTCCGAGAACGTCCTGGTGCCCCGGAGCTGACCCACCAGCTCACGGACGATCGCCGCGCCGTTCAGGGTCAGCACCGACTCGGGGTGGAACTGCACCCCGGCGAAACCCTCCCCGCGCAGCGCGTGCACCTCGCCGCCGGCGGCACGGCTCACCTCGACGCCGTGCGCGGCCAGCTCCCGCGCGGTGTCGTCGTCGCAGCGCGCCACGAAACTGTTGTAGAAGCCGACCGTCTCCGGCCGCCCGAACAGGTCGATCTCCGTCTGCGCCCCCTGGTACGGCACCTCCTTGCGCACGATCTCCAGGCCCAGCTCGGCCGCGACCAGCTCGTGGCCGAGGCAGACCCCGAGGACGCCGTGCCGCTTCCCCCGGATGACGTCGGCGGTCAGCGCGCGCAGGAACCGCATCTTCGGGTCGGCCGTGTCGGACGGGTCGCCCGGCCCGGGGCCCAGCACCAGCGGCCCCTCGTGCCCGAGCACCGCCTCCCGCAGCCCCGGCTCGTCGTAGCGCCGCACGGTCACGTCCAGCCCGGCGGCCCGCAGCACGTGGGCGAGCATCGCGGTGAAGGTGTCCTCCCCGTCGACGACCAGGGCGTGCCCGGTCAGCGCGTCCGACCGCTCCCGCATCCGCAGCCAGAACGGGGCCAGCGAGGCCCGGCGCCCGTCCAGCGCCGCCCGCACCCGGGGGTCGTCGGCCAGCCTCGGCCGTACGGACTCCTCGCGCGGGCGTCCCGGACGCGCCCCCAGCGCGGCCAGCACCCCGGCCGCCTTGGCGTGGGTCTCCGCGACCTCGCCCGCCGGGTCGGAGCCGCGCACCAGCGTGGCCCCGACCGGCACCCGCAGCCGCCCGGCCGCGTCGACGTCGGCGGTGCGGATGAGGATGGGGGAGTCCAGGGTCTGGGCGCCGCCCTCGTCGCGGCCGATGAGCGCCAGCGCGCCCGCGTAGTAACCGCGCCCGCCGGTCTCGTGCCGCTCGATCACCCGGCAGGCGTTCTGCACCGGCGACCCGGTGACGGTCGCCGCGAACATGGTCTCCTTCAGCACCTCGCGCACATCCAGCGAGGACCGGCCGCGCAGCTCGTACTCGGTGTGCGCGAGGTGCGCCATCTCCTTCAGCCGGGGCCCCACCACGACCCCGCCCATGTCGCCGACGGTGCACATCATCTTGAGCTCCTCGTCGACGACCATCGACAGCTCCTCGATCTCCTTGCCGTCGGCGAGGAACTCCAGCAGGTGCTCGGGGGTCGGCCCTCCGGCGGGGTAGCGGTAGGTGCCGCTGATCGGGTTCATCACGACCGTCCCGCCGGACGCCCGGACGTGCACCTCGGGGCTGGCCCCGACCAGGGTCCTGTCCCCGGTGTGGACGACGAACGTCCAGTACGCGCCCCGCTCGCCCTCGAGGAGCCGCCGGAACAGCGCCAGCGCGTCGGCCCGTCCGAACCCGGGGATCTCGCCCTCGTACGTCCGCCGGATCACGAAGTTGGCGCCCTCGCCCCGCCCGATCTCCTCGTCCAGGACCCGCCCGACGATCCGCGCGTACTCCTCGTCGCCGACGTCGAAGCCGCCGCCCTCCACCCGGACGTCGTGCGCGGGGAGCCGGTCGAGGGCCTCGGCGAGCGGGATCGCGTACCGCTCCTCGGGCGTCAGCACCAGCAGCGGGGTGCCGTCGTCGCGGACCTCGAAGCCGCGCTCGCGGATCTGCCGGAAGGGGACGACCGCCAGGCACGCGTCGGGCAGGTCGGCCAGGCGGTCACGGGTGCCCACCGGTCCGACCAGCAGCTCGACCACGCCGTGGTCGTGGCCCGGCGTGCGGCGGCGCAGCAGGGCGAAGGGGCGGTCGTCGTGCGGGAGCTGTGCCAGGTCCATGGGGTGTCCCTCGTCTCGTCGCTGTCATGAGCGTGAGGAACGACCCCGGGAAACACCGAAGGCCGCCCCTCGGGCGGCCTTCGCGAAGTCTTGCGTACGCGCAGTCAGTGGGCCGCCGGAGAAGCGGGCCACCACCAGTTCTGGGTCGAGTGCGCGAACATGGCAGGCACGCTACACGATGTGGCGCGTGACGTGTGCGGTTCCGCGTCGTTGCACGTGGTGTGCCCCCGCCGGGCGGAGGAGCGGCCCCCGTCTCATTTGTTGAGCGCCGGGATGGACGGCCGGTGCGACCGCGTAGTGTGGGGCGTGTGACCGTGAACGCTGATTCTCAAAGCGTCGCCGCTCAGGCGACCTGGCGAAACCTGCCTGCGGCGCAGCAGCCCGAGTACCCGGATGCCGAGGCTCTGCGCGATGTGATCGCCGAGCTCGAAACGTATCCCCCGCTGGTGTTCGCCGGCGAGTGCGACCAGCTGCGCGCGCGTATGGCGGCCGTCGCGCGAGGTGAGGCGTTTCTGCTCCAGGGCGGTGACTGTGCCGAGTCCTTCGACGCGGTGTCCGCCGAGCACATCCGGGCGAAGGTGAAGACCCTCCTCCAGATGGGCGCCGTCCTCACGTACGCCGCCTCCGTGCCCGTGGTGAAGGTCGGGCGGATCGCCGGCCAGTACTCCAAGCCGCGCTCCAAGCCGACCGAGACCCGCGACGGCGTGACGCTGCCGACCTACCGGGGCGACTCCGTCAACGGCTTCGACTTCACCGAAGAGGCCCGCATCCCGGACCCCGAGCGGCTGAAGCGCATGTACCACGCGTCGGCGTCCACGCTGAACCTGGTGCGCGCCTTCACCACCGGCGGCTACGCCGACCTGCGCCAGGTGCACGCCTGGAACCAGGACTTCGTGAAGTCCTCCCCCTCCGGCCAGCGCTACGAGCAGCTCGCCCGGGAGATCGACAACGCGCTGAACTTCATGCGGGCCTGCGGCACCGACCCGGAGGAGTTCAGGACCGTCGAGTTCTTCTCCTCGCACGAGGCGCTGCTGCTCGACTACGAGTCCGCCCTCACCCGTGTCGACTCGCGCACCGGGCAGCTGTACGACGTCTCCGGGCACATGGTGTGGATCGGTGAGCGCACCCGGCAGATGGACCACGCGCACATCGAGTTCGCCTCGCGGATCCGCAACCCGATCGGCGTCAAGCTCGGCCCGAGCACCACGGCCGAGGAGGCGCTGCAGTACATCGAGCGCCTCGACCCCGAGCGTGAGCCCGGCCGGCTGACCTTCATCGTCCGGATGGGCGCGGACAAGATCCGCGACGAGCTCCCCGAGCTGGTCGAGAAGGTCACCGCGTCCGGCGCCACCGTGGCCTGGGTGACCGACCCGATGCACGGCAACACCTTCGAGGCGGCCTCCGGTCACAAGACCCGCCGCTTCGACGACGTGCTCGACGAGGTCAAGGGCTTCTTCGAGGTCCACAAGGGGCTCGGCACCCACCCGGGCGGCATCCACGTGGAGCTCACCGGCGACGACGTCACCGAGTGCGTGGGCGGCGGCGACGAGATCTTCGTCGACGACCTGCACCAGCGTTACGAGACGGCCTGCGACCCGCGGCTCAACCGCAGCCAGTCGCTGGACCTGGCCTTCCTCGTCGCGGAGATGTACCGCGACCAGTAGCCGGCGCGGCCGGTGACACCGGCGAAGGGGTGGGGCGTGTATCACACAGGATCGCGCCCCGCCCCGCTTTTGTGCCCTTCGGGCGACAGGTAAGGTTAGGTTAGCCTCACCGATCAAGGGTCGGGACGGCTCGACCCAGTACCCTCCCGGGAGGTGAACCGCGTGTTCGTCTGCAGTTGCTTCGGTGTGACCGAGGAACAGGTGAGGAGTCACGCGGACGCCGGAGCGTGCACGCCCCGGCAGATCGCCTCCGCCTGCAAGGCCGGCACCGACTGCGGCGGCTGCGTGCGGCGCATCCAGGCACTGCTCGGCCGCGGCTCCTGCCCGCGCCGGCAGCTCGTCGACCAGGGCGAGCCGCCGCTCGCGGCGAAGGTCCCGGAAGCCGCGTAGGACCTGCCCTAGTGGGTCGAGAAGCCGCTCGTCCCCGGGCCCGACGAGTCGGGCTGGGACTGCTCGACGACCGTCGACAGGTACAGTGACTCGCCCAGTTTCTCGATCAGGTCCAGCTGGGTGTCCAGGTAGTCGATGTGGTGCTCCTCGTCGGCCAGGATCGCCTCGAAGACGTTGGCCGACGTGATGTCGCCCTTGGTGCGCATGACCTCCACCCCGCGGCGCAGCCGGTCGATCGCCTCGAGTTCGACCTCCCGGTCCGCCTGGAACATCTCGGTCACGGTCTGCCCGACCCGGACGTGGAACAGCCGCTGGTAGTTCGGCAGGCCGTCGAGCAGCAGGATGCGGTCGGTGAGCACCTCGGCGTGACGCATCTCGTCGAAGGACTCGGCGCGCGTGTACTCGGCGAGTTTCGTCCAGCCCTTGTGGTCCTGCAGCTTCGAGTGCAGGAAGTACTGGTTGATCGCCGTGAGCTCGGCGGTCAGCTGCTCGTTCAGGAATTCGATGACCTCGGGGTCGCCCTGCATCGCATGGGCTCCTTCCGCGCGGGGGGAACTGGCGGGTTGGAGCGCATGATTGCACCGGCGGAGAAGATCGTCCAGTAAGTATGGACTTAGTAAGTAAGTACATGCTCAGTCACCTTTGTTCCTGTTTGACCGAATCTGTCGGGCCCGGTTCGGGGGCATCGCCACCGGTCTGTCAGGATGGGGACATGGGTCAGCCGGCGGAACACGAACCGAGGGAGCGCGGATCAGGAGGGGCGGCGCGGTTCGAGCTCCCGCCGGGGCAGCGGCTGCAGAAGGGCTGGCCGGTCACGCACTACGGGCCGGTCCCCAAGTTCCGGCCCGAACGCTGGGAGTTCCGGGTCTTCGGCGCCACCGCCGACGGTGCGAAGCACCGCTGGAACCACGAGGAGTTCACGGCCCTGCCGTACACCACCGTCGAGGCCGACCTGCACTGCGTCACCAAGTTCAGCATGGTCGGCGCCGAGTGGGGCGGGATCCCGGCGCGCACCGTCATGGACATCGCCCCGCCCGCGCCGGACGTCACCCATGTGATGGTCTGGGCGGAGTACGGATTCAGCTCCAACCTCCGGCTGGCCGACTTCACCTCCGAGCGCACCCTCTTCGCCACCCATAAGGACGGCGAGCTGCTCACCGCCGAGCACGGCTTCCCGCTGCGGCTGATCGTCCCCCACCTGTACGCCTGGAAGGGCCCCAAATGGGTCCGCGGCGTGGAGTACATGACCGCCGACCGCCGGGGCTTCTGGGAGGAGCGCGGCTACCACAACATCGGCGACCCCTGGCAGGAGCAGCGCTACTCCTACCAGGAGGGGCCCGGGGACGGCCCCGAGATCTGACCCGGCGGCCCTTCAGGCGTCCCGCAGCTTCTTCAGCCGCTCCACGTCCGCGGCGTGCCCCTCCTTGCCGCCGGGCGTCTCGATGACCAGCGGTACGCCCTCGGTCGCCGGATGCGTCATCAGCGCCCGGAACGGGTCCTCGCCGATGTGTCCGGCGCCGATGTTCGCGTGCCGGTCCTTGTGGGCGCCGACCACATCCAGGGAGTCGTTGGCGTGGATCAGCTTCAGTCGGCCCTCACCGACCGTGTCCACCAGCAGGTCCAGCGTCCGGTGCATCCCGCTCGGCCCGGTCAGGTCGTGGCCGGCCGCGAAGATGTGGCAGGTGTCCAGGCAGACGCCAAGCTTCGGGTGGGCGTCCAGCGCCTCGAAATACGGTCCGAAGTCCCAGGTCCGTGAGCACAGCGAGGCGCCCTGGCCGGCCGTCGACTCCAGCAGCAGGAACGGGTCGTCGTCATGGGTGAGCTCGTCGAGCAGCGGCAGCATGTGCTCCCGTACCTGCCTCAGCGCCACCGACCGCTCCCGGCCGCCCGTGGCGCTGCCCGTGTGCACCACCACGCCCAGCGCGCCGATCTCCCGGCCGCGCCGCAGCGAGTGCCGCAGTGACTCCACGGACCGCTCGACGGTCGCCTCGGTGTGGGACCCGAAGTTGATCAGATACGGGGCGTGCACGTACGCCGGGATCGAGCCGTCCGCGCAGGCCGCGCGGAACGCCTCGTCCTGCCGGGGGTTGCCGGCCGGGGTGGCCCAGCCGCGCGGATTGGCGACGAAGACCTGCACCGTCTCGGCGTTCAGCGCACGGGCGTAGGACAGGCCGACGGAGTGCAGGCCGCCGGCCACGGGCACATGGCCGCCGACCGGGTTGCGGGCGGGGCCGGACAGGTGACTCTTCACCCGTCAAGGGTGCCACGCGCGCCGGCCCCGTCGGTCAGCGGATCTCGATGGTGATCGTCGAGCCTTTGGGCGCGGTGTCCCCGCCGTCCACGGACTGGCCCTTGACGGTGTCGCCGAAGAGTCCGAGCAGCCCGCGGTCCTCCTCCACGTCGAACCCGGCGCCCTCCAGCTTCTCCTTGGCCTCGCCCACGCTGTCGCCGACCACGTCCGGCACCTCGATCATCTCCGGGCCCTTGGACAGCGTCAGCGTCACGGTGTCGCCCTCGGCGGCCTGCCGGCCGGCGCCGGGGGTCTGCCGGGCCACCTGCCCGGCGTCGTGCTCGGAGTTGACCCGCTCGTCGGCGATTTTCACCTTGAGGCCGGCCTCCTCCAGCTCCGCGCGGGCGTCCTCCGCGTCGCCGCCGGTCACGTCCGGCACGTCCACCGGACTGCCCTTGCTCACGGTCAGCGCCACCGCGGAGCCCGCGCGGACCTCGGTGCCCTTGCCCGGCTCCGTGGAGATCACCGAGCCCCGGTCCACGGTGTCGCTGAAATCCCGGGCGACCATGCCCGGCTCCAGACCCTCGTCCTTCAGCAGGTCCCGCGCCTTGTCCAGCCGGTAGCCGTCGAGATCGGGCACCCGCACGGTCTGCGGACCCTTGGAGAGGGTCAGCGACACCGAGTCGTTGCCGCGGATGCGGGCGCCCGCCTTCGGGTCGGTGCTGATCACCGTGCCCCGCTCCACGGTGTCGCTGTACGCCTCCTCCACCTGGCCGGCCTCCAGCCCGGCGTCCGACAGCCGGTCCCTGGCCTCCTGCTCGGTCTTCCCCAGCAGCGGCGGGACCTTGGTGAACTGGCCGGAGTTGATGTACCAGATGCCCGTGCCGACCCCGAGGACCAGCAGTACGGCCACGACGATCGCCGCCGGACCACGCCGCAGCGCCGTCCGGCGCCGGGGCGGCAGGGGCGGCGGGGACCGGAACCGGCTGGTGCGGTGCACGGGGTCCACGGCCTCGTCCTCGTTGACGGGCAGCGGGCGGGGCACCGTCAGGGAGCGCGGGATGACGCTCGTACGGTCCTCCGCGTTGTCGTGCTCCGACGCCAGGGCCTGCGGCGGCACCGCGTCGAGCTGCTCGTCGGTGAGCCGGCCGCGCCCCGCGCGGACCTGCGCGAGCAGCGCCACCGCGTCGTGCGGGCGGACCTCGGGGTTGCGGGCGGTCGCCGACGCGACCAGCTCGTCCAGCTCGTACGCCATGCCGGGCACGGTGGCCGACGGGGCCGGCACGTCGTCGTGCAGGTGCTTGTAGAGCACGATCGCCGGTGAGTCGCCGTCGTGCGGCTTCTCGCCGGTCAGCATCTCGTAGAACAGGATGCCGCAGGCATAGACGTCCACGCGGGGGTCGGCGACGCCGTTCTCGATCTGCTCCGGGGCCAGGTACGAGACCGTGCCCAGCACGGTGCCCGTGGTGTTCGTCACCGAGTCCACGGCGCGCACCAGCCCGAAGTCGGCGACCTTGACCCGGCCGTCGTCCCCGATCAGCACGTTCTCGGGCTTCATGTCGCGGTGCACGAACCCGGCCCGGTGCGCGGCGCCGAGCGCGGCCAGCACCGGCTCCAGGATGTCCAGCGCGGCGCGCGGCTGGAGCGCCCCGCGCTCGCGCAGCACGTCGCGCAGGGTGCAGCCGGCGACGTACTCCATCGCCAGGTAGACGTACGCCCCGTCGGTTCCCTGGTCGAAGACCTGCACCACGTTGGGGTGGGCCAGCCGGGCGACCGACTTCGCCTCGCGGATGAACCGCTCGACGAACGAGCCGTCGGCCGCGAGGGAGGGGTGCATCACCTTGAGCGCGAGGATGCGGTCCAGACGGGTGTCCACGGCCCGGTAGACCGTGGCCATCCCGCCGACCGCGATCCGCGCCTCGACGCGATACCGGCCGTCGAGCACCTGCCCGACCAGAGGGTCCTGAAGGGTCGTGTCCACGCAGTGAGTCTACGAGCCCCCACCGACACCCCTCGCCGCCTCGCCCCTCGTTGAAGCGGACCTGTGACGTGCGTACCGCCGCAGCTGCGGGCAATCGTGCCGCTGGGGCGGCACGGGTGGGCGCAGCGGCACCCGGCAAGCGCCGGCAAGCGAAACCCACCCCCGCCCAGCCCCAGCGAACGCCACCGTCAGAACGCCGGCCGCTCCGGATCCAGCACAGCCAAGCCCTCCGCAGGAGACGACGCCTCCGCGGCGAACCACCGCCGTGGAATCCGCCCCGCCAGCCGAGCCAGCCGCCCCGCCTCCACCGCCCCCCGCATCGCGGAAGCCATCAGCACCGGCTCCTGCGCCCGGGTCACGGCGGACGCCAGCATCACCCCCGCGCACCCCAGCTCCATCGCCAGCGCCACATCGGACGCCGTCCCCGCCCCCGCGTCCAGGATCACCGGCACCCCCGCCCGCTCCACGATCAACTCGAAGTTGTGCGGGTTGCGGATCCCCAGCCCCGACCCGATCGGCGACCCCAGCGGCATGACCGCCGCACACCCCACGTCCTCCAGCTTCCGCGCCAGCACCGGATCGTCGTTCGTGTACGGCAGCACCGTGAACCCGTCGTCGACCAGCGTCTCCGCCGCGTCCAGCAGTTCGACCGGGTCCGGCAGCAGGGTCCGCTCGTCGGCGATGACCTCCAGCTTGACCAGGTCCGTGCCGAGCGCCTCCCGCGCGAGGCGCGCGGTGAGCACCGCCTCCCCGGCGGTGAAGCACCCCGCCGTGTTCGGCAGCACCCGGATGTCCAGCCTCTCCAGCACCGACAGCACGGATCCGTGCACCGAGGGGTCCACGCGCCGCATCGCGACGGTCGTCAGCTCCGTCCCGGACGCCACCAGCGCCCGCTCCAGCACATCGAGGCTCGGCGCCCCGCCGGTACCCATGATCAGGCGGGACGTGAAGGACGTACCGCCGAGGAGGAACGGATCGTCGGCCATGGTCAGCCTCCCTGGACGGCGGTCAGGACTTCCACGCGGTCACCCTCGTTGAGGGGCGTGGTGGGCCACTGCGCGCGCGGGACGACGGTTTCGTTGAGGGCGGCGGCCACCCCCGAGGGCGCCGTGGTGAGCGACTTCACGACGAGGTCGAGAGCCGTGCCGGGCGCGAACTCCCTGCGCTCCCCGTTGACCGAGACGTTCATGCGGGCTGCTCCGTGCGGACGGCGGCGCCGAAGCGCCGGGGGGTGAACGGGCGGGCCACCTCCGGCAGGGTGCCGGTGGTCAGGACCTCCGCCATGACGTCGCCGGTGACCGGCGTCAGCAGGACGCCGTTGCGATAGTGGCCGGTGGCGAGCAGCAGCCCCTCGAGCTCCGTCGGGCCGAGCAGCGGCGCGTTGTCGGGGGAGCCGGGGCGCAGTCCGGCCCGGGTCTCGGTCAGCGGCAGCTCGGTGATGCCGGGGACCAGCTCGTGGGCGTCGCGCAGCAGCTCGTACACGCCGCCCGCGGTCACCGTCGTGTCCCAGCCCATCTCCTCGCTGGTCGCCCCGATCACCAGCTCGCCGTTGTCGCGCGGCACCAGGTAGACGTGGCTGCCGCGCACCACGGCCCGCACGGTCCGGTTCAGGAAGGGACCGTGCCGCGTGGGCATCGTCAGCCGTACGACCTGCCCCTTCACGGGGCGCACCGGCGGCAGCACCTCCTCGGGGACGCCCGCGAGCCGCCCGCTGAGGCTGCCCGCGGCGAGCACCACCTGCCCGGCGCCCAGCTCGGTGCCGTCGGCCGTGACCACGCCCGTCGCGCGGTCCCCCGCGACGACGAGCCGCTCGGCCCACGCGTGGTGGACGGTCACCCCCGCGCGTTCGCAGGCAGTGACCAGCGCGGCCGCCAGCCGCCGGGGGTCGATCTGGTGGTCGCCGTCCACCCGCAGGCCGCCGCGCACCCCCGGCGCGAGCATCGGCTCCAGGCGCCGGCAGTCCCGCCCGGACAGCCACTGCGAGTCCAGCCCCGACCGCTGCTGCAGGGCGTGCAGTTCCCGCAGGTGGGCGCGGTCGTCGGCGTCCAGTGCCACGGCGAGCGTGCCGCACGCGCGGTAGCCGAGGTCGTGGCCGGTCAGCTCGGTCAGCTCGGCCGCGAAGCCGGGATAGCGCCGCGCGGAGGCGAGGTTCAGACCGAGCAGGGTCTCCTCGCCGTAGTGCAGTTCCGTGACGGCGGCCAGCATCCCGGCGGCCACCCCGGCGGCTCCGCCGCCCGGCTCGGGGTCCACCACGGCCGTGGCGAGGCCGCGCTGCGCGGCCCGCCAGGCCGTGACCAGACCGATGATTCCGCCCCCGACGACGAGGACGTCTGAGGTGCGCGTGGGCGACATGGGCGTCCAGCCCCTCCCTTCGCCGGCATGACCCGGATCAGGTTCGTACGGTCGGAGGCCGCAAGCCTCCCTCTCAGCCCGGTGCGTCCGGGCTCCCGCGAGTGCTTGTACGTTGGTCACCCTAACGCTTGTAAAGGAGCCTCCGCGTGGCACCATCGCTCGACGGACTCGTCCTCGCCCCCGTGGCCGACCAGGCCCCCGGCCAGGTCGGCACCCGCACCCGGTTCGTCTACCACGAGCGGGGCGGCGAGATCTGGGCCGAGTACGCGGGCGGCGACGTCGTGCGCGGGCACCTGGTGGGCACCCGCGCGGGAGACCGGCTGGACTTCCGGTACGTGCAGCTGAAGCGGGACGGCACCACCTCCTCGGGGCACTGCGTGTCGACGGTCGTGGAGCTGCCCGACGGGCGGGTACGGCTGGAGGAGAGCTGGGAGTGGGAGTCGCAGCCGGGCAGCGGGACGAGCGTGGTGGAGCAGCTCGGCGATGATGCGGCGTCAGGTGTCTGAGGTGATCGGGTGAGCGAGCAGACCCAGGGACCGGGACGGTCCGAGCCGCGGCGGGTGGTGGTGGCGGGCGCGGGCATGGCCGGCGTGCAGACCGCCCTCGCCCTGCGGGAGCAGGGCTTCACCGGCGCCGTGACCCTGATCGGCGCGGAACCCCACCAGCCGTACGACAGGCCGCCGTTGTCCAAGGCGGTACTGCTCGGCAAGGCCGAGGACTCCGCCTTCGACGTCGACTTCGAGGACGCCGGCGTCGAACTGCGGCTCGGCTGCGAGGTGCTCGGCCTGCGGCCCGGCGACCACGAACTGGACACGGAGGCCGGGCCCGTCCCGTACGACGTCCTGGTGGTCGCCACCGGCGCGGAACCGGTCCGGCTGCCGGGCGCGGAGGGCGTGCCCGGCGTGCACCTGCTGCGCACCCTGGACGACGCCGCGCGGCTGCGGCCGGTGCTCGCGCGGCAGCACGACGTCGTGGTGGTCGGCGCCGGCTGGATCGGCGCGGAGTTCGCCACGGCGGCCCGCGAGGCGGGCTGCGCGGTCACCGTCGTGGAGGCCGAGGAACGGACGCTCACCGGGGTGCTGCCCGCCGAGGTGGCCGCTCCGATGGCCGCCTGGTACGCGGAGGCCGGCGTCACGCTGCGCACGCACGCGCGCGTGGAGCGCGTCGAGCCCGGCACCGTGGTCCTGGACGACGGTACGCGGCTGCCCGCGGGCGCCGTGGTCGTCGGCATCGGGGCCCGGCCCGCCACCTCCTGGCTGGCGGGTTCCGGGATCGAGCTCGGGACGCACGGGGAGGTCGTCGCCGACCGTCATCTGGCGACCTCCCTGCCGGACGTGTACGCGGTCGGCGACTGCGCGTCCTTCCCGTCCGGGCGCTACGGCGAGCGCCTCCTGGTCCACCACTGGGACAACGCCCTCCAGGGGCCGCGCACGGTCGCCGTGAACATCCTCGGCGCGGCCACCGGCCGGGAGCCGGTGGTCTACGACCCGGTGCCGTACTTCTGGTCCGAGCAGTTCGGGCGCTTCGTGCAGTACGCGGGGCACCACGCGGACACCGACCGGACGGTGTGGCGCGGGGACCCCGCCGAGGCGGCGTGGAGCGTCTGCTGGCTGCGGGGGTCCCGCCTGGTCGCGCTGCTGACGGTGGGACGGCCCCGGGACCTGACGCAGGGGCGCAGGCTGATCGAGGCGGGCACGGCGATGGACGCGGAGGCGCTGGCGGACCCGGCGCGGCCCCTGAAGTCGGCGACGGCGTGACACTCCCGGACCGGCGCGTCCGCCCAGGTGGGCGGGGCTGACTTCCGACTGTCGGTGGCAGATGGCAGGCTTGTCCCGTGACCGAGATTGACGCAAAGATCGATGCTCTCGTCCCCGCCTGGCTCACCCTCCCCGACATCGCCGAGATGCTCGGCGTCGAGGTGACGCGCGTCCGGCAGCTGGTCAAGGAGGGCCAGCTCATCGCCGTGCGCCGGGGTGAGAACCGCGCGCTGCACGTGCCCGCCGCCTTCATCGACGGGGACAAGGTCGTCAAGGGCCTGACCGGGACCCTGACGCTCCTGCGGGACGACGGCTTCACGGACGAAGAGATGCTGGAGTGGCTCTTCACCCCCGACCCCTCCCTGCCGGGCACCCCCGCCCAGGCGCTCAGCGAGAACCGCGGCACGGAGGTGAAGCGCCGGGCCCAGGCGCTCGCGGTCTGACCCGGCCCTGACCGTCCACGATCCGGACACCGCCGGCCGGGGCGTCGAGCCCCGGCCGCGGGAACCCGCGCCGGTACGGAGCCCGGGGCGGGCGGCGGGCCGGCCGCGTGACGTGGGGACGGGCTCGCGTCCGCAAGGAGGCGTTCGCCGGGCCGCGACCACCGGGATTCCGGCCGGAGGTGTTCCCACGCACCGGGGTTCCCGCGCACCGGAGGCGGGCGGCCCGCGGTGTCCGAGGCGGTGCGGTGGCCCGTGAGGGGCGTCTCGCGGTCGTCGGCGCGGCGGCATAGGGTCCGTTGCGGTGCGCGCTCCGCCGGCCCGTGACGGCCGGAGTGCCCGCCCACGCCATACCGGGCCCGCCGGGTCCGTACGCCGCCGACACCCTGGGGGACCCTCCTGTGACCGCCACCGCTCGCGCCCGGCTCGCCGACGCCCTGCTCTACCTGTGCACCGACGCCCGCAGGCGGCAGGGCGACCTCCCGGAGTTCCTGGACGCGGTCCTGGCCGGCGGGGTCGACATCGTGCAGCTACGGGACAAGGGCATGGAGGCCGGCGAGGAGCTGGAGCACCTGGCGGTCCTCGCCGACGCCTGCGCCCGGCACGGCAAGCTGCTCGCGGTCAACGACCGCGCGGACGTCGCCCACGCCGCCGGCGCCGACGTCCTCCACCTCGGCCAGGGCGACCTGCCCGTCCCCGCCGCCCGCGCCATCCTCGGCGACGGCGTCCTGATCGGCCGCTCCACCCACGCCGAGTCCGAGGCCGCCGCGGCGGCCGTCCAGCCCGGCGTGGACTACTTCTGCACCGGCCCCTGCTGGCCCACCCCCACCAAGCCCGGCCGCCACGCCCCCGGCCTCGGCCTGGTCCGGTACACCGCCGCCCTGGGCACCGAGCGCCCCTGGTTCGCCATCGGCGGCATCGACCTCGGCAACCTCGACGAGGTGCTGGACGCCGGCGCCCGCCGGGTCGTCGTCGTACGGGCCGTCACCGAGGCGGACGACCCGGGCGCGGCGGCGGCCGAGTTCGCGAAGCGGCTGCGGCAGGCGGCGCCCGTGAACGCCGGATGACCCCCGCACGTCTCAGGACTGTCCAAGGGGTGGACAACAAGTCGGCATTCCAGACAAATGTCCCGCATCCGGTTGGGGGACCGCCGCCCCCTGGCTAACCTGCCGGTATGGCCCTCGGAACAGCATCCACCAGGACTGACCGCGCACGCACCGTGCGCGACATGCTCGCCGCCGGCAAGACGACGTTCTCGTTCGAGTTCTCGGCACCGAAGACCCCCAAGGGTGAGCGGAACCTGTGGAGCGCGCTGCGCAGGGTCGAGGCGGTCGCCCCGGACTTCGTCTCCGTGACCTACGGCGCGGGTGGCTCCACGCGCGCGGGCACGGTCAAGGAGACCCAGCAGATCGTCGCCGACACCACCCTCACCCCGGTCGCCCACCTCACCGCGGTCGACCACTCCGTCGCCGAACTGCGCAACATCATCGGCCAGTACGCCGACGCCGGGATCCGCAACATGCTCGCCGTGCGCGGCGACCCGCCCGGCGACCCGATGGGCGACTGGGTGCCGCACCCGCAGGGGCTGACCTACGCGGCCGAACTCGTCCGGCTCATCAAGGAGTCGGGCGACTTCTGCGTCGGTGTCGCCGCCTTCCCGGAGATGCACCCGCGGTCGGCCGACTGGGACACCGACGTCGCCCGCTTCGTCGACAAGTGCCGGGCCGGGGCCGACTACGCGATCACCCAGATGTTCTTCCGGCCCGAGTCCTATCTGCGGCTGCGTGACCGAGTCCACGCGGCGGGCTGCACGACCCCGGTGATCCCCGAAGTCATGCCGGTGACCAGCGTGAAGATGCTGGAGAGATTGCCAAAGCTCAGTAACGCCGCGTTCCCGGAGGCCCTCAAAGAGCGGATCCTCGCAGCGAAGGACGATCCGGCGGCGGTACGCTCCATCGGTATCGAGTTCGCCACGGAGTTCTGTGCCCGGCTGCTGGCCGAGGGAGTGCCCGGACTGCACTTCATCACGCTCAACAACTCCACGGCGACCCTGGAAATCTACGAGAACCTGGGCCTGCACCACCCACCGCGGGCCTAGACCGGTCGCACTCATATACGACACACTGAGTAGCGACCACTGGGAGAGGGGCGTACATGGGCTGGACGGTCCTCTACATCGCGTTCGGCATCGTCGCGCTGTGGTTGCTCGGTGAGGTACTGCTGCAGTACAAGGCGCGCCTGCGCTGGCGGCTGCTCGCCTTCGGCGGCTTCCTCGGTGTCGTGCTCGGTGTACTGATCCCGTCCGTGGTCGTCATCGGGCTGGGCGCCGCGGCCTTCGCGGTCGGCCAGACCTACGTGACGCTGTCGTTCCGCCGCGGTTTCGCGGCCGGCTGGGCGGTCAACGCGCCGGTGCTGGCCGCCGTCAAGGGCCGCCGCGGCGACCGCGGACGCCAGGAGCCGACCCTGGAGGTCTCCGACCTGGAGACGCCCGGCGCCGGTCACGGAGACGAGGGCGACGGCCACCACGACCGGCCCGGCCACGCGGACGACGACTACGACCGCGACGACGTGTTCACCCCCGCCGCCCGCCCCGGCCAGCCGGCGGCCGACGGGGCCACCGCCGTCTACGAGCCGCAGCCCATGCCCGACGACACCGGCTCCTACGGCGTCTACGGCGACACCGGGTACGCGGCCCCGTCCCAGGACCAGTACGCGGCGGCCGCCCAGGGCGCCGACCCCAACTACGCCTACGACTACTCCGGTTACGGCCAGCAGCAGGGCTACGACACCACGGGCCAGCAGCAGTACGCGGCCTACTCCGACCCGTACACCGGCGACCCGGCCTACGGGAACACCTCGTACGACACCGGCTACGCCGACCCCCAGCAGTACCCCCAGCAGCAGGACTACGGCCAGGACCCGTACGCCCAGCAGGGCTACGGCGGCGAGACCCCGGCCGGTGGCCTGTGGGTCCCGCAGCAGCGCACCGCCGACGACCCGTACGGCGGTGAACTCCCGCCCGAGCAGCAGCAGTACCCGTACCAGGGCGACGGGCAGACGCACGGCAACGGCGGCGGCACCGGGTACGACGAGCAGTACCGCTACTGAGCGCGCTCACTGCGACCCGCGGAACTCCGGCCCCTCCACGATCAGTCCGGCCACCAGCGCCCCCGACATCCCGGCGTGCGGAAGCCCGCCGCCGGGGTGGGACCAGCCGCCGGCCGTGAACAGTCCCGCCAACGCGGTGCCGTTGGCCGGGTGCAGCAGCCGTCCGTCCGCCGCGGCCAGCGCCGGCACCGGCACCGCACCGCCCTCCGCGCCGGTCTCCCCGGCGATGTCGGCCGGGGTGCGCACCTCGTGCCACAGCAGCCGGTCGCGCAGGCCGGGCACGGCACGCTCGGCGACGGCGATCAGACGCTCGGCGTACGAGTCCCGGGCCCCCTCGGTCCCGGCGGGCACCACCGACGTCACCGTGACCGCCTCGTGGCCGGCGTCCGGGACCAGCGCCGGGTCGTCCGGCCGCAGCACCGTGACCGTGGGCCGCGGGGGCAGGTCCCCGGAGGCACCGGACAGCGACGCCAGTTCGGCCTCCCGGTCCTCCGCGTGCACGACCGTGCGGTGCGGGGTCCCCTCCGGGCGCCCGCCCCGCAGCGCCAGCGCCACCGTCACCCGGCTCGCCGTCCCCCGCCGGGCCGGGACCTCGCCGGCACCGCGCACCGGCGTCCCCCGGCTCAGCCGGTCCAGCACCCCGGGGGCCACCCCGGCGACCACGAGGTCCGCCTCCGTGACGGTGCCGTCGGCGAGCTCCAGCCCCGCCGCCCGGCCGTCCTCCTCCAGGATCCCGGCGGCCTCCGCGCCGAAGCGGAACTCCACCCGGCGGGCCAGGCACCGCTCGTACACCGCCCGCGCCAGCTCCCGCATGCCACCGCGCACGTACCACATGCCGAAGGCGTGCTCCATGTACGGCAGCACCGCGGCGCTCGCCGGGGTGGAGCGGGGGTCGAGGCCGTACGCCAGGGCGTGGCCCTCCAGCAGCGCGATCAGCCGGGGATCACGCAGCTCCCACGCCCCGACCTCCGCGAGCGTGCCCGCCGTGCGCGTGCGCAGGAACTTCCTGTGCGGGACCGCCGGATACGGCTCACGCTCGGCCAGCACCCGCCAGTTGGGCCACAGCGGCTCCTCCAGCAGCGGCCGGCGCGACCGGTCCCAGGCCTCCCGGGCCCGCACCAGGAAGTCCCCCCAGCGTCGGGCCGCGTCCGCCCCGAGGCTCTCCTCCAGCGCGGAGACGACGCCCGCGCGGGAGGCGTTCGGCAGCGACACGCGCGTACCGTCCGCGAACACGTGGTGCGACGACGGGTCGACCTGGACCAGTTCGACGCACTCCTCCAGCGGCTCCCTGCCGGTCTTCACGAACAGGTCCCGGTAGACCGCCGGAAGCGGGAGCAGTCCGGGCCCGGTGTCGAAGGCGAACCCGCCCCGCTCGAGTCGGCGCAGCGCGCCGCCGTACGTCTCCGTCCGCTCGTACACCGTCACCCGGTGGCCCGCGACGGCCAGCCGGGCGGCGGCCGCCATCGCGCCCATCCCGGCGCCGATCACCGCAATCCGTGCCATGCCAGGGACTTTATCCGCCACCGCCGGCAGTCCGTCCCGAGTACCCGCGCCCCCGTCCCGGGCCCCAGTCGGCGGCGCCGGGCCGTGGGCACGCGTGCGCGGCCCTGAGTACCCGTACCTAGCCGCCGAGTTGAGTACGCGCGCGGATGGGGGCCGGCCCCCGGGAACGGGAGAGTGGAGACCACGGAGAGGGGCCCCGCCCCGGAACCGGCGACACGGGGCGCCGGAACGGTACGGGCCCGCGATCCGCTCCTTCCGCCGGAACCGTCGGCGGGAGCGAGGCACGGGGGAACCCGTGGGACGACCGCACGGGGGAACGTACGGGGGAGCAGGGAAGGCGCCGGTCCGACGGTGGCCCGCGGGGGACGCGGCCACCCCGGGCCGGCGCCTTCGTCCGTCCCGGACTCAGCGGCGGCCGCTGACCCGCCCCTGCAGCAGCCGGGACAGGGCGGAGTGCACGTCGTCCAGGGAACGCTCCGGCTGGAAGGACTTCCAGTCCAGCGCTGCCACCAGCACCATGCCGACCAGCGCCGCCGCCGTCAGCGGGACGTCGATCTCGTCGCTGAACTCGCCGTTCGCCACGCCCTCGCGCAGCACGCCCTCGACCACCGCCACGGCCTGCTGCCGCACCACCATCAGCGTGGACTGCCAGGCCCGGTTGGTGCGCCACAGCTCGGCCACGTACAGCTGGGTGAAGGCCGGGTAGCGGTCGATGAAGACGAGCCCCGCGCGGATCATCGCGTCCAGGGCGTCGACCCCGCCGCCGCCCTCCGCGGCCGTCCGCTCGGCCGCCTCCCGCAGCGAGGCGGTCAGCAGACCGACCCCGTGTCGCAGCAGCTCCTCGAAGAGGACCGACTTGCTCGCGAAGTTGTAGTAGACCGTGCCCTTCGCGACCCCCGCCCGCTCGGCGATCTCGTCCACGGTGGTGGCGGAGAAGCCTTGCTCGGCGATGAGGGTGACGGCCGCCTCGTAGAGCTTCTGCCGGGTGGCCTCGCGGCGGGCACTGCCGCCCGGCGTGGTGCTGCTGCGTTCCATGGCCCTGATTCTCACAGGAGCACCGGCGCGCCCGTTCAAAGGCTCAGCTCGGGGTGGAGGCGGTCCACCGTCCACACCTGGCGGCGGCGGGCCGACAGCGCGGTCAGCGCGAGGGCGCCCGCGGTGAAGGCCGCGAGCACGGCGCACGCCTGCCACACCGGTGTGAGCCCGCCGCCCGTGATGAGCCGCCGCAGCGCCCCGACGACATGGCTCATCGGCAGGAACGGGTGCAGCGCGTTGAAGAAGCCGGGGCTGGTCTGCACGGGGTACGTGCCGCCCGCCGAGGTCAGCTGGAGCATCAGCAGCGCGAGGACGAGGATCCGGCCGGCCGCGCCGAAGCGCGCGTTCAGCCACTGCACGATCGCCGCGAAGCACGCCGTCACCAGGAACAGGAAGCCCACCGTCCCGGCCGCCCGCGCCATCCGCAGCCCGAGCGCCCAGTGCAGCACCGACATCAGCGCCAGCGTCTGCAGCACCCCGATCGCCACCACCGGCAGCCAGCCCGCCAGCGCGATCCGCCAGGCGGAGGCGCCCGCCGCGAGCGCGCGCCGGTTCATCGGCGCGATCAGCATGTACGCCACCATCGCGCCCACCCACAGCGACAGCGGGATGAAGTACGGGGCGAAGCCGGTGCCGTAGTCGGGCGCCTTGTGCGGGTCGTGGGAGACGAGCCGGACCGGGTCGGCCATCACCTCGGTGCGCCGGTCGCGGTCCCGCTCGTCGTAGTCGGGGATCCTCCCGGCGCCGTCGTGCAGGCCGCCGGCGAGTTCGCCGGAGCCGTCGACGAGCTTGTGGAGGCCGCCGTTCAGGTCGTCCGCGCCCGTTTTCAGCTCGCCTACGCCCTCGTCCAGGTCCGTGGCGCCGGTCTCGGCGGTGCCGAGTCCCTTGTTCAGCTTCTTCGCGCCGGCGGCGACCTTGCCGGCCCCGGCGTCGAGCTCGTTGATCCTGGTGACGGCGTCGTCGAGGTCCTCGGAGAGGTGCGGGGCGCGGTCGGCGAGCGTCCGGGCCTGCTTCTCCAGGGCGGCGAGGCGGGTGTCGAGCTTCTTCAGGTCGTCGCGGTGGCCGGTGACCAGGGCGCCGGTGTCGGCGGCGACGTCCGCCGCCGTGGCCGCCGCGTTCCTGGCCTTCTCCAGGTCCGGGCAGGCGGCGTCGGGCAGGACGGGGTCCTCGCAGCGTGCCTTGTGGATGCCGTCCATGGTCTCGGACGCCGCGCGGGTGTCCTTCACGGCGGCCGGCGCCTCCTCCTCGAGGGTGTCGAGGTCCTCACGGAGCTTTCCGGCCGAGTCGGCGACGAACCGCGCGGTGTCGCCGATGGTCTTCTCGTTGTCCTTCAGGAACGGGCCCGCTTCGGCGTCGACCGCGTTCACCTTGTCGGCGAGTCTCCGCGTGCCGTCCGCGACCTTCTTCGAGCCGTCCTCCAGGTCACCGGCGCCCTCGTGGAGGTCTTTCAGCCCCTTGGAGAGCTTCCGGCTGCCCTTGCGGGCGTCCGCCAGGCCGTCGGAAAGGTCCTCGGAGCCCTTCTCCGCCTTCCCGATGCCGCCGCTCAGCTCGTCGGCCCCCTCGGCCGCCTTCACGGTCTCGCCGTGGATGTCCGAGAACGAGACGAAGATCCGGTCCAGGAAGGAGCGCGAGGCCTTCGTGGACGCGGCCCGGCGCACCTCGCCGAAGACCGTCCGGGAGATCTGCCCGACGATGTAGTTGTTGGCGTCGTTCGTGCGCACCCGGAGGGCGCCCGCCTCGGGGGAGCCGCCCGAACCGGAGGCGATGCGGCGGCTGAGGTCGGCGGGCAGGGTCAGCGACAGGTAGTACGTGCCGTCCTCGACGCCCCGCCGGGCCTCGGCCGCGCTCACCTCCCGCCAGTCGAAGGTGCCGCTGTCGAGCAGCCCCTCGGCGATGTCGTCGCCCGCGGTGATCCGCTTCCCGCCGGCGCGCGCCCCCTCGTCGTCGTTCACCAGCGCCACCGGGATCCGGTCCAGCCTGCCGTACGGGTCCCAGAACGACCACAGGTACAGGGCGCCGTACAGCAGCGGCAGCACCAGCAGGGCGACCAGGGCCGCGCGCGGCAGCCTGCCCCGGCCGAAGCGCCGCAGTTCAAGAGCGGCCAGTCGCGGTGATCGCACCGGCGGTCTCCTTCCCGTCGTCGAGGCGGCCGGTCCCCGTGCGGACGGGCGTCGCGTCGGGCGGTGCCTCGCCGCACACGGCCAGCACGGTGGTGCCGGCGCCGGCGATGGACCGCAGCAGGGCCCAGACCGTGTCCCGTTCGGCGGGCGACAGCTTCAGGTCGGCGTCGTCCACACCGAGAAGGCGGGGGCGCCCCAGCAGCGCCAGCGCGAGCGACAGCCGCAGCGCCTCCACCCGCTCCAGGTCCCGTACGGCGGTCCGCGCGCCCTTGGGCAGGGCCGCGAGGTCGAGTCCGGCGCTGGTGAGGGCCGTGTCGACGAGGCGCCGCTCCTCGGCGGCCCGCGCGGTGCGCGGACGTGGCGGCCGGAGGAACGGCGAGTCGCCGAAACGGCGTCGCAGCAGGTTCTGTTCGCGCAGGTGTTCGCCGACGGTGAGGGCGGGGTCGAGGTCGGTGACGCCGCCGACGTGGGCGAGGGCGCTGGCCCGGCGGACCGCGGACATCCGCCGGGGCAGTTCCAGCCCGCCCACGCTGGCCAGGCCCTCCGTGGGCCGCATCCGGCCGGTGAGGGCGAGCAGCAGGCAGGTGCGGCCCGACCCGGACGGCCCCTCCACCGCGATCAGCGAACCGGGCTCCGCGTCGGCCGAGACCCCGCGGAACACCCACCCCCGGGGCCCCTTCAGACCGAAGTCGCGGGCCGTGACGGCGAATCCGGACGGACCGTCCACCGCATCCCCCTGTTTTTGAACTGACTGGTCAGTTCAAAAACTAACGCGAACAGTCGATCGAAGCAAAAGCCCAGGTCAGAACGGATTGTCAGTGGCATACCTCACGATGTGTACATACGGCACCTCTTGGGAGGGGAGCCGTCACCAAGACGACAGGAGGTTCGTCATGGCCAACCCGTCCGCAGCCGCCGCCCGTCGGCCCCGCGCAACCGGCCCTGCCCCCTCACTGAACGGCCCGGCGAGCGACATCCACCCCGTGCTGCGCCGCGCCACGGCCCCGCCCGCCGCCCTCGACCTGCTCGCCCAGGCCCGTGCCGGACTCGACGAGGCGTCCGTCCTGGAGACACCCAACGAGCGCTACGCGACGGCCCACCTCGCCGCCCTGCGCACCGCCGCCGCCGTGCTCGCCGCCCGCGGCCGGCCCGAGACCTCGCCCCGGGCCCGGGCCCGGATACGGAGCGCCTGGGACGTGCTCCCCGAGATCGCGCCCGAACTCGCCGATTGGAGCGCGCTGTTCGCCTCCGGGGCCGGACGCCGCGCCCGTGCCGAGGCCGGCATCCAGGGCGCGGCGAGCGGCCGGGACGCCGACGACCTGATACGCGACGTGGCGATGTTCCTCCGCCTGGTCGAACGCATGCTGGTCCTCCAGCCGGTCCTGCCCCTCCCGGCGGCGCGGGGAAGCGCGCGGAGGGGGTCCGGGGGCGAGGCCCCCGAGGACGGGACGGGAAGGGACGGAGGAGGCGAAACACCTCGCGCGGCCCCCTAGCCCCTCGGCCAGGTGGCCGGAAACCACGGCACAGGCCATAGGGTGGACACCGCCTGAAACCCGATCGCTCCGCCGAAGACCAGGCGGCGCCCCGCCGAGGAGTCAACTACCGTGTCGGACCCGATGCGGCCCCGCGCCGCCCTCCGTACCGCCGTGGTCTGGGAGGTCCTCCAGGACGCCCTGGAACGTCGGGTCGAGGCGACCGGACGGCAGGCGCTGGACGTCCTCGACACCGGTGGCGGCAGCGGCAACTTCGCGGTGCCCCTCGCCCGGCTCGGCCACCGGGTGACCGTCGTCGACCCCAGCCCCAACGCGCTGTTCGCCCTGGAGCGCCGCGCCGCCGAGGCCGGTGTCGCCGACCGGGTGCGGGGCGTCCAGGGCGACGTCCGGGGCCTCTTCGACGTGGCGGAGCGCGGCGGCTACGACGTCGTGCTGTGCCACGGCGTCCTGGAGTACGTCGACGACCCCGCCGAAGGCGTCCGCAACGCGGTGGCGGCCCTGCGCCCCGACGGCGTCCTCAGCCTGCTCGCCGCGGGCCTCGGCGGTGCCGTGCTCGCCCGGGCCCTCGCCGGTCACTTCACGGAGGCCAGGCAGGCGCTCGACGATCCGGACGGCCGATGGGGCACCGGCGACCCCGTGCCGCGCCGCTTCACCGCCGACCGGCTCACCGCGCTCGTGGAGGGCGCGGGCCTGAGGGTCGGCGCCGTGCACGGGGTGCGGGTCTTCGCCGACCTCGTCCCCGGCGTGCTCGTCGACACCGAGCCCGGAGCCCTGGACGCGCTGCTGAGGCTGGAGGCCGCGGCGGCCGAGCACGCGGCCTTCCACTCCGTGGCCACGCAACTTCACGTACTCGGTGAGACACAGGAGACCCCGGAGGCCTGAGCGGCTGCCGGGACGCGCCGCTGATCAGCGGCGCGTCCGCCGGTCCCGCCGCGCATGGAGTGCGCCACAGGCCCCCCGAATGGCGGCTTGGCGCCGTATGATCGAGGGAGACCGCCCGGCATGACGGGCCGGCCGCCGGGGAATGAGAAGCCTCAGCGGGCCGGGACGTGATGGCTGGTACCGGTTGGCCAATTGGCGCAGAGGGGCGGGTTTCACGGGGGCGATTCCCTGCCTATCCTGAAGGGACCCCCCGGGTCGCCCCGGCGACTGCACGATGAGGAGGACTCCGTGCCGCTCTCGGAGCACGAGCAGCGCATGCTCGAGCAAATGGAGCGAGCGCTGTACGCCGAAGATCCCAAGTTCGCGACAGCGCTCGAGGGAAGCGGGCTGCGTACGTACACCCGGCGACGGGTCTACCAGGCGGTCGCGGGCTTCCTCGTGGGTATTGCGCTCCTCATGGCCGGTATGGTCGCCCAGCAGGTCTGGCTCAGTGTCGTGGGGTTCCTCGTGATGCTGGGCTGCGCGGTCCTCGCGGTGACCGGCTGGCGCAAGGCGCCCAAGCCGGGAGAGCAGGCCGTCGGCACACCGGGCACGCCGCAGGCGGGCCGCCAGACCAGACAACGCCGCTCGATGATGGACCGCATCGAGGAACGCTGGCAACGCCGTCGCGACGAGCAGGGCGGCCACTAGGCCGACCGAGAACGTGCCGAAGGGGCGACCACCGCACGGTGGTCGCCCCTTCGCGTTCCCGTTCCCGCGGGCAGTCGGTGCCTCAAGGCTCCGGGAGGTACTCCCGGGCGGCACGGGTGAGCACGACCGCCCCCGCGGCTCTCCACGGGCAGCCGGGGCCGTCCGGGGGCCCGCCGAGGTGGGTGGCGGGCGGGGTGAGCCACGGGGCCCGGCGCTTGCGGGGACACCGGCGCACCCATCCGCGCCGCCCCAGCGCCGGGCAGCGCACCCACTCCTGTCCAGTGCTCACGTCGGGCAGCGCACCCCATTCCCGCCCAGCGTTTACGTCGGGCCGTGCACCCCACTCCCGCCTAGTGCTTACGTCGGGCGGCGCGGCTCGCTCCCGCCCAGTGCTTACATCGGGCAGCGCACCCTACTGTCGCCCAGTGCTCACGTCGGGTACCGCGCAACCCCGCGCGGACCGGCCCCGCGGGGCCGGTCCGCGCGCGGCTCAGCCCCGCTGCCGTGACGGCCGGCGCCAGGCCGGACGGAGCGCCGGCAGGCGCGCACGCACCCCGGCCCACCACGCCGACACCGCCCACACCACCCGCACACTCGACCGCGGAGCGAACACCGCCCGCATCCGCACCCGCCGACCACCGGCCGAGGCCCGCAGTCCCGCGGCAGCCCCCCGCACCTCGTCCGCCAGCCCTACCACCGGCCGCGGCCGCGGCGCGTACAGGACCTGCTCCACCGCGTCGGCCACCCGGTGCACCGACGCCGCCGCGTCCGGGCCGAGCCGGCCCAGCCGCACGATCCGGTCCGCCGTCCCGCGCGGGGTCAGCGACTTGTCCGGCGCGATGCCGTAGTCCCACGCCGTGTCGGTCAGCTCGTCCCAGACGGCCAGGACGTACGGCACCGTCTCCGCCTCCGAGCGGCCGTGTCCGCCCAGCCGCGCCGCCCGCGTCCTCGCCCGCCACAGCAGGGGCGACAGCGGCAGCACCAGCACCACGAGACCGGCCAGCGCCCACCCCAGCAGCGCGTACCACTTCGGTCCGTCGTCGCCCGTGGGCAGGGCCACCTGCGGCGACTCGCTCTCGCACGCCCCGAGCCTCCTGCGCTCCGTCGTGCAGCTCTCGCTCTCCGAGGGCTCCGCCGACGGCTCCGCGGACGCGGTCCGCGAGGGCCGGGCGGGATCGGGCACCGTGTTCTCCGCGGTGTCCTGCACGGTGTACGACGGCGTCGAACCACGGGTCGGGGTCGGCTCGAACCGGGTCCAGCCCACACCCTCGAAGTACAGCTCCGGCCAGGCGTGCGCGTCCCGCAGCCCGACCGAGACCGTGCCGTCCGCCTGCGGGGTGCCGGGCGCGAAGCCCACCGCGACCCGTGCCGGTATGCCCAGCGAACGGGCCATCGACGCCATCGCGAACGAGAAGTGCACGCAGAAGCCCTGCTTGTCCCGCAGGAAACGGGCGATCGCCTCCGAGTCGTTGCCGACGTCGACCTCGGTGTCGTACTCGAAGCCGCCGGTCAGCGTGAAGTACTCCTGGAGCCTGACCGCCTGGTCGTAGGGGGTGGCCGCGCCCTCGGTGACCTCACGGGCGGTGCGGGACACCACGGCGGGCAGCGAGTCCGGCAGCTCGGTGTACTCGCGCCGCAGCGCGGGCACCGGATCCGGCGCGCCGGCCAGCTGTTCCGCCGTGGGCCGCACGTGGAGGCTGCGCACCTCGTACGTCAGACCGCGCGTGTTCTGTCCGCGGCCGCCGACCAGCGACATGCCGACGGGTTCGTAGAGCCAGTCGCCCCGGATGCTCACCCCGCTCGGCGGGTACGGCGTCGGCAGCCAGTCCTGGGCGTACCAGTCGGCGGTCGAGATCGTCGTGCCGATCTCCGTGCGCTCGACGTCGGGGCCGAGGCCCGGCGGCGTCGGGAACGTGCCGGTGGGGACGGTGGTGAAGGACCGCTTCGACGGCTTCCACGTGGTGCCGTCGAAGTCCTCCAGGGACACGATCCGCAGATACAGGTCGGACACGTCCGTCAGCTCGGAGCGCACCGACATGACCTGGCGGTCGTCGTCCCTGTTCAGCGAGTCCTGCAGCGACACCAGCAGGTTCACCGCCGAGACGTTGCCGCCCCCGCCGGTGCCCGAGCCGGCCCCCGTGCCGCCGGGGTCCAGCAGGCCGCCGTTCATCGCGGGCAGGCCGAGCGGCACCACCAGGGCGATGCCCAGCGCGACCGCGCCGATCCGCCGCCCGGTGCGCACCGGTGCGACGGCGCCGGGCGAGTCCCCGCCCGGGCCGGGTGCCCCGCCGAACACACGCCCCCACTGGGAGAGCCGGTCCCGGCCCTCGGCGAGCAGCAGCATCAGGTAGCCGGCCGCCGCCAGCAGGAACCACAGCCAGTCGATGCCGTTGTCGGACAGCCCCGCCGCCACCGAGTACAGGGCGAGCAGCGGCAGCCCGGCAGGGGCCGCGCTGCGGAAGGTCACCGCGAGGGCGTCCACCAGCAGCCCGATCACCAGCACGCCGCCGACCAGCATCAGCCGGATGCCGTCGGACAGCGGCGCCGGGATCGCGTACCGGCTGACGTCGTTCCCGCCCTGCTCCAGCAACTCGGCGAAGAAGCGGACGACGTCGGGGCCGGGTATCAGCCCGGCGAAGGCGTGCTCACGCGCGAACACCAGGGTCAGCAGCACCAGCGTCACCAGGACCTGCGCCGCCACCGTCAGCGGACGCGCCAGCGGTACCCGCCGGGCCGCCGCGCCCACGCCCGACTGCGCCGCCAGCAGGAACGCCGCCTGGAGGATCCAGGACGCCGGGTCGACCAGCGGCAGCAGGGCGCACGACGCCATCAGTGTGGCCGCCCACGCGCACAGCGTCAGCCTCGCCCGTCCGCTGATCACGGTCCCTCCCCACCACTCGCCGCGGCCAGGCCCGAACGCTCCCGGTCCGCCTGCCGCCACAACTCGTCCAGCGGGGTGCCCCGCGGCACGCCCAGCGCCGTCCAGCCCGCCTCGCGCAGCATCCGCAGCCACTCCTCGCGCCGGTCCGCCGCACCGGGCACATCGGTCGGCTCCCGCAGCCAGGTCCCGCTGTCCAGCAGGAAGGCGAACGCGCCTCCGCTGCGCTGCCGCATCCGCGCGAGCACCGCGGTCTGCTCCTCGTCCAGGTCGCCGAGGAAGGCGACCAACAGCCCCTCGTTCCCGCCGCGCAGCACGTCGTAGGCGCGGGACAGGCCCTCCTCGTCGGAGTGGTCCACCACGGCGAGGGCGTCCATCATCAGCCCGGCCGCGTCCGCGGACTCCTGGTTCACCCCCGCGAACCCGTCGGAGCCCTCGCCCGGCACCGAGGTGCCGGTGTCGGTCAGCAGCCGTACCGAGAAACCGCGCTCCAGCATGTGCATCAGCACGGAGGCCGCACCGGACACCGCCCACTCGAACGCCGAGTCCGGGCCGGCGCCCGCGTAGGCCACGGCCCGGGTGTCGAGGAGCACCGTGCACCGGGCGCGCTGCGGCTGCTCCTCGCGGCGCACCATCAGCTCGCCGTAGCGGGCGGTGGAGCGCCAGTGCACCCGGCGCAGGTCGTCGCCGTGGCGGTAGCCGCGCGGGATCACGTCGTCCTCGCCGGCCAGCGCCAGCGCGCGCTGCCGTCCGTCGCCGTACCCCTTCGCCTCGCCGCTCAGCCGCACCGGCGGCAGCGGCTCCACGCGCGGGATCACCGTCAGCGTGTCGTACGTGGAGAAGGACCGGGTCAGCTCGCACATCCCGAACGGGTCGGACAGCCGCAGCTGCAGCGGGCCCAGCGGATAGCGGCCGCGCAGGTCGGAGCGGACCCGGTAGGACACCTCCCGGCGCCCGCCCGCCTCCACCCGGTCCAGGACGAACCGCGGACGCGGGCCGAGCACGTAGGGCACCCGGTCCTGGAGCATCAGCAGGCCCGTGGGCAGCCGCGAGACGTTCTCCATCCGCAGGTGCACCCGCGCCTCGGAGCCGGCGGGCACCCGCCCGGGGGAGAGCCGGCGGCTGCCGGCGACCCGGTAGCGGGTGCGGTAGAGCACGGCCGCGCACACCAGCGGAAGCACCGCGAGCAGCAGTCCGACCCGCAGCAGGTCGCTCTGCCCCAGTACGTACGCGCAGATCGCGGCGGCCACACCGGCGGCCAGGAAGGAACGCCCGCGGGTGGTGAGACCCGCCAGGGCCGTCCTGACGCCGCTCCGGCCACCTGTGTCGCCCGTGCCGCCGTCCGCGTGGACGGCGCCGGCGGTGGTCATCACAGCCTCCGGGGCGGCTGCCGGCCGAACTCCGGACCGCCGTGGCCGAGACCGCTCTGCCGCGAGGCGTCCGCGGACGTCCGGGGGCGGTCCGCGGGCACCGGGGTGTGCTGGAGGATCTCCTGCACCACCTGCTCGGCGGTCCGGCGGTTGAGCTGGGCCTGGGCGGTGGGCAGCAGCCGGTGGGCGAGGACGGCCACGGCGAGTGCCTGCACGTCGTCCGGCAGCGCGTAGTCCCGGCCGCCGAGGGCCGCCGTCGCCTTCGCCGCGCGCAGCAGGTGCAGCGTCGCGCGCGGCGAGGCGCCGAGTCTGAGATCGGGGTGCGTGCGGGTGGCGGCGACCAGGTCCACCACGTACCGGCGGATCGGTTCGGCCACGTAGACGTCGCGCACCGCCTCGATGAGCTTGAGGATCTCGTGCGCGTGCGCCACCGGCTGGAGGTCCTCCAGCGGGGAGACGCCGCCGTGCACGTCCAGCATCTGCAGCTCGGCCTCCGCGCTCGGGTAGCCGACCGAGACGCGGGCCATGAAACGGTCGCGCTGGGCCTCCGGCAGCGGGTAGGTGCCCTCCATCTCGACCGGGTTCTGCGTCGCCACGACCATGAACGGGCTGGGCAGCTCGTAGGTCTTGCCGTCGATGGTGACCTGGCGCTCCTCCATCGACTCCAGCAGCGCGGACTGCGTCTTCGGCGACGCGCGGTTGATCTCGTCGCCGATCACCACCTGCGCGAAGATGGCGCCCGGCTTGAACTCGAAGTCACGGTGCTGCTGGTCCCAGATGGACACACCGGTGATGTCCGAGGGCAGCAGGTCCGGAGTGAACTGGATCCGCCGCACCGAGCAGTCGATGGACCGCGCCAGCGCCTTGGCCAGCATCGTCTTGCCGACTCCCGGGACATCCTCGATGAGCAGATGTCCCTCGGCGAGCAGTACGGTCAGCGAGAGCCGTACGACCTCGGGCTTTCCCTCGATCACGCCTTCCACCGAACTCCGCACGCGCTCCACCACGGCGGTCAGATCAGTGAGGCTCGCTCGATCGTCATAGGTCGTCACCCGGCCCTCCTCGGCCTTTCCCCGCGCTCCGGAAGGGAGCGGGGGACCCCAAATGTCCCGGGCCGACGCCTTGCTGTGTGGACCGGCCCACCCCGAATCACGGACACCGCGCGGGAAAAGTTCCGCGTGGCGCCACTCCCGCATTCTTGCCGCCGTTACCGATTCGTGTCACTCGCCTGTGGACAACTGACAGCGATATGCCAGGTCTTGCGACAGTCGAACGGCGTCCGGAGTCCGGGTTCCCTCCGGGGTGGGCGGCCGGGTCAGGCGGGGTCGATCTCGCGCAGCAGGCCCGTGTGCACGTCGAAGACGAAGCCGCGCACGTCGTCGGTGTGCAGCAGGAACGGCGAGGTGCGCACGCGCTGCATCGACTGCCGTACGTCCTGGTCGACGTCCCGGAAGGCCTCCACGGCCCAGCCGGGACGCTGGCCCACCTCCATCTCCAGGTCGTGCCGGAACTCCTCGGTGATGGACTCCAGACCGCAGCCGGTGTGGTGGATGAGGACCACGCTGCGGGTGCCCAGCGCACGCTGGCTGATGGTCAGCGAGCGGATCACGTCGTCGGTGACGACGCCGCCCGCGTTGCGGATGGTGTGGCAGTCGCCGAGTGACAGGCCCAGCGCGGCGTGCAGGTCGAGGCGTGCGTCCATGCAGGCCACCACGGCGACGTTGAGCACAGGGCGGGCGTCCATCCCGGGGTCGGTGAAGGCGGCCGCGTACTGCTGGTTGGCGTCGACCAGACGGTCGGTGACCGTGCCGTGGCCGGTGGCGGCGTTCTGAGAGCCGGTGGGAACCGATGCTGAAGTCGTCATACCCATGACGGTACTGGTCACGAGGGCATCGGGCCCGTTGTGAGGGGCGACAAAGAACGTCAGCGGGTCTTGGTGTGAGGTAACCCACAGGAGTGGTGTGAGCCCCCTCCTGCGGGTGATGTGCCCGATCCGCCCCTTGACCTGCCGCGCGGACCGCGACGCGCAGGCCGGTTGATTGACCGGGCGGAACCGTGGACTAAAGTGGCGCGAAGCGGGAGGCGAGAGCGCCCGCCGCACTGAATTTCCCCGGATCCCCCGGCGACGCCCGGGGAATCTCCCCGCGTGCGCGGCGCGCACGTACGGCTCGGCCTCCTCCCGCCGCCGCCCGGCCGACGCCCGACGGCGCCGGTCGCCCCTCACCGGGGGAGGGCGGGAACCCGGCGGTGCGTGAGTGCCGCGCCGGATTTGAGAGGGCCACTTGAGCCAGAGTCGACACGTCCCGGTGATGCTCCAGCGGTGCCTGGACCTGTTGGCGCCCGCCCTGGAGCGGCCGGGAGCGGTGGTGGTCGACTGCACGCTCGGGCTCGGCGGCCACAGCGAGGCCCTGCTGCGGCGGTTCCCCGAGGCCCGGCTCGTCGCCCTGGACCGCGACAAGGAGGCCCTGCGCCTGTCCGGTGAGCGGCTGGCGCCCTTCGGCGACCGGGCCACCCTGGTGCATGCCGTCTACGACGAGCTCCCCGGCGTCCTCGACCGGCTCGGCGTCCCGCGCGTGCGGGGCGTCCTGTTCGACCTCGGGGTGTCCTCCATGCAGCTCGACGAGGCCGACCGCGGCTTCGCCTACGCCCAGGACGCCCCCCTCGACATGCGCATGGACCAGACGACCGGCGTCAGCGCCGCCGAGGTCCTCAACACCTACCCGGCCGGCGAACTCGTCCGCATCCTGCGCGCCTACGGCGAGGAGAAGCAGGCCAAGCGCATCGTCTCCGCGATTGTGCGCGAACGCGAGAAGGAGCCGTTCACCAACAGCGCCCGCCTGGTCGAGCTGATCCGCGACGCGCTGCCGCAGGCCGCCAAGCGCACCGGCGGCAACCCGGCCAAGCGCACCTTCCAGGCCCTGCGGATCGAGGTCAACGGCGAGCTGTCGGTGCTGGAGCGGGCGGTCCCGGCGGCCGTGAAGGCCCTCGACGTCGGCGGACGGATCGCCGTGCTGTCGTACCACTCCCTGGAGGACCGGCTCGTCAAGCAGGTGTTCGCGGCCGGCGCCGCCACCACCGCCCCGCCCGGGCTCCCGGTCGTCCCCGAGCGGTACCAGCCCCGGCTCAAGCTGCTCACGCGCGGTGCCGAACTTCCCACCGAGGAGGAGATCGCCGAGAACCGGCGCGCGGCCCCCGCGCGGCTGCGCGGCGCCGAGCGGATCCGGGAGGACGTCGATTGAGGCACGGACGGCGCACGGGGCGGGTGACGGGCGGCCGGGCGTACGGGTGGGAAAAGCGAACTCAGGGGAGCGTGAGTGAGTAGGAAACCCGAACTGAAGGGGAGGCCCGCGCCGAAGGGAAGGCCCGAGCTGAAGGGGAGGGCGGCCCGGCTCGCCCGGCTCCTGCCCACCGGGCGCGCCCAGGCGGCGCGCACCCCCTTCGTCCTCCTCGTCGTCGTCCTCCTCGGCGGAGGTCTGATCGGCCTCCTGGTGCTGAACTCCGCCCTCAGCGAGGGCGCGTTCCAGCTCGACGACATCCAGCGGGAGACCAAGAACCTCACCGACGAGGAACAGGCCCTGCAACGGGACATCGACGCCTACTCCGCCCCCGACGCCCTCCAGCGCCGCGCCCGCGAGCTCGGCATGGTGCCCGGCGGCGACCCCGCCTTCCTCGGTCCCGACGGCAAGGTCAAGGGCGTACCCGGCGCCGCCCACGCCCCCATGCTCCTGGCGCCCGGGGCGCCGGCCGCCACGCCCACGCCCTCCTCATCGACCCCCGGCAGGTGACGGAAGTGTCCGACAGGGAACCGCCCCGCCGCCGGGTGCCCGGCCCCGCCAGGCCCGCCCGCCCGGCCGCCGGACAGCGACCGGCCGCCGGACAGCGCCCCGGCCCCGGCTCCCGCCCGGCCCGCAGGCCCGCGGGAACCCGCCCCGCGCCCCCGAAGGCCATCCGGCTGGGCAGCCCGCGCCCCCGGCTGCGCCTGATCGGCGTGGCCCTGACCCTGGTCCTGCTCGCCTTCGCCGTACGGCTCTTCCAGGTGCAGGCCGTCGACGCGAGCACCTACGCCGCCAAGGCCGACCGGAACCGCTACGTCGGCCAGGTGCTGGAGGCCCAGCGCGGCGGGATCACCGACCGCCACGGCGTGGCCCTGGCGACCACCGAGGACGCCTACGACATCACGGCCGACCCCACGATGTTCGCCCCGGACGAGCTGGAGATCGCCGACGGCCCTGAGCAGGCCGCCGCCCTCCTCGCCCCGATCCTCGGCCAGGACCAGGACGAGCTGGTCGAGAAGCTGCGCCCGGAGAACAAGGCCCTGCGCTACGTCAAACTGGCCGCCCGCCAGACCCCGCAGACCTGGAAACAGATCAAGGACCTGAAGACCGCGCTCGCCAAGAAGGCCGCGACGGACGACTCCACCACCAACGTCCTGGCCGGCGTCTTCTCCGTGCCCACCAGCAAGCGGGTGTACCCCAACAACGAGCTGGCCGCCGGAATACTGGGCTGGGTCAACGCCGAGGGCAAGGGCGGCGGCGGCATCGAGCTCCAGTTCGACAAGCGGCTCGCCGGCCAGGACGGCAAGATCCGCTACGCCCAGTCCGGCGGCCGTCTCGTCCCGACCGCGGGCTCCACCGAGACCCCGGCCGTGCCCGGCAGCGACGTCGAGCTCACCATCGACCGCGACATCCAGTGGGCCGCGCAGAACGCCATCAGCGAGCAGGTGAAGAAGTCCGCGGCCGACCGCGGCTACGTCATCGTCCAGGACACCCGCACCGGTGAGGTCCTCGCGATGGCCAACGCGCCCGGCTTCGACCCCAATGACCTCTCCGAGGCCGACCCGGACGCGCTCGGCAACGCGGCCGTCCAGGACGCCTTCGAACCCGGCTCCACCGCCAAGGTGCTCTCCATGGCGGCGGTCCTCGAGGAGAACGCCGCCACCCCCGGAACGCACGTCGTCGTGCCCAACCGGCTGCACCGCGGCGACCGCCTCTTCAAGGACGACATCGACCACCCGACCTGGTACCTGACGCTCAACGGCGTCCTCGCCAAGTCCAGCAACATCGGCACCATCCTCGCCACCGGCCAGCTCGGCAAGACCCAGGCCCAGGCCAACAAGGTCCTCTACGAGTACCTGCGCAAGTTCGGCCTGGGCAGCCACACCGGGCTCGGCTTCCCCGGCGAGACCAAGGGCATCCTCGCCCCGCCAAACGCGTGGTCCACCTCGCAGCAGTACACGATTCCGTTCGGCCAGGGCGTCTCCGTCAACGCCATGCAGGCCGCCTCCGTCTACTCGACCATCGCCAACGGCGGCGTCCGCGTCGAACCCACCCTCGTACGCGGCTCCAAGGGCCCCGACGGACGCTTCATCCCCGCCCCGGCGCCCGAGAAGACCAGGGTCGTCAGCGAGAAGACGGCGAAGACGCTCGCCCGGATGCTGGAGTCGGTCGTCGACGACGCGGAGGGCACCGGCACCAAGGCACGTATCCCGGGCTACCGGGTCGCGGGGAAGACGGGTACGGCGAACCGCGTGGATCCGGCCACCGGCAGGTACCACGGCTACACCTCGTCCTTCGCCGGCTTCGCCCCCGCCGACAAGCCCAGGATCACCGTCTACTGCGTCATCCAGAACGCCACCGAGGGCAGCTACTTCGGCGGCCAGATCTGCGGACCCGTGTACAAGCAGGTCATGGAGTTCGCCCTGAAGACCCTCCAGGTGCCGCCGACCGGCGCCGCCCCCGCCGACCTCCCGGTCACCTTCAAGCCCTGACCCGTACACCGAGCACCGAGCCACCAGGAACCACCCCGTGACGACGATCACTCCCGACCCCGGGAACCGGAACACCTCCCGCCCCTCGCCCACCCGTCACCCACCGCCGCCCCCGCCGGACGGCGGTGCGCGCGGGCCCCTCTTTGGCCCCCCGGCCGGTGCGCCCGGTACGCTCACCGCCGTGCCACACGCTGATCAGTCCCAAACCGCCCAGAAGGGCCACCCCGTGACATATCCGGGACCGCCCCGTCCGGTTCAGGTCTCCGCCACACCCCTCGCGGAGCTCGCCGGCCAGCTGGGTGTCCCCACGCCGGAACGGGCCGCGGAGGTCACGGGCATCACCCATGACTCGCGCGCCGTCCGCCCCGGCGACCTGTACGCCGCCCTCCCGGGCGCCCGCGCCCACGGCGCCGACTTCGTCACCCAGGCCGCCGGCCTCGGCGCGGTCGCCGTCCTGACCGACCCGTCCGGCGCCGAGCGCGTCGCCGCGGCCGGACTGCCGGCGCTGGTGGTCGACGACCCGCGCGCGCGGATGGGCGAGCTGGCGGCCACCATCTACGGCCACCCGGGCCGCGATCTGCTCCAGATCGGCATCACCGGCACTTCGGGCAAGACCACCACCGCCTACCTGGTCGAGGGTGGCCTGAAAACGGCCCACCGCACGGGGCTCATCGGCACGGTCGAGATGCGCATCGGCGACGAGCGCATCAAGTCCGAGCGCACCACCCCCGAGGCCACCGACCTCCAGGCCCTGTTCGCCGTCATGCGCGAGCGCGGCACCGACGCGGTCGCCATGGAGGTCTCCAGCCACGCCCTGGTCCTCGGCCGGGTCGACGGCTGCGTCTTCGACATCGCCGTCTTCACCAACCTCAGCCCGGAACACATGGAGTTCCACTCCGACATGGAGGACTACTTCCGGGCCAAGGCACAGCTGTTCACGCCGGAGCGCAGTCGGCTCGGCGTGGTCAACGTCGACGACGAGTACGGCCGCCGCCTCGCAAAGGAGGCCGGCGTCCCGGTCGTCACCTACTCCGCCGAGGGCCACCCGGACGCCGACTGGCGCGCCGAGGGCGTCGAGGTCGGCCCGATGGACTCGACGTTCACCGTGACCGGCCCCGGGGGCGAGCGGATCGCCGCCCGGTCGCCGCTGCCGGGCCCGTTCAACGTGGCCAACACCCTCGCCGCGATCGTCGCCCTCGCCGCCGCCGGACTCGACCCGCAGGCCGCCGCCGACGGCGTCGCCGCCGTACCGGGCGTGCCGGGCCGGCTGGAGCGCGTGGACGCCGGACAGCCGTACCTCGCGGTGGTGGACTACGCCCACAAGACCGACGCCGTGGAATCGGTGCTGCGCGCCCTGCGCAAGGTCACCGAGGGCCGGGTGCACGTCGTGCTCGGCTGCGGCGGCGACCGCGACCGGACCAAGCGGGAGCCCATGGGCGCCGCCGTCGCGCGGCTCGCCGACACCGCCGTACTGACCTCCGACAACCCCCGCTCCGAGGATCCCCTCGCGATCCTCGCCGCCATGCTCCGGGGCGCGGCCTCCGTGCCCGCCCACGAGCGCGGCGAGGTGCAGGTCTTCGAGGACCGGGCCGCCGCGATCGCCGCCGCCGTCGCCAGGTCGCAGCCCGGTGACACGGTGCTGGTCGCCGGCAAGGGCCACGAGCAGGGGCAGGACATCGCCGGGGTGGTACGTCCCTTCGACGACCGCCAGGTGCTCCGGGAAGCCATCAAGAAAACCCAGGGATGAACTTGTGATCGCCCTCTCCCTCGCCGAGATCGCAGAAGTCGTCGGCGGGCAGACGCACGACATACCGGACCCGTCCGTCCAGGTCACCGGACCGGTCGTCCGGGACTCGCGGGAGGCGGGTCCGGGCAGCCTGTTCGTCGCCTTCGCCGGCGAGCGCGTGGACGGCCACGACTTCGCGGCCCAGGTCGTCGAGGCGGGCGCGGCCGCCGTGCTCGCCTCCCGGCCCGTCGGGGTCCCCGCGATCGTCGTGGCGGACGTCCAGGCGGCCCTCGGCGCCCTCGCCCGGCACGTCGTCGGCCGGCTGGGCACCACCCTCGTCGCGCTCACCGGCTCGGCCGGCAAGACCAGCACCAAGGACCTCATCGCCCAGGTGCTGCGGCGCAAGGCGCCGACCGTCTTCACCCCCGGCTCGCTCAACAACGAGATCGGGCTGCCGCTCACCGCGCTCACCGCCACCGAGGAGACGAAGTTCCTCGTGCTGGAGATGGGAGCGCGCGGAATCGGCCACATCCGGTACCTCACCGGACTGACGCCCCCGAAGGTCGGACTCGTCCTGAACGTCGGTTCCGCCCATATCGGCGAGTTCGGCGGCCGGGAGCAGATCGCCGAGGCCAAGGGCGAGTTGGTGGAGGCCCTGCCCCCGGCCGAGGAGGGCGGCGTCGCGGTCCTCAACGCGGACGACCCCCTCGTACGGGCCATGGCGTCCCGTACGAAGGCGAAGGTGATCCTTTTCGGAGAGTCCGACGAAGCGGACGTCTCCGCCGAGAACGTGCGACTCACGGACAGCGGACAGCCTTCCTTCAGGCTTCACACACCCTCCGGTGCATCCGATGTGACCATGCGCCTGTACGGTGAGCATCACGTGTCGAACGCGCTCGCCGCGGCCGCCGTCGCCCACGAGTTGGGCATGTCCGCAGACGAGATCGCCACCGCGCTCTCCGAAGCGGGCTCCCTCTCCCGCTGGCGGATGGAGGTCACCGAGCGCCCGGACGGCGTGACGGTCGTCAACGACGCCTACAACGCGAACCCCGAGTCCATGAAGGCCGCGCTGCGCGCGCTGGCGGCCATGGGCAAGGGACGCCGTACGTGGGCGGTGCTCGGCAAGATGGCCGAGCTCGGGGACGAGGCGCTCGCCGAGCACGACGCGGTCGGACGGCTTGCCGTCCGGCTCAACGTCAGCAAGCTCGTCGCGGTCGGGGGCAGGGAAGCCTCCTGGCTGCAACTGGGCGCATATAACGAGGGTTCGTGGGGTGAGGAGTCGGTGCACGTGTCCGACGCACAGGCGGCGGTCGACCTGTTGCGCAGCGAGTTGCGCCCGGGAGACGTCGTTCTCGTGAAGGCGTCCCGTTCGGTCGGGCTCGAGAGCGTGGCGCAGGCGCTGCTCGAGACCGGTGCCGAGGGTGAGGTCGCAGTCCGATGATGAATCAGATCCTGTTCGCAGGAGTCATTGGCCTCTTCCTGACGCTGATCGGCACCCCGCTGCTGATCAAGCTGCTCGCGCGCAAGGGCTACGGGCAGTACATCCGTGACGACGGCCCGCGCGAGCACGCCAGCAAGCGCGGTACGCCGACGATGGGCGGCATCGCCTTCATCCTGTCGACGGTCGCCGCGTACTTCCTCAGCAAGGTGATCAGCGGCGAGCCGCCGAGGTACTCGGGCGTGCTGGTGCTGGGCCTGATGGTCGGCATGGGCCTGGTCGGCTTCCTGGACGACTACATCAAGATCGTCAAGCGGCGTTCGCTGGGTCTGCGGGCCAAGGCGAAGATGGCCGGCCAGCTGATCGTCGGCATCGCCTTCGCGGTGCTGTCCCTGCAGTTCGCGGACTCCCGCGGACAGACCCCGGCCTCCACGAAGCTGTCGTTCATCACGGACTTCGGCTGGACCATCGGCCCGGTGCTGTTCGTCGTCTGGGCGCTGTTCATGATCCTCGCGATGTCGAACGGCGTGAACCTGACCGACGGTCTGGACGGCCTCGCCACCGGCGCCTCCGTGCTCGTCTTCGGCGCCTACACCTTCATCGGCGTCTGGCAGTTCCAGGAGTCCTGCGCCAACGGCGAGACGCTGACCAACCCCGGCGCCTGCTACGAGGTGCGCGACCCGCTGGACCTCGCGGTCGTCGCCTCCGCGCTGATGGGTTCCTGCCTGGGCTTCCTGTGGTGGAACACCTCGCCGGCCAAGATCTTCATGGGCGACACCGGTTCGCTGGCGCTCGGCGGTGTGCTCGCGGGTCTCGCGATCTGCTCCCGCACCGAGCTGCTGCTGGCCATCCTGGGCGGTCTGTTCGTCCTCATCACCATGTCGGTGGTCATCCAGGTCGGCTCGTTCAAGCTCACCGGGAAGCGGGTCTTCCGGATGGCGCCACTCCAGCATCACTTCGAACTCAAGGGCTGGTCCGAAGTCCTCGTGGTGGTCCGCTTCTGGATCATCCAGGGCATCTGTGTGATCGTCGGACTGGGCCTCTTCTACGCGGGATGGGCAGCGGACAAGTGACCGACTGGCAGGGGAAGAACGTCACCGTCGCCGGACTCGGCGTCTCCGGCGTCCCGGCGGCCAAGGTGCTGCACGGGCTCGGCGCGAAGGTCACCGTCGTCAACGACGGGGACGACCCGCGCGCCCGCGAGCAGGCCGCCGAACTGGAGGCGCTCGGCGTCACCGTGCGCCTCGGCGACGGTGCGACCCTGCCGGAGGGCACCGAGCTGATCGTCACGGCCCCCGGCTGGAAGCCGGACAAGCCGCTGTTCGCGGCGGCGGACGCGGCCGGGGTGCCGGTGTGGGGCGACGTCGAACTCGCCTGGCGGCTCAGGAAGCCCGGCGCGGCCGACTGGCTCGCGGTCACCGGCACCAACGGCAAGACCACGACCGTCCAGATGCTCGCCTCCATCCTGAGGGCGGCGGGCCTGCGCACCGCCGCCGTCGGCAACATCGGCGTCTCCCTCCTGGACGCCGTGCTCGGCGAGGAGGAGTACGACGTGCTCGCCGTGGAGCTGTCCAGCTACCAGCTCCACTGGGCGCCCTCCCTGCGCGCCCACTCGGCGGCCGTGCTCAACCTCGCCCCGGACCACCTCGACTGGCACGGCTCCATGGAGGCGTACGCCGCAGACAAGGGCCGCATCTACGAGGGCAACCGCGTCGCCTGCGTCTACAACGCGGCCGACAAGGCCACCGAGGACCTGGTCCGCGAGGCCGACGTCGAAGAGGGCTGCCGCGCCGTCGGTTTCACCCTGGGCACCCCGGGTCCCTCCCAACTCGGCGTCGTGGAAGGCATCCTGGTCGACCGCGCCTTCGTCGAGAACCGGCAGAGGAACGCCCAGGAGCTCGCCGAGGTCTCCGACGTCAACCCGCCCGCCCCGCACAACATCGCCAACGCCCTTGCCGCGGCGGCCCTCGCGCGGGCCTACGGGGTGCCCGCCGGCGCCGTACGGGACGGCCTGCGGGCCTTCACCCCGGACGCCCACCGCATCGCGCACGTCGCCGACGTGGACGGGGTCGCGTACGTCGACGACTCCAAGGCCACCAACACGCACGCGGCACAAGCCTCGTTGGCGGCCTACGAGCCGATCGTGTGGATCGCCGGCGGGCTCGCCAAGGGCGCCACCTTCGACGAACTGGTCGCCGGCGCGGCGAAGCGGCTGCGCGGCGTCGTGCTGATCGGCCGGGACCGTGCCCTGATCCGCGAAGCCCTCGCGCGACACGCCCCGGAAGTACCCGTCGTCGACCTCGACCGGACCGACACTGGGGCGATGCTCCAGGCCGTCCAGGAGGCGCGGCGGCTCGCCCGGCCCGGCGACACGGTGCTGCTGGCCCCGGCCTGTGCCTCGATGGACATGTTCACCAACTACAACAAGCGCGGTGACGCGTTCGCACAGGCGGTGCGCGAGCTCGGCGCCTGATCCCGGCCGCCTGGCGCCGGGCGACCTCGGGAGGGACGCGTGGGACCGTCGACGGCGTACAGCGGAGGCCCGGATGACCGGTAGTCGTACCGGCCGCCCGCCCGTGCGGCGGGCGGCACGCGGACCCGTCGTGCCCGGGCCCCCGCGCGAGAACCCCCTGCGCACCCTGATCACCCGGGCGCGCAGGGCCTGGGACCGCCCGCTGACCGCGTACTACCTGATCCTCGGCGGCAGTCTGCTGATCACCGTGCTGGGCCTGGTGATGGTCTACTCGGCCTCCCAGATCACGGCGCTGCAGATGTCGCTGCCGGGCTCGTACTTCTTCCGCAAGCAGCTGCTGGCCGCCGTGATCGGCGGCGTACTGCTGCTGGTGGCCTCCAGGATGCCGGTGAAGCTGCACCGCGCCCTGGCCTACCCGATCCTCGCGGGCGCCGTCGTCCTGATGGTCCTGGTGCAGGTGCCGGGGGTGGGAGTCGCGGTCAACGGCAACCAGAACTGGATCGCCCTCGGCGGCTCCTTCCAGCTCCAGCCCAGCGAGTTCGGCAAGCTCGCGCTGGTGCTGTGGGGCGCCGATCTGCTCGCCCGCAAGCAGGAGAGGCGGCTGCTGTCCCAGTGGAAGCACATGCTGGTGCCGCTCGTCCCGGCCGCCTTCATGCTGCTCGGGCTGATCATGCTCGGCGGTGACATGGGTACGGCGATCATCCTGACGGCGGTCCTCTTCGGCCTGCTGTGGCTGGCGGGGGCGCCGACCCGGCTGTTCGTCGGCGTGCTGTCGATCGCCGCGCTGCTCGGCGCGATCCTCATCCGCACCAGCCCCAACCGCATGGCCCGGCTCACCTGCCTCGGTGCCACCGAGCCCCGGACGGGACCGGTCGACTGCTGGCAGGCCGTGCACGGGATCTACGCCCTCGCCTCCGGCGGGATCTTCGGTTCCGGACTCGGTGCGAGCGTGGAGAAATGGGGTCAACTCCCCGAAGCCCACACGGACTTCATCTTCGCCGTCACCGGTGAGGAACTGGGCCTGGCGGGGACGCTGTCGGTACTCGCCCTGTTCGCGGCTCTAGGCTATGCGGGTATCCGCGTGGCCGGACGCACGGAGGACCCCTTCGTCAGGTATGCCGCGGGAGGCGTGACCACCTGGATCACGGCCCAGGCCGTGATCAACATCGGTGCGGTGCTCGGTCTGCTGCCGATCGCCGGAGTCCCGCTCCCGCTGTTCTCCTACGGGGGATCCGCCCTGCTGCCGACCATGTTCGCCATCGGGCTGCTGATCGCCTTCGCGCGTGAGGACCCCGCTGCACGGATGGCGCTTGCCATGCGGCAACCCCGCTTTGGTAGAAAGCGGGGCGGGGGTCCACAGCGGCCCCGGAGATGGAACACGATGCGACGGCGCGCCCCGGTGGCGCGGTCGTCCGGAGAGCGGTGAATTTCGGTGCATGTCGTACTCGCCGGCGGAGGAACCGCGGGCCACATCGAGCCCGCGCTCGCCCTCGCGGACGCCCTGCGCAGGCAGGATCCGACCGTGGGCATCACGGCCCTGGGCACGGAGCGTGGCCTGGAGACCCGTCTCGTACCCGAGCGCGGGTACGAGCTGGCGCTGATTCCCGCCGTACCGCTGCCGCGCAAGCCCACCCCCGAACTGATCACCGTTCCGGGCCGGCTGCGCGGCACCATCAAGGCGGCCGAGCAGGTCCTGGAACGCACCAAGGCGGACGCCGTGGTCGGCTTCGGCGGCTACGTCGCCCTGCCCGGCTACCTCGCGGCCAAGCGGCTCGGCGTGCCGATCGTGATCCACGAGGCCAACGCCCGGCCCGGACTGGCCAACAAGATCGGCTCCCGGTACGCCGCCCAGGTCGCCGTCTCCACGCCCGACAGCAAGCTGCGCAACTCCCGCTACATCGGCATCCCGTTGCGCCGTTCCATCTCCACCCTCGACCGGGCCGCCGTACGCCCCGAGGCCCGCGCCGCGTTCGGCCTCGACCCCAATCTGCCCACGCTGCTGGTCTCCGGCGGCTCGCAGGGCGCCCGCAGGCTCAACGAGGTCGTCCAGCAGGTCGCTCCGTGGCTCCAGCAGGCCGGGATCCAGATCCTGCACGCGGTCGGTCCGAAGAACGAACTGCCGCAGGTGCACCAGATGCCGGGAATGCCCCCCTACATCCCGGTAAGTTACCTGGACCGGATGGACCTCGCGTACGCCGCGGCCGACATGATGCTCTGCCGCGCGGGCGCGATGACCGTCGCCGAACTCTCCGCCGTCGGGCTCCCGGCCGCCTACGTCCCGCTGCCCATCGGCAACGGCGAGCAGCGGCTCAACGCCCAGCCGGTGGTCAAGGCCGGCGGCGGACTGCTGGTCGACGACGCGGAGCTGACTCCCGAGTGGGTGCAGCAGAACGTGCTGCCCGTGCTCGCCGACCCGCACCGGCTGTACGAGATGTCCCGCGCCGCCGCCGAGTTCGGCCGTAGGGACGCCGACGATCTGCTCGTCGGCATGGTGTACGAGGCGATCGCCGCCCATGCGCACCGCTGAGCGGCGAGCGAGCCGAAGGGGCGCGTCGGTGTCGGGCGACCGCGGGAGTCCCCCGCGCGAGCATAATTCGAGCGTGGGGGAGTGCGGAGGCCCGAGGGGTTGAGCACGGTCGGCCGCCCGACACCGACTCGAGCGCCCCGGAGGCGAACCGGGCCCTGAAGGAGGAAGCATGGCCGGATCGACCACCGCCGAGCGTGGTGAACGCAAGCGGGAGTCGTCCGGCCCGCCGCCGCGCGTCCGGCGGTTCGGACGGCGGCAGGTTCGTCGGATCATCGCATCGGCGGTCGCCCTGGTGTTCCTCGGCAGTGGAGCGTTCTGGCTGCTGTACGGGTCGGACCTGGTGCGCGTGGAGCGCGTGACGGTGTCGGGCACCCGCGTCCTGACTCCCGAGCGGGTGCGCGAGATCGCCGACGTCCCCCTCGGGGAACAGCTGGTCTCCGTCGACACCGATGCGATCGAGGCGCGGCTTTCCTCCGCTTTGCCCCGGATCGACACCGTCGAAGTGGTTCGTTCCTGGCCGGATGAAATCACCCTGAAAGTAGCGGAGCGCACCGCTGTTCTCCTCATCCGCAAGGGCGGGAAGTTCATCGAAGTGGACGACGGGGGTGTCCGGTTCGCCACGGTTTCCAAGGCGACCGAAGGCGTGCCCGCGCTGGAACTGGCCGTCTCCCGGACCGGTTCCGCGGCGGCGAGCCTGCGCCGCTTCGGCGAGGACCGGCTGATCCGGGAGGCGGTGCGGGTGGCCGGCGCGATCCCGGCCTCCGTGGCGCACGTCACCCGCAGCGTCAAGGTCCGTTCCTACGACGACATCTCGCTGGAACTGGCGGGCGGTCGTACGGTCGACTGGGGGAGTGGTGAGAAGGGCGCCGAGAAGAGCCGTACTCTCACCGCACTGATGAAAGCGGAGCCCGGTGCGCGGCACTTCGACGTGAGCGTGCCCACGGCCCCCGCGTCAGCGGGGAGTTGACGCACATCAGCGCAGGCCAGCACCCTGATTGGGCACCGCTACGGCTGATCACATAGGGTGAAAAGAAAAACGGGAGGTTCGGCGTGTTCGTTGAACGGGCGCCGCTTGTCGACTTAGTGTCCTGTTCAGAAGACTCCAGGGAACGGACACACTGGTAACCCTAAACTTCAACGTTAGGGTTCGGGTCGGCGCTACGGACCGTCCCATTCGGCATCAGTCGTCGGGTCGCGGGGGCATCAGTGCTTCAGCGGTCGGGCGACACGTAACTCGAGGCGAGAGGCCTTCGACGTGGCAGCACCGCAGAACTACCTCGCAGTCATCAAAGTCATCGGTGTCGGCGGCGGTGGTGTCAATGCCATCAACCGGATGATCGAGGTCGGTCTCAAGGGCGTCGAGTTCATCGCCATCAACACCGACGCGCAAGCCCTGTTGATGAGCGACGCCGACGTCAAGCTCGACGTCGGCCGTGAACTCACCCGCGGACTCGGCGCCGGAGCCAACCCGGCCGTCGGCCGCAAGGCCGCGGAGGACCACCGTGAGGAGATCGAGGAGGTCCTCAAGGGGGCCGACATGGTCTTCGTGACGGCCGGCGAGGGCGGCGGCACCGGCACCGGCGGCGCGCCCGTCGTGGCCAACATCGCCCGCTCGCTGGGGGCCCTCACCATCGGCGTGGTCACGCGCCCGTTCACCTTCGAGGGGCGGCGCCGCGCGAACCAGGCCGAGGACGGCATCGCCGAACTCCGCGAAGAGGTCGACACCCTCATCGTCATCCCGAACGACCGGCTGCTGTCCATCTCGGACCGCCAGGTGTCGGTCCTCGACGCCTTCAAGTCGGCGGACCAGGTGCTGCTCTCCGGTGTCCAGGGCATCACCGACCTCATCACCACGCCCGGTCTGATCAACCTGGACTTCGCGGACGTCAAGTCGGTCATGTCCGAGGCCGGCTCGGCCCTCATGGGCATCGGCTCGGCCCGCGGCGACGACCGCGCGGTGGCCGCCGCCGAGATGGCCATCTCCTCGCCGCTCCTGGAAGCCTCCATCGACGGCGCCCGCGGTGTGCTGCTCTCCATCTCCGGCGGCTCCGACCTCGGCCTGTTCGAGATCAACGAGGCCGCCCAGCTGGTCAGCGAGGCCGCCCACCCCGAGGCCAACATCATCTTCGGCGCGGTGATCGACGACGCCCTCGGCGACGAGGTCCGGGTCACCGTGATCGCGGCCGGCTTCGACGGCGGCCAGCCGCCGGCCAAGCGGGACAACGTCCTCGGCTCGTCCTCGGTCAAGCGTGAGGAGCCCGCCCCGGCGCGGCAGCCGGAGAGCCGTCCGTCCTTCGGTTCGCTCGGCAGCGTCACGCCCAAGGAGGACCCGGAGCCGCCGGCGCCGGAGCCGGTGCGCGACATCCCGGCCGTCCAGCCCCCGGTCCCGCCGTCGCGGACCTACGACAGCGCGGCCGAGGAACTGGACGTACCGGACTTCCTGAAGTGATAGGACAGCGCGAGAGCGTGAGCGGCGCGCACTTCGCCTTCACCGACCGGTGGGGCGGGGTGAGCGCCGCTCCGTATGAGGAGCTCAACCTCGGCGGAGCCGTCGGCGACGACCCCGGCGCCGTACGCGCCAACCGCGAACGGGCCGCCGGGTCCCTCGGCGTGGACCCGGCCCGGGTGGTCTGGATGAACCAGGTGCACGGGGCCGACGCGGTCGTGGTCGACGAACCCTGGGGCGAGCGCCCGGTCCCCGAGGTCGACGCGGTCGTCACCGCGCGGCGCGGACTCGCCCTCGCGGTGCTCACCGCCGACTGCGTGCCCGTACTGCTCGCCGACCCGGTCGCCGGCGTCGTGGCCGCGGCCCACGCGGGCCGGCCCGGCATGATCGCCGGGATCGTCCCCGCCGCCGTACGGGCCATGACCGGGCTCGGCGCCGACCCCGCGCGGATCGTCGCCCGTACAGGACCCGCCGTCTGCGGCCGGTGCTACGAGGTGCCGGAGGCGATGCGCGACGAGGTGGCCGCCGTCGAACCGGCGGCGCACGCCGTCACGAGCCGGGGCACACCGGCGGTCGACGTGGCCGCGGGCGTGCACGCGCAGCTCGAACGGCTCGGGGTGCGTGACCGGGAGCGGTCGCCGGTGTGCACGCTGGAGTCGGACGATCACTTCTCGTACCGCCGCGACCGCACCACCGGGCGGCTCGCGGGCTACGTGTGGCTGGACTGATGGGACATGACGGACCGTAAGGACGAACTCGCCGCGAACCTGGCGAGAGTGGAAGAGCGGATCGCCGCGGCGTGCGCCGCCGCCGGACGCGGGCGCGACGAGGTGACCCTGATCGTGGTCACCAAGACCTACCCCGCGGAGGACGTGCGGATCCTGTCCGGACTCGGGGTGCGCCATGTCGCCGAGAACCGGGACCAGGACGCCGCCCCCAAGGCGGCGGCATGCGCGGATCTGCCCCTCACCTGGCACTTCGTCGGTCAACTTCAGACCAACAAGGTGCGTTCCGTGGTGGGTTATGCCGATTTCGTGCAGTCCGTCGACCGTTCCCGGCTGGTGGCGGCTCTCTCCAAGGAGGCCGTGCGGGCCGGGCGCGAGATCGGCTGTCTGATCCAGGTGGCGCTCGACGCCGACGCGAGCGGCCGGGGGGAGCGCGGAGGCGTGGCGCCCGGCGGTGTCGCGGAGTTGGCCGAACTGGTCGCGCGGTCCGAGGGGCTGCGGCTCGACGGACTGATGACCGTCGCCCCGCTCACCGGGGAGTACGCGGGACGCGAACAGGCCGCCTTCGAGCGGTTGATGGATTTGTCGACCGACCTGCGCCGGACCCATCCGACTGCGAACATGGTCTCGGCAGGGATGAGTGCGGACCTCGAACAGGCCGTGGCCGCCGGAGCGACACATGTGCGCGTCGGCAGTGCGGTACTCGGAGTCCGCCCCGGGCTCGGGTAACGTCGCCAAGAAGTCGGACCACAGCAGAAAATATGGTCAGTTCCGCCGAACAGCGGACGTAAAGACCTAGTGGATCGCGGGCACTTGGCGGTCGTCAGCGGATCCACCACAGAGCGGAGGACTCGGAGCATGGCCGGCGCGATGCGCAAGATGGCGGTCTACCTCGGCCTCGTGGAGGACGATGGGTACGACGGCCGCGGATTCGACCCAGACGACGACTTTGAACCCGAACTCGACCCGGAGCCCGAGCGGGACCACCGGCGGCACGAGCCGTCCCACCAGGCGCACGTCTCACATCAGCCCCAAAGGGATGAAGAGGTGCGAGTCGTCCACCCTCCCGCGCCGCGCGAACCGATCGCCCGATCCGCTTCGCTCCCCGCGGAATCGCCACGCCCGGCGCGGATCGCGCCCGTGGCGTCCATCACACAAGAACGCGCAAGCCTGGAGAAGAACGCACCGGTGATCATGCCCAAGGTCGTGTCGGAACGAGAGCCTTACCGGATCACCACACTCCACCCCCGGACCTACAACGAGGCCCGTACCATCGGGGAACACTTCCGTGAAGGTACGCCGGTGATCATGAATTTGACGGAGATGGACGACACGGACGCGAAGCGACTTGTCGACTTCGCGGCCGGGCTGGTGTTCGGTCTTCACGGCAGCATCGAGCGGGTGACGCAGAAGGTGTTCCTGTTGTCGCCTGCTAACGTCGATGTCACGGCGGAGGACAAGGCCCGCATCGCAGAGGGCGGGTTCTTCAACCAGAGCTGAGACGCAGGACCGGACGAAGAGCGGTACAGGGGAGAGGGAAAAGCAGGCCATGGGCGTGTTCGCGCAGGTGATCTACATCGCGCTGATGGTGTTCCTCATCGTGCTGATCTTCCGTTTGGTCATGGATTACGTGTTCCAGTTCGCCCGCTCGTGGCAACCCGGCAAGGCGATGGTGGTCGTCCTGGAGGCCACCTACACTGTCACCGATCCACCGCTGAAGCTTCTGCGGCGGGTCATCCCGCCGCTGCGTCTCGGGGGCGTGGCGCTCGACCTGTCCTTCTTCGTACTGATGATCATCGTCTACATTCTGATCTCCCTCGTGGGCAGGGCACTGTGAGGTGACTGTGGACGACATGGGCCTGCCGACTGCCGATGACTACGTTGAGGTGAAGAGATGCCGTTGACCCCCGAGGACGTGCGGAACAAGCAGTTCACGACCGTCCGCCTCCGAGAAGGCTATGACGAGGACGAGGTCGATGCCTTCCTCGACGAGGTCGAAGCCGAACTGACGCGCCTGCTCCGCGAGAACGAGGACCTGCGCGCCAAGCTGGCCGCGGCCACGCGCGCCGCTGCCCAGAACCAGCAGAACATGCGCAAGCCCCCCGAGCCGCAGGACCAGCAGCAGCAACAGCAGGGACCGCCCCAGGGCATGCCCCAGCAGGGCATGCGAGGTCCCGGCGCTCCGGTGCCCGCCGGCATATCGGGCCCGCCGCAGCAGCAGATGGGTGGCCCCATGGGTGGTCCGCCCCAGCTGCCGAGCGGTGCTCCTCAACTGCCCGCCGGCCCCGGCGGACAGGGCGGCCCGCAGGGTCCCGGCCCCATGGGCCAGGGTCCCGGGCCGATGGGCCAGGGCGGCCCGATGGGGCAGGGTCCCGGCCCGATGGGTCAGGGCGGCCCGATGGGCCAGGGCCCGATGCAGGGGCAGATGGGCCCCGGTGGCCCGATGGGCGGCCCCATGGGCGGTCCCGGGATGCCCGGCCAGGGAGGACCCGGTATGCCCGGTCAGGGCGGCCCCGGTGGCGACAGCGCCGCGCGCGTCCTGTCGCTGGCCCAGCAGACCGCCGACCAGGCGATCGCGGAGGCCCGTTCCGAGGCCAACAAGATCGTGGGCGAGGCGCGTTCGCGTGCCGAGGGCCTCGAGCGGGACGCCCGTGCCAAGGCGGACGCCCTGGAGCGGGACGCGCAGGAGAAGCACCGCGTCGCGATGGGCTCCCTGGAGTCCGCCCGCGCCACGCTGGAGCGCAAGGTCGAGGACCTGCGCGGCTTCGAGCGCGAGTACCGCACGCGGCTGAAGTCCTACCTGGAGTCGCAGCTGCGCCAGCTGGAGACCCAGGCGGACGACTCGCTCGCCCCGCCGCGCCAGCCCGCGAGCACCGCGCCGTCGCTGCCGCCGTCCCCGGCGCCCTCGATGGCTCCGGCCGGTGCCGGTGCGCCGTCCTACGGCGGCAACCAGACGATGGGTGGCGGTCAGGGCGGTCCCTCCTACGGCGGCGGTCAGCAGCAGATGCAGCCGGCCATGACCCAGCCGATGGCGCCGGTGCGTCCGCAGGGCCCGTCGCCGATGGGGCAGGCTCCCTCGCCGATGCGCGGCTTCCTGATCGACGAGGACGACAACTGACGGCCCTTCGGCCATGAGTACGGCGTAGCGATCGGCAGCGTTCAGGGCGGGCCCCGGGTTCACGAACTCGGGGCCCGCCCTTGTGCTACGCGTGTTCACGGGGTTTGTGGTGTTTGTTCGGGCTTGCCTGTGGTGTCCGACGCACGAAACGCCGAAGGCCCGGCCCGCCAGGTTTTTTCGGCGGGCCGGGCCTTCGGCGTCGCGTGGTGCCTCCCCGTCCTCAGGGGTGGGCCGTCCGGCGGCCCCAGGGGGGCGTGGCCGGCCGCGCTGCGGCCCCGCACCCCGTGGGGGTGCGGGGCTCACCGGGAGCCTTACGCCTTCCGCAGGCGGAACGTCAGCGACAGGCCCTCGTCCGTGAAGGCGTTCCCGTAGGTGTCGTCCGCCGTGCCCTGGGCGAAGTCCGTGGCGAGGACCTCGTCGGCGATCAGCGTGGAGTGGCCGGTCAGGGCCGCGACGGTCGCGGCGTCCGTGGCCGTCCAGCGCAGGGCGATCCGGTCGGCCACGTCCAGGCCGCTGTTCTTGCGGGCCTCCTGGATCAGGCGGATGGCGTCACGGGCCAGGCCCGCGCGGCGCAGTTCCTCCGTGATCTCCAGGTCCAGGGCGACCGTGGCACCGGCGTCGGACGCCACCGACCAGCCCTCGCGCGGGGTCTCCGTGATGATCACCTCGTCCGGGGCGAGGGTGACCGTCTCACCGTCGACCTCCACCGAGGCCGTGCCCTCACGCAGCGCCAGGGACAACGCGGCGGCGTCCGCGTTCGCGACGGCCTTGGCGACGTCCTGGACCCGCTTGCCGAACCGCTTGCCCAGCGCGCGGAAGTTGGCCTTCGCCGTGGTGTCCACCAGCGAGCCGCCCACCTCGGACAGGGACGCCAGGGACTCGACGTTCAGCTCCTCGGTGATCTGCGTGTGCAGCTCCGGGTCGAGGGCCGCGAAGCCGCCCGCCGCGATCAGCGCGCGCTTCAGCGGCTGGCGGGTCTTCACGCCGGACTCCGCGCGCGTGGCCCGGCCCAGCTCCACGAGCCGCCGCACCAGCACCATCTGCTTCGACAGCTCCGGGTCGATCGCGGACAGGTCCGCCTCCGGCCACGAGGACAGGTGCACCGACTCCGGGGCGCCCGGGGTGACCGGAACGATCAGGTCCTGCCAGACCCGCTCGGTGATGAACGGGGTCAGCGGCGCCATGAGCTTCGTCACGGTCTCGACGACCTCGTGCAGCGTGCGCAGCGCGGCCTTGTCGCCCTGCCAGAAGCGGCGCCGGGAGCGGCGGACGTACCAGTTCGACAGGTCGTCGACGAACGCGGAGAGCAGCTTGCCGGCGCGCTGGGTGTCGTAACCCTCCAGCGCCTGGGTCACCTGGTCGGTGAGCGCGTGCAGCTCGGAGAGCAGCCAGCGGTCGAGGACCGGGCGGTCGGCCGGGGCCGGGTCGGCCCCGCTCGGCGCCCAGTTCGACGTACGGGCGTACAGGGCCTGGAAGGCGACCGTGTTCCAGTACGTCAGCAGCGTCTTGCGGACGACCTCCTGGATGGTGCCGTGGCCCACCCGGCGGGCCGCCCACGGGGAACCGCCGGCCGCCATGAACCAGCGGACCGCGTCGGCGCCGTGCTGGTCCATCAGCGGGATCGGCTGCAGGATGTTGCCCAGGTGCTTGGACATCTTGCGGCCGTCCTCGGCGAGGATGTGGCCGAGGCAGACGACGTTCTCGTACGACGACCTGTCGAAGACCAGGGTGCCGACCGCCATCAGCGTGTAGAACCAGCCGCGGGTCTGGTCGATGGCCTCGGAGATGAACTGCGCCGGGTAACGGCTCTCGAACAGCTCCTTGTTCTTGTACGGGTAGCCCCACTGCGCGAACGGCATCGAGCCCGAGTCGTACCAGGCGTCGATGACCTCCGGCACGCGCGTGGCCGTCTTCCCGCAGCCGTCGTGGCGGCAGCCGAAGGTGACCTCGTCGATGTACGGGCGGTGCGGGTCGAGCCCGGACTGGTCGGTGCCGGTCAGCTCGGTGAGCTCCGCGCGGGAGCCGACGACCGTGAGGTGGTCGTCCTCGCAGCGCCAGATCGGCAGCGGGGTGCCCCAGTAGCGGTTGCGGGACAGCGCCCAGTCGATGTTGTTGTTCAGCCAGTCGCCGAACCGGCCGTGCTTGACGGAGTCCGGGAACCAGTTGGTCCTCTCGTTCTCCTGGAGCAGGCGGTCCTTGACGGCCGTGGTGCGGATGTACCAGGACGGCTGCGCGTAGTAGAGCAGCGCGGTGTGGCAGCGCCAGCAGTGCGGGTAGCTGTGCTCGTACGGGATGTGCCTGAAGAGCAGGCCGCGCTCGTCGAGGTCCGCGGTGAGCTTCTCGTCGGCCTTCTTGAAGAAGACGCCGCCGACCAGGGGGACGTCCTCCTCGAAGGTGCCGTCGGGGCGGACCGGGTTGACCACGGGCAGGCCGTAGGAACGGCAGACCTTGAGGTCGTCCTCACCGAAGGCGGGGGACTGGTGGACGAGGCCGGTGCCGTCCTCGGTGGTGACGTACTCGGCGTTCACCACGTAGTGGGCGGGCTCAGGGAAGTCCACCAGCTCGAAGGGGCGCCGGTACGTCCAGCGCTCCATCTCGGCGCCGGTGAAGGACCGGCCGGTGGCCTCCCAGCCCTCGCCGAGGGCCTTGGCGAGCAGGGGCTCGGCGACGACGAGCTTCTCCTCGCCGTTCGTGGCGACGACGTAGGTGACCTCGGGGTGGGCGGCGACGGCCGTGTTGGACACCAGGGTCCACGGCGTGGTCGTCCACACCACCAGCGAGGCCTCGCCGGCCAGCGGGCCGGAGGTGAGCGGGAAGCGGACGTAGACGGACGGGTCGACGACCGTCTCGTAGCCCTGCGCCAGCTCGTGGTCGGACAGGCCGGTGCCGCAGCGGGGGCACCAGGGGGCGACGCGGTGGTCCTGGACCAGCAGGCCCTTGTTGAAGATCTCCTTCAGCGACCACCAGACGGACTCGACGTACTCCGGGTCCATGGTGCGGTAGGCGTCGTCGAGGTCGACCCAGTAGCCCATGCGGGCCGTCAGTTCGGTGAAGGCGTCGGTGTGCCGGGTCACCGACTCGCGGCACTTGGCGTTGAACTCGGCGATGCCGTACGCCTCGATGTCCTGCTTGCCGGAGAAGCCGAGCTCCTTCTCGACGGCCAGCTCCACCGGGAGGCCGTGGCAGTCCCAGCCGGCCTTGCGGGCCACGTGGTAGCCGCGCATGGTGCGGAAGCGGGGGAAGACGTCCTTGAAGACGCGGGCCTCGATGTGGTGGGCGCCGGGCATGCCGTTGGCGGTGGGCGGACCCTCGTAGAACACCCATTCGGGGCGTCCCTCGGACTGCTCCAGGCTCTTGGCGAAGATCTTCTGCTCGCGCCAGAAGTCGAGCACCGCGTGCTCGAGGGCGGGCAGGTCGACCTGGGCGGGTACCTGGCGGTACGTCGGCGTTGTCATCAGCGGGCTTCCTCCGGCGGACTTGCTGCCTTCCGTCCGGAGGGACGAGAGCTGTGTCGATCCCTGCGCCGCCGTCGGCGCGCTCCCGCGGTACCACCCTCCTTGACCCCCCGGTGCGTCGTGTGCTCCGGTGAGCCCCCTCATTGAGGTCGCGATGCCGGTTCTACCGCCCCGTACAGGGGTTTCTTCCGGCGGCTCCGGGGTGATCTTCACGTCGCGCTCGCCCCCGGGCTCACACCGTCCCCGGGTCGCTCTGGGCTGCGTACGCCGCTACTCGTCCCCATCCACGCTTTTCGCTCCGCCCAGTGTACGGCGCGGCGGGGACAGCGGCCGACCGGATTTCCGCCCGCCGTACGACCCGGCGTACCTCGAACGGCGAGGTGGGCCCGTCCGGATCCCGGGGACGTCCATGTCGGCGGCATACCCGGCGGGGAGCTGGGCACAACGCATGCAGGTTCGCCGCGCGGCGCCCGCGGGGCGAGGGAATCGGGCGGTGTGCCCCGTTGCCGCGGGACTCGAGTCGATTTATCGTCCCAGAACGATTCGCGCGCAAGATCACAATATGTGAAGGGGCCGCGGCCATGGTGGCGAAGAAGACCGCCGTACAGCAGCCGGCACCGTCCGGCAGGCCCGGACCCGCTCAGGGCGGCGGGGCCGGGGAGGGAGGGCCCGCCAAGGAGGCGGCGGCGAGGAAGAGGGCGAAGAAGGCGGCGGACGCCACCGAGGAGGCGGCGGAGCGCACGGCTCACGACGGGGTGCCGGTGGCGACCGGGCTGCCCGTCGCGTCACCCGTGAAGAAAGCGTCGGCAGGGAAGGCCACGGCCGGGAAGGCCACGGCCGGAAGGGAACCCGCTGACGAGGCCGTCGCGCGGGGGACGGCGGCCGGGGCTGCGCCCGTGAAGGAGGCGTCTGCGAAGAGGGCGCCCGCGCGGAAGGCGTCGGCGGAGAGCGCTGCGGCGGAGGGGGTGCCTGCGCGGGAGGCGGTGGCGGGGAGTGCCGCGGAGGAGGGGGTGTCCGGGCGGAGGACGCCTGCGCGGAAGGTGTCCGCGCGGAAGGCGGCGGCGCGGGAGGCGGTGGCGGGGAGGGTGTCCGGGCGGAAGGCGCCCGCGCGGGAGGCGTCCGCGCGGAAGGTGTCCGCGCGGGAGGTGTCGGCGGGGAAGGCGGTGGCGGGGAGCGCCGCGGCGGAGAGGGTGTCCGGGCGGAAGGCGCCTGGGGGGAAGGCGGTGATGGAGGACGCGTCGGCGGGGAAGGCGCCTGGGGGGAAGGTGGTGGCGGAGGACGCGTCGGCGGAGAGGGTGTCCGCGCGGAAGGGGGCCGGGGAAGTGGCCGGCGAGAAGGCGCCCGGGTCCGGGAAGGCGTCCGTGGCGGGGAAGAGGGGCCGCGAGAAGGCGGCCGGTGAGGTGCCGGGGAAGGGGGCCGCCCCGGGGGCGGTTTCCGCGGGGTCCCCGGAGGCGGGCCGCTCGGGGAGCGGCACCGCCGGGGCCGGTGGGTCCGTACAGGATGCGGCCGGGCACAGCACGGCCGATGACGCGGGCGCGGTGGATGCCGCGGCGCAGACGGGAGTGACGACGGTGAGCGCGAAGAAGACTCCTGGCACGGCCACGGCGGCGAAGAGCCCCGTACCCAAGGCCCGGATCGGCACGGCGGGCCCGGACGACCTCGCGGTACGTCCGGGCGAGGAACCCTGGACTCCGGAAGAGGCCCGGGAGGCGCGGGCCGAGCTGACGTCCGAGGTGCTGAGGCTGCGCGAGGAGATCGCCGCCTCCGAGCAGTCGCTGGTCGGCCTGATGCGGGACTCCGGCGACGGCGCGGGCGACGACGACGCCGACACCGGCACCAAGAACATCACGCGCGAGCACGAACTCGCGCTCGCCGCGAACGCGCGCGACATGCTCAGCCAGTTCGAGCGCGCCCTCCAGCGGCTCGACGCCGGCACCTACGGCCTGTGCGAGAACTGCGGCAATCCCATCGGAAAGGCCCGTATGCAGGCCTTTCCCCGGGCCACCCTGTGCGTCGAGTGCAAGCAGAAGCAGGAGCGACGGTACTGATCGGCGGGCGCGCGGGGCGTGCCGTACCCTCGTCCTTCAGTCAGGTACCTAGGTTGAGGGACTCACGTGGCAGAGGCGGAGCGCATCATCGGTACGCCGGACACCCCGGACGCGGACCGGGAGGAGCAGGAACCGGCCGGCACCGGAGGGACGGCGGCGGAGGCGGAGGCCGAAGGGCCCCGCGGCAAGCGACGGATCGCCGTGCTGTTCGCCGTCGCCGTGTTCGCGTACGCCCTCGATCTGATCAGCAAGATGATCGTGGTCGCCAAGCTGGAGCACCACGAGCCCATCGAGATCGTCGGGGACTGGCTGCGCTTCGAGGCGATCCGCAACGCGGGCGCGGCCTTCGGCTTCGGCGAGGCCTTCACCGTGATCTTCACGGTGATCGCCGCGGCCGTGATCGTGGTGATCATCCGCCTCGCCCGCAAGCTCCACAGCCTGCCCTGGGCGATCGCGCTGGGCCTGCTGCTCGGCGGCGCCCTCGGCAACCTCACCGACCGGATCTTCCGCTCGCCGGGCGTCTTCGAGGGCGCGGTGGTCGACTTCATCGCGCCCAAGCACTTCGCCGTGTTCAACCTGGCGGACTCGGCGATCGTGTGCGGCGGCATCCTGATCGTGCTGCTGTCGTTCCGCGGCCTCGACCCGGACGGCACCGTCCACAAGGACTGAACGCGACTGCGGGGTTGTCGGACCCGTCCGGCATACTCGACGGGTGAGCACGATTCCCGAGATCCGTACCCTGCCCGTGCCCGACGGTCTGGAGGGCGAGCGCGTCGACGCCGCCATCTCCCGCATGTTCGGCTTCTCCCGCACCAAGGCGGCCGAGCTCGCCGCCGCGGGGAAGGTCACGGTCGACGGGGCGGTGGTCGGCAAGTCCGAGCGGGTCAGCGGCGGCGCCTGGCTCGAGGTGGAGATGCCGCAGGCGCCCGCGCCGGTGCAGGTCGTCGCCGAGCCGGTCGAGGGCATGGAGATCGTGCACGACGACGACGACGTGGTCGTGATCGTCAAGCCCGTCGGTGTCGCCGCCCACCCCTCGCCGGGCTGGTCCGGCCCGACGGTGATCGGCGGCCTCGCCGCCGCCGGGTACCGCATCTCGACCTCCGGCGCCGCCGAGCGCCAGGGCATCGTGCACCGCCTCGACGTCGGCACCTCCGGCCTGATGGTGGTCGCCAAGTCGGAGTACGCGTACACGTCGCTGAAGCGCCAGTTCAAGGAGCGCACGGTCGACAAGCGTTACCACACGCTCGTCCAGGGCCACCCCGACCCCACCAGCGGCACCATCGACGCCCCCATCGGCCGCCACCCGCAGCACGACTACAAGTGGGCGGTCACCGCCGAGGGCAAGCCGTCCGTCACGCACTACGACCTCATCGAGGCCTTCCGCGCCGCCTCCCTCCTCGACGTCAAGCTGGAGACCGGCCGCACCCACCAGATCCGCGTCCACATGGCCGCCCACCGGCACCCCTGCGTCGGCGACCTCACCTACGGCGCCGACCCCACGCTCGCCAAGCGGCTCCGCCTGACCCGCCAGTGGCTGCACGCCGTGCGCCTCGGCTTCGAGCACCCCGGCGACGGGCAGTGGGTGGAGTTCTCCTGCGACTACCCGGACGACCTGCAGCAGGCACTGGACCAGGTCCGTGAGGAGACCTACGCGTGAGCGCCGCCTTCGTGGTCCGCGTGGCGGAGGAGTCCGCCGACCGCGAGGCGTGCTTCGCGGTCCGCAAGGAGGTCTTCGTCGCTGAGCAGGGCGTCCCCGAGGACATCGAGTACGACGCCTACGACGCCGGCGCCGTCCACGTGCTGGCGGTCTCCGAGGACGGCACATCGCTGGGCACCGGACGCCTGCTGCACGGCGAGGCCGCCGCGGCGAAGAACGGCGGCGACCCGGCGGTCGGCTCGCTGGGCCGGCTCGCGGTGACGCGCCGGGCGCGGGGCCTCGGCGTCGGCGCGGCGCTGGTGCGTGCCGTCGAGGAGGCGGCCCGCGCACGGGGCCTCACCGCCGTCGACCTGCACGCGCAGACCCACGCCCTCGGTTTCTACGAGCGGCTGGGCTACGAGGCGTACGGGCCCGAGTTCCCGGACGCGGGGATACCGCATCGGGCCATGCGGCGCGTTCTGTAGCCGGGGCCGCGAACGGCTCGGTGAGGGCGTCGGCGTGGCAGGGTGGAGATCCGCCCGCCGATCGTCGATCCGCCCGGAGCCGTGACCGTGGACCAGCTGACCCTGCTGTTCGCCCTGCTGCTCGGGGCCGTGGTGAGTGTCCCGGTCGGGGAGCGGCTGGGGCTGCCGGCACCGGTGCTGATGACGGTCCTCGGGGCCGTGCTGGCACTGCTGGAGTTCGTGCCGAACGTCGACGTCCCGCCCGACCTGATCCTCCCGCTGCTGCTGCCGCCCCTGCTGTACGCCGCCGTACGACGGACCTCCTGGCGCCAGTTCGCGGCGAACGTCAGACCGATCCTGCTGCTCGCGGTGGCGCTGGTCTTCGTCACCACGCTGTGCGTGGCCGTCGTCGCCCACGCGATCGTGCCCGGACTGCCGCTCGCCGCCGCCTTCGCCCTCGGCGCGCTGGTCGCGCCGCCCGACCCGGTCGCGGCGACCGCCGTCGCCGGGAAGCTGGGGCTGCCGCGCCGACTGGTGTCGATCCTGGAGGGCGAGGGGCTCTTCAACGACGTCACGGCGATCGTCCTCTACAACGTGGCGATCGCCGCCGCCGTCAGCGGAAGCTTCTCCGCCTGGGAGGCCGGGCTCGACCTGATGCTGTCGGCCGTGGTGGCGGTGGCGGTCGGGCTCGCGCTGGGCTGGGGCGCGAACAGGCTGATGGATTTCCTCGGGGACGCGACCCTGCAGATCGGGCTGAGCCTGCTCGTGCCGTACGCCTCCTACGTCCTGGCCGAGGAGCTGCACGGCTCGGGCGTGCTCGCCGTGCTCACCACCGCGCTGTTCCTCGTCGAGTACGCCACCGACGCCGACGACGTCATGACCCGGCTCGCCGGACACACCTTCTGGGACATCGTCGACACCCTTGTCACCGGGGTCGCGTTCGGGCTGGTCGGGCTCGAACTGCACAACGCGGTGCGGACCGCGGCCGGCCACTGGGGCGAACTGCTCACCTGGGCGGCGGTGATCGTGGGCGTGGTGGTCCTGGTGCGGCTGCTGTGGCTGCTGCCGGCGACCTGGCTGACGCAACGGCTGCACGCCGCGCGGAACACCGCCGAGGAGATCCCGGTGAGCTGGCGCGAGACCGTGGTGATGTGGTGGTCCGGGATGCGCGGGGTGGCCTCGGTCGCGCTGGCGCTGGCGATTCCGCTGGAGACCGACACCGGAGGTGACTTTCCCGGCCGGGGCGAGATCGTCTTCATCGCGTTCGGCGTGATCATGGCGACCCTGCTGGTGCAGGGGCTGAGCCTGCCGTGGCTGGTGGGACGGCTGGGAGTGCGGGCCGACAGCGGGCGGGAGAAGCGGTTCGAGCACGACCTGGCGGTCCGCGCGGCCAGGGCGGCGAAGCGCAGGCTGCGCGAGATCGAGGAGGCCGAGGAGCTGCCGGAGGAGCTGTCCGAGCAGATGCTGCGCAGCGCCTTCGACATCGGGGTGCGGATCAGCCCCGACCTCGCGGACGACGAGCGGCGGGAGGCGCACCGGCAGCGGGCGCGGCGGCTGAAGCGGGTGCGGGCGATCCAGCGGGAGATGCTGAGCGCGGCGCGACACGAGGTGGTCGCGGCGCGGAGCGAGCCGGGGGCGGATCCGGCGGTCGTGGACCGGGTGCTGCGGCACCTGGACGTGCGCAGCCTGCGCTGACGCCTCAAGAGGCCGCCCACCGTGCACCGCCCGTTTCGGCCGACGGGGACGCGGGCGTTTCCCGCCGGAGCTTGGCACCTTCGGCGGGTTTTCGTTCGTAAAGTGCCGCTATGAACCGGAATGTTGTGATCAGTGGGGGCGGTACCGGGATCGGGCTCGCCGCCGCACGGGTGTTCGCCGCCGACGGGGACCGGGTGCTGCTGCTCGGCCGGCGCCGGGAGGTGCTGGAGCGGGCGAAGGTGCCGGACGCGCTGACGTACGCCGCCGATCTCGCGGACCCCGGAGCGGTACGAGGGGTCGCCGGCTTCGTGAAACGGGAGTTCGGCGCGGTGGACGTGCTGATCCACGGCGCCGGGGGCAACGGGCTCCTCGAGCCCCGGGCCGACGGCGACGACCCGCTCGACGCCGTCGCCCACTCCTGGACGGTCAACTTCCGGCTCAACCTGCTGACCGCCGCCCTGCTCACCGAGGCCCTGCGGTCCCGGCTCGCCGAACCCGGCGGGCGCGTGCTGTTCATCAGCTCCATCGCCGCCTACCGGGGCCACGGACAGGTGGCGTACGCGGCGGCCAAGGCCGGGCTGCACCCGTACGCCCACGACCTGGCCCGGAGACTGGGCCCGCACGGCATCACCGTGAACGTGGTCGCCCCCGGCTACATCGAGGACACCGCCTTCTTCGGCGACGGCATCGACGAGGAACTGCGCACCCGGCTGATCGGGGAGACCCTGGACGGGCGCGCCGGAACGCCCGGGGACGTCGCCGCGACCCTGCACTGGCTCGCCTCCCCGGCCGCCGCGCACATCACCTCGCAGATCGTCCAGGTCAACGGCGGCGCTGAACGCGGCCACTGAGAACGGGTCAGCGCTCCCTCGGGTGATGGTGCGCGCGACGGGCCGCCGGTACGCCGTCGGGGGAGCGGTGGCCGCCGGTCCGGGGCGGCGGCACCGCGTCGGCCGTGTTGACCCGGGGGAGCGCGTAGGGGTGCTCGGCGGTCAGCCAGCGGATCATCTCCTCGCGGACCGTGACCCGTACCGTCCAGATGTCGTCCGCGTCCTTGGCCGTCACCAGGGCGCGCACCTCCATGGTGCTGGGGGTGCTGTCGGTCACGGTCAGGTTGAAGGCGCGGCCGTCCCAGGCCGGGCACTCCCGCAGGACGTCCCGGAGCTTGTCGCGCATCGCCTCCAGCGGCGCCGAGTGGTCGAGGTGCCAGAAGACGGTGCCCGTCATCTGCGGCGTCCCGCGCGACCAGTTCTCGAACGGCTGGGACGTGAAGTACGACACCGGCATGGTGATCCGGCGCTCGTCCCAGGTGCGCACGGTCAGGAAGGTCAGGGTGATCTCCTCGACCGTGCCCCACTCGCCGTCCACGACCACCGTGTCGCCGATGCGCACCATGTCGCCGAAGGCGATCTGCAGCCCGGCGAACATGTTGCCCAGCGTGGACTGGGCGGCCACACCGGCGACGATGCCGAGGATCCCGGCCGAGGCCAGCAGAGAGGCCCCGGCCGCCCGCATCGCGGGGAAGGTCAGCAGCATCGCGGCCACCGCCACCACACCGACGATCGCCGAGACCACCCGCCGGATCAGCGTCACCTGGGTGCGCACCCGGCGGACCCGCGCCGGGTCGCGCTCGCGGTGGGTGCTGGCGTACCGCGTGTACGTGGTCTCGACGACCGCGGCCGCGATCCGGATCGCCAGCCAGGCGGCCGACCCGATCAGCACCAGGGTCAGGGTCCGGCCGATGCCGGTCCCGTGGTCCCGCAACAGCTCCACCTGGTCGTACGACCCTCTCAGCAGGGCCGCGCACAGCAGCAGCTGGTAGGGGATCCGGCCGCGGCGCAGCAGACCCCACAGCGGAGTCTCGGGGTGGCGTTCGTCGGCCTTGCGCAGCAGCAGGTCGGTGGCCCAGCCGAGCAGCAGGGTGAGCACGACCGAGCCGCCGACCACGAGCAATGGGCGGAGCACGTCATCCATGTCCCCGAACCTAACCGGCCCGCGCGGGCATGAACATGTGACTTCCGCGCGATCGCGGGTAGTGCCGCGATCCGGCGCCGTCACACCGGGCTGGCACCATGGACGCCATGAACATCATGCTCTTTCACTCGACCTACGGTCCGCGGCCCGCGGTGCGCCGGGCCGCGGACCGGCTGCGCGCGGCCGGACACGAGGTGTGGACGCCCGACCTCTTCGAGGGCCGTACGTTCGACACGGCCGAGGAGGGCATGGCGTACAAGGAGGAGACCGGAAAGGACGAGCTGCTGAAGCGGGCCGTGCTGGCCGCCGCGCCCTACTCCGAGCGGGGGCTGGTGTACGCGGGGTTCTCCTTCGGCGCCTCCGTCGCCCAGACGCTGGCCCTCGGTGACGACAAGGCCCGCGGACTGCTGCTCCTGCACGGCACGTCGGACATCGCGGAGAACGCCTCGGTGGACGAGCTGCCGGTGCAGCTGCACGTCGCCGAGCCGGACCCGTTCGAGACCGACGACTGGCTCACCGCCTGGTACCTGCGGATGGGCCGGGCCGGGGCCGACGTCGAGGTGTACCGGTACGCGGGCGCCGGTCACCTCTACACCGACCCCGATCTCCCCGACTACGACGAGGAGGCCGCCGAGGCCACCTGGCGGGTGGCGCTCGGCTTCCTCGACTCGCTGGAGGGCTGAGCCGGGCGGGGCATCACACCGGGGCGTGGACGCGCTCGACCTTCTGCGTGCCGCTGCGGGTGCGGTAGGAGCGGGCCCACTCGGACGTGGCGTCCGCCTCCGTACGGCTCGACAGCACGTAGTAGTCCATCTGCGTCCGCTCGGCGGTGACGTCCAGTACGCCGTAGCCGTGCCGGTCGGTGTCCACCCAGTGGACGTGCCGGTTGGCGGCCCGGATCAGCGGTGCGGCGAGCGCGGTGACGGTGCCCTCGGGAACCTTGACGATGTCGTCGAGGTTGTCGGAGGTGACCGAGGTGACGACGAACTCCGTGGCGGCCGAGGCCGACAGCGGATAGGTGCCGGCGTTCACCGGCACGTCGTTGGCCCACGCCATGTGGATGTCGCCGGTGAGGAAGACCGTGTTGCGGATCGCGTTCGCGCGCAGGTGGGCGAGGAGTTCGCGGCGGTCGTCGGTGTAGCCGTCCCACTGGTCGGTGTTGAGGGCGAGCCCCTCCTGCGGCAGGCCCAGCAGCTTCGCCAGCGGCTTCAGCAGGCTCGCGGGGAGGGAACCGACCGAGAACGGCGAGATCATCACCGAGGTGCCGACCAGCCGCCAGGTGGTGTCGGACGCCGTCAGCCCCGCCTTCAGCCAGTCCAGCTGGGCGCGCCCGGTGAGCGTGCGGTCCGGGTCGTCGACCTCGCCGTCACCGAGGGAGACCTGCTGGGAACGGAAGGAGCGCAGGTCGAGGAGCGAGAGGTCGGCCAGCTTGCCGAAGCGCAACCGGCGGTAGGTGGTGCCGGCGACGGCGGGCCGCACCGGCATCCACTCGAAGTAGGCCTGCTTGGCGGCGGCCTGGCGGGCCGCCCAGGTGCCCTCCGCGCCCTCGGTGTGGTTCTCGGCGCCGCCCGACCAGGCGTCGTTGGCGATCTCGTGGTCGTCCCAGATGGCGATGGCCGGCGCCCTGTGGTGCAGGGCCTGGAGGTCGGGGTCGGTCTTGTACTGGCCGTGCCGGGCGCGGTAGTCGGCGAGGGTGAGGATCTCGTGCGCGGGCGTGTGCGGGCGGACGGCCTCGCCGCGGGTTCCGTACTCGCCGGCGGCGTACTCGTAGAGGTAGTCGCCCAGGTGCAGCCAGGCGTCCAGGTCGGACCGGGCGGCGAGGTGGCGGTACGCCGAGAAGTGGCCGGCCTCCCAGTTGGAGCAGGAGACCACGCCGAAGCGCAGGCGGGGCACGGCGGCGTCGGCGGCCGGGGCGGTGCGGGTGCGGGCGACGGGCGAGTCGGCGGTGCCGGCGGAGAAGCGGAACCAGTAGTCGGTGGCCGGCCGCAGGCCGCGGACGTCCGCCTTGACGGTGTGGTCGGAGGCGGCGGTGGCGAGCACCGTACCCTGCGCGACGACGTCGGTGAACGCCCTGTCCCGGGCGACGGTCCAGCTCACCTCGGTGTCCGGGCCGAGCCCGGAGCCGGGTATCGCCTCCGGCGCCGGCGTCACCCGGGTCCACAGCAGGATGCCGTCCGGCAGCGGGTCGCCGGAGGCCACGCCGTGCAGGAAGGCGGGCGCCTGCGCGGTCGCGGCGCGCGCGGGCAGGGCGGCGGTGAGCGGTCCGGCCAGCACCGCCGTGGCGGCGGCCGCCCTGACGACCGTACGACGGCGCGGCGCGAGGGAGTGGGGGTCCGCGGTGGCGGGAACGGCGCTCTCGGATGATCTCTGTCGACTGGTCACAGCCGATCAGGCTACTGACAGGTACACGTGAGAGCGGGCGAACCCGTGAAAGTTCGCCCGCTCTTCAGCGCGCCGTCAGCCGGCCGGGGTTCAGGCCTTGAGGGCCGCGTCGAGAGCCGTGTTGAACTCGTCCACCGTCATGGGCGCGTTCTGGCCGTCGGAGCCGGTGAGCTTCTTGCCGTCCATCATCAGCGTCGGCGTGCCCTGGGCCTCGCTGCTGTCGAACACGTCGGACATCTCCAGCGCCCACTTGTCGTAGGTGCCGTCCTTCACGGCCGACTGGAACTCCTTGTTGTTCTTCAGGGCGTCGACCGTGTTCGCGACCTTGATCAGGTACGCGTCGTCCTTGAACTTGTCGTCCGTCTCCTCGGGGTGGTACTCGGCCGAGTAGAGCGCGCTCTTGTAGGCGAGGAACGCCTCGGGGCTGACGTTCAGCGCGGCTCCCAGGGCGCTCAGGGCGTTCTTGGAGCCCTCGCCGGTCAGGTTGCGGTCGAGGAACGAGGCGCCTATGAAGCGGATCTTGTACTTGCCGTCCTCGACGTCCTTCTCGATGGTCTTGCCGACCGTCTGCTCGAAGGAGGCGCAGACCGGGCAGCGCGGGTCCTCGTACAGCTCGAGGGTCTTCTTCGCGTCGGACTCGCCGATGACGACGGTCGTGCCGTTCTTGCCGCTGGTGTTGGCCGGCTTGACGAGCTTGGCGTCCTTCGCGGACTCCCAGTGGTCGGGCTGGTTGGCCTGGACGACCGCGTAGCCGATGCCGCCGGCCGCGGCCAGCACGCCGACGACCGAGGCGGCGACGACGAGCTGCCGCCTGACCTTCGCCTTCTTGGCCTGGCGCTCGCGCTCCACGCGCAGCCGCTCCCGGGCCGCCGACTTCGCCGACTGGCTGTTCCGCTTGCTCATGGTGATGTCTCCACGGGGGACGCGCACACGGTCGTGTGCGGGATACGTAAGGGGACTGCTGGTGCTCGGGGATTCGCCGGGGCGGAGGCCGCCTCAGGCGAGGACGAGGGAGCACGGCGGTCCGCGCCGCCCCAGGGAGTGCGCGAGGAGCAGGGTCCGGGCCGTGGCGGTACGGCGGACCGGGCGGGCCGGACGGAGGACCTCCGGTGCCCGGCGCACGGCGACCGCGGCGACCGCGAGCAGCAGCGGCCGGAACGTCGTGGCCGCCACCGCGCTCAGCAGCTGGGCCAGCGCCCGCTCGCCGCGGCGCAGCCAGGCGGCGGCCAGCAGGCCGACCCCGACGTGCGCGCCGAGCAGCGCCCAGGCGGTCGCCGGGTCGGCCTGCGCCAGCAGGGCCGCCAGCCGGTCACCGCCCTCGGCGGTGTGCCCGGCGGCCCGGGCGAGCGGCGCGCCCACACCGGTGCCGTCACCGCACAGCACGTCGAAGCCGACGGACCGCAGCGGGCCCGCCACCGGTCCGCCCATCCGGCCGTAGCAGACGTGCTGGCCGGTGGTGAAGACGGTGTCGGCGGCCAGCTCCAGCGGGATCAGCAGGGCGGCGATCCGCCCGAAGGAACGCTCCCGCCCCGCCAGGGCGTACGCCGCCCCGAACACGGCGGCGGCGACCGCGGCCACCGTGTTCAGCGGCAGCGGAACCCCGGACAGCAGCACGTGCGACGCGGTGCTGAGCGTCACGACAACGGCCGTGAACAGCGCCGCGCGTACGGCTCTGAGTCGGGTTCCGGATATGTCCATGGCGGTGAAGAGTGTGTCACGTGCTCCGGTAAAGGGTCCCTAAAGGGTTCCTGTGGATGTGCGGATGGTCACAGCCCCGGGATCCGGCCGTTGCGGAACAGGTCCAGGAAGGTCTGGTGGTCGGCGCGGGCCCGGGCGCCGTAGCCGTGCGCGAAGTCGACCAGGAGGGGGACCAGGGAGTCCTCGTCGGCGGCGATCGCGGCGTCGATGGCGCGCTCGGTGGAGAACGGCACCAGGGACTCGCCGGAGGTGTCGTCCGCCGCCGCGTGCATCGTGGCCGTGGCCCGGCCGAGGTCGGCGACGACCTGGGCGATCTCCTCCGGCTCGTCGATGTCGCTCCAGTCCAGGTCCACGGCGTACGGCGAGACCTCGGCGACCAGCTGGCCCGCGCCGTCCAGCTCGGTCCAGCCCAGCCACGGGTCGGCGTGCGCCTGGAGGGCGCGCTGGGAGATCACCGTGCGGTGCCCCTCGTGCTGGAAGTAGTCCCGGATGGCCTGGTCGGGGATGTGCCGGGAGACGGCCGGGGTCTGGGCCTGCTTGATGTAGATCACCACGTCGTTCTCCAGGGCGTCGCTGTGACCCTCCAGGAGGATGTTGTACGACGGCAGCCCGGCGGAGCCGATGCCGATGCCGCGGCGGCCCACGACGTCCTTCACCCGGTAGGAGTCCGGGCGGGCCAGGGAGGAGTCCGGCAGCGTCTCCAGATAGCCGTCGAAGGCGGCGAGCACCTTGTAGCGGGTGGCGGCGTCCAGCTCGACCGCGCCGCCACCGCCCGCGAAGCGGCGCTCGAAGTCGCGGATCTCGGTCATCGAGTCCAGCAGTCCGAACCGGGTCAGCGAGCGGGCGTCGCGCAGCGCGTCGAGCAGCGGGCCCTGGGCGGTGTCCAGGGTGAACGGCGGCACCTCGTCGCTCTTCGCGCCGGTGGCCAGCGCGCGGATCCGCTCCCGGTAGGCGGTCGCGTAGACGGTGACCAGCTCGGTGATCTGCTCGTCGCTGAGCGCCTTCGCGTAGCCGATCAGCGCCACGGAGGCGGCGAAGCGCTTGAGGTCCCAGGTGAAGGGGCCGACGTAGGCCTCGTCGAAGTCGTTGACGTTGAAGACCAGGCGGCCGTTCGAATCCATGTACGTGCCGAAGTTCTCCGCGTGCAGATCGCCGTGGATCCACACCCGGGACGTCCGGTCGTCCAGGTACGGGCCGCTCCGCTTCTCCGCGTCCAGATCGTGGTAGAAGAGGCACGCGGTCCCGCGGTAGAAGGCGAACGCCGAGGCCGCCATCTTCCGGAACTTCACCCGGAACGCGGCCGGGTCGGCGGCCAGGAGCTCGCCGAAGGCGGTGTCGAGGACGGCGAGGATCTCCTCACCGCGGTGCTCGTCGTTGAGCTGCGGGACCGACATCGCTTTGTGCCTCCTGGTACGGGATCCTTCGGGACGGCTGGTCCGTCCCCTGCCTAACGCGCGACGGGTCACGGGAGTGCCCGCGCCACCGCCCGAAGGTACGCCGGGATGCGCTCCGCGTGTCAGTGCCGGGGCATAGACTTCGACGCTGTCCCCCGGACTGTCCGCCCGCCCGTCGCCGAGTGTTCTCCTTGGAGGCCGCACCGTGTCAAAGACGCCGTTCACGCACCTGCACGTCCACACCCAGTACTCGCTGCTGGACGGTGCCGCGCGGCTCAAGGACATGTTCAACGCCTGCAATGAGATGGGCATGACGCACATCGCCATGTCCGACCACGGCAACCTGCACGGGGCGTACGACTTCTTCCACTCCGCGCAGAAGGCCGGGGTCACCCCGATCATCGGGATCGAGGCGTACGTCGCGCCCGAGTCCCGGCGCAACAAGCGCAAGATCCAGTGGGGCCAGCCGCACCAGAAGCGGGACGACGTCTCCGGTTCCGGCGGTTACACCCACAAGACGATGTGGGCCGTGAACAGCACCGGTCTGCACAACCTCTTCCGGCTCTCCTCCGACGCGTACGCCGAGGGCTGGCTGCAGAAGTGGCCCCGGATGGACAAGGAGACCATCGCCAAGTGGTCCGAGGGCATCGTCGCCTCCACCGGCTGCCCCTCCGGCGAGGTGCAGACCCGGCTGCGCCTCGGCCACTTCGACGAGGCCCTCAAGGCCGCCGCCGACTACCAGGACATCTTCGGCAAGGACCGCTACTTCCTGGAGCTGATGGACCACGGCATCGAGATCGAGCACCGGGTCCGCGACGGCCTCCTCGAGATCGGCAAGAAGCTCGGCATCCCCCCGCTGGTCACCAACGACTCGCACTACACGTACGCGCACGAGGCGACCGCCCACGACGCGCTGCTGTGCATCCAGACCGGCAAGAACCTCTCCGACCCCGACCGCTTCAAGTTCGACGGCACCGGCTACTACCTCAAGTCCACCGACGAGATGTACGCCATCGACTCCTCGGACGCCTGGCAGCAGGGCTGCGCCAACACCCGGCTGATCGCCGAGATGGTCGACACCACGGGCATGTTCGTCAAGCGCGACCTGATGCCGAAGTTCGACATCCCGGAGGGGTACACCGAGGTCAGCTGGTTCCGCGAGGAGACCATGCGCGGCATGCACCGCCGCTTCCCGGACGGCATCCCGGACGACCGCATGAAGCAGGTCGAGTACGAGATGGACACCATCATCTCGATGGGCTTCCCCGGCTACTTCCTCGTCGTCGCCGACTTCATCATGTGGGCGAAGGAGCAGGGCATCGCCGTCGGCCCCGGCCGTGGCTCCGCGGCCGGCTCGATCGTCGCCTACGCCCTCGGCATCACCGACCTCGACCCCATCCCGCACGGCCTGATCTTCGAGCGGTTCCTCAACCCCGAGCGCATCTCGATGCCCGATGTCGACATCGACTTCGACGAGCGCCGGCGCGTCGAGGTGATCCGGTACGTGACGGAGAAGTACGGAGCCGACAAGGTCGCCATGATCGGCACCTACGGCACCATCAAGGCCAAGAACGCCATCAAGGACTCCGCGCGCGTGCTGGGCTACCCGTACGCGATGGGTGACCGGCTCACCAAGGCGATGCCGGCCGACGTCCTGGGCAAGGGCATCCCGCTCTCCGGCATCACGGACCCGAACCACCCCCGGTACTCCGAGGCCGGCGAGATCCGCGGGATGTACGAGAACGAGCCGGACGTGAAGAAGGTCATCGACACCGCCAAGGGCGTCGAGGGCCTGGTCCGGCAGATGGGCGTGCACGCCGCCGGCGTGATCATGTCCAGCGAGACCATCACCGACCACGTGCCCGTCTGGGTCAGGCACACCGACGGCGTGACCATCACGCAGTGGGACTACCCGAGCTGCGAGTCGCTCGGCCTGCTGAAGATGGACTTCCTGGGCCTGCGCAACCTGACCATCATGGACGACGCCGTCAAGATGGTGAAGGCCAACAAGGGCGTCGACATCGACCTGCTGTCGCTGCCCCTGGACGACCCCACGACCTTCGAACTGCTCCAGCGCGGCGACACGCTCGGCGTGTTCCAGTTCGACGGCGGCCCGATGCGCTCCCTGCTCCGGCTGATGAAGCCGGACAACTTCGAGGACATCTCCGCCGTGTCGGCCCTGTACCGGCCGGGCCCGATGGGCATGAACTCGCACACCAACTACGCCCTGCGCAAGAACGGCCAGCAGGACATCACACCCATCCACCCCGAGCTGGAGGAGCCGCTCAAGGAGGTCCTGGACGTCACCTACGGCCTGATCGTCTACCAGGAGCAGGTGCAGAAGGCCGCCCAGATCATCGCCGGCTACTCGCTCGGCGAGGCCGACATCCTCCGCCGCGTGATGGGCAAGAAGAAGCCCGAGGAGCTGGCGAAGAACTTCACCATCTTCCAGGCCGGCGCCCGCAAGAACGGCTACAGCGACGAGGCCATCCAGGCCCTCTGGGACGTGCTGGTGCCGTTCGCCGGCTACGCCTTCAACAAGGCGCACTCCGCCGCGTACGGATTGGTGTCGTACTGGACCGCCTACCTCAAGGCGAACCACCCCGCCGAGTACATGGCCGCGCTGCTCACCTCGGTGAAGGACGACAAGGACAAGTCGGCGATCTACCTCAACGAGTGCCGCCGCATGGGTATCAAGGTGCTCCCGCCGAACGTCAACGAGTCGGTGCACAACTTCGCCGCCCAGGGCGACGACGTGATTCTCTTCGGCCTGGAGGCCGTGCGGAACGTCGGCACGAACGTGGTCGAGTCGATCATCAAGAGCCGCAAGGCCAAGGGGAAGTACGCCTCCTTCCCCGACTACCTCGACAAGGTCGACGCGGTCGCCTGCAACAAGCGCACCACGGAGTCGCTGATCAAGGCCGGCGCCTTCGACACCCTGGGGCACACCCGCAAGGGCCTCACCGCGCAGTACGAGCCGATGATCGACAACGTGGTCGCGGTCAAGCGCAAGGAGGCCGAGGGACAGTTCGACCTCTTCGGCGGCATGGGCGAGGAGGAGACCAGCGAGCCCGGCTTCGGCCTCGACGTCACCTTCACCGACGACGAGTGGGACAAGACGTACCTGCTCGCCCAGGAGCGCGAGATGCTCGGGCTCTACGTCTCCGACCACCCGCTGTTCGGCCTGGAGCACGTGCTGTCCGACAAGGCCGACGCGGGCATCTCCCAGCTCACCGGCGGTGACTTCGGCGACGGCGCGGTGGTCACCATCGGCGGCATCATCTCGGGCCTGCAGCGCAAGATGACCAAGCAGGGCAACGCCTGGGCGATCGCCACCGTGGAGGACCTCGCGGGCTCCATCGAGTGCATGTTCTTCCCGGCGACGTACCAGCTCGTCTCGACGCAACTCGTCGAGGACGCCGTGGTGTTCGTCAAGGGCCGGCTCGACAAGCGGGAGGACGTGCCGCGGCTGGTCGCGATGGAGCTGATGGTCCCCGACCTGTCCAACGCCGGCACCAACGCGCCCGTGGTGCTCACCATCCCGGCCACCCGCGTGACCCCGCCGATGGTCAGCCGGCTCGGTGAGATCCTCACCCACCACAAGGGCGACAGCGAGGTGCGGATCAAGCTCCAGGGGCCGACGAAGACGACGGTGCTGCGCCTGGACCGGCACCGGGTGAAGCCGGACCCGGCCCTCTTCGGCGACCTGAAGGTCCTCCTCGGGCCGTCCTGCCTGGCGGGTTAGCGCCGTCCGGCACACGCGCGTGAGGGGCGCACCCCGCGGTGGGTGCGCCCCTCTTCATGTGCCCGGGCCGCGACGGCCCGCCGTGCGGACGTCAGTTGTGGCCGAAGCGCTTCTGCTGGCCCCTGCCCTGGCCTACCTCGCCGGGCACGACCTGCGTGGTGCGCTGCTCGTCCGGGGTCTCCATCGTGGACGGCTGTGCCGCCCGCCGGGCGCTCTGGGACTGCGGCTGCTTACGGTCACGGTTCTTGTTCTTGGCCATGGTGGTGCCTCCTGTGGGGGACTAGGGGCCAGGGCCGGGACCAGATTCACACGACCCGACAACAGGCGCATGTTGGACAATTACCGTGTGTGACCGGGGTGATCGGGGAGGATGTGTGGAAACGCCACGCCGAAGATCGAGTTCGGGACGTTAACCCCGGCGTGGTCGGGCAGACTCGAAGCAAGCCCGAAGCAAACCTCCCGGAAAGAGGGTGGACCGCGTGGACCGCTGCATCGTCCTGGTGGACGCCGGGTATCTGCTGGGGGCCGCCGCCAGTCTCCTCGCCGGGGAGCCCTCGCGGTCCCGCATCACCGTCGACCACGCGGCCCTCATCCAAGGGCTGCGGGAGCGCGCCGAGTCCGAGACGCGTCAGCCGCTGCTGCGCATCTACTGGTTCGACGGCGCCCCCGACCGCGTCCCGCAGCCCGAGCACCGCAGGCTGCGCGTGATGCCCCGGGTCACCGTCCGGCTGGGGGCGCTGACCCGCAGCGACGGCCGCTGGGCGCAGAAGGGCGTCGACGCCGCGATGCACGCCGAGCTGACCGAACTGGCCCGCAACCGCGCCTGTTCCGACATCGTCCTGGTCACCGGGGACGGCGACCTGCTGCCCGGCATGATGGCCGCCAAGGAACACGGCGTCGCCGTCCACCTGTGGGCCGTGCAGGCCGCCGACGGCGACTACAACCAGTCCGAGGACCTGGTCGCCGAGGCCGACGAGCGCCGGGTGCTGGACCGGGCGTGGATCACCCGGGCCGTACGGGCCAAGGAGCACACCGGGGTGTGCGCCCCGCCGCCCGTGCCGCGGCCCGAGATCGCCGCGATCCTCTCCGCCCCGCTGCCGGAGTCCGCGCTCGGCGCGACGGCCGAGCGGACCGTCGAGGAGCCGCGGCACCCGGCCGCCGCCGAGCACAACGGCACCGCCGAGCGGGCGTCCACGGGCAAGGGCGTACCCACCCCCAAGGACCTGGCCGCCCTGCGCGGCCCCGGACCGCACCAGCCCCAGCAGCCCGCCTCCGCCACCCTGCGCTGGTCCTCCGACAAGGGCTGGATCGACCGGCCGGTCGCCGAACCGCCGGACGCGGCCTCCCTGCCGACGCTCGCCCAGCTGACCACGGCGGAGCAGCGGTGGGCCGACCGCGAGGAGGACATCACCACCGTCGGCGGGGACCCCTTCGAGGTGGGGCAGGTCTTCGCCCGGCGCTGGGTGGAACGGCTCGGCGACCAGGGCCACATCCAGAAGCTGTCCGGCATGTACCCCCGCATCCCGCACCGCGTCGACGGCGAGCTGCTCCGCTACGCGGCCCGCTTCGGGCTGCTCGCCCACAAGGACGACCAGATCGACGAACGTGACCGTTACGCCATCCGGGCGGGCTTCTGGCGGGAGCTGGACCTGCGCACCGGTACGGAACGGGCTCCCGCCGGGGAGTGAGCGGGCGGTGCCTGCCGCTGCCACCGGGGGCGCCGCCCCCGCGCCCCCGCCAAGGGACTCCCGCCCCTCGGACCCCCGCCTGTGCCCACCCACCACCCGACTCGGTGGGCCGGGAAGCGGGCCGTGATCCCGGCGTGTGCGGTGCTGTTTCAGCTCGGTGGCCGGGGGCGGGGCGCGGCCTTGGTGTGTGTGGTGCTGTCTCGGCTCGGTGGGGCGGGAGGCGGGCTGCGGTCCGGGCATGTGGGGGTGCTGTCTCGGGGTGGTGGCCGGGGCGGATCGCGGCCTTGGTGTGTGTGGTGCTGTCCCGGCTTGGTGGGGGGAAAGCGGGCTACGACCCCGGTGTGTGCGGGTGCTGGCCCGGCTCGGTGGCTGGGGGCGGGGCGCGGCCCTGGCGTGTGTGGTGTTGTCCCGGCTCGGTGGGGCGGGGGCGGGCCAAGGCCCGGGCGTGTAGGGGCGGTGGGTGGTTGGGGCGGGTTTGCGGGCACCGGGGTGACCCGAGGGCGGATCGGGGGCGTGGACCCCGTAGGCTCGTCCCTTGTGAGTACGCGCGCGGCACAGGGATTCCGGCACGGTGGTGACGTCGTGTGCGCGGTGCGCGGGCTGACCAAGACCTATCCGGCGGTGCGCGGCCGGCGCGGGGTCCCCGCGACGCCCGAGGTCCGGGCCACCGACGACGTGGGGCTCGACATCCGGCGCGGTGAGATCTTCGGGCTGCTCGGGCCGAACGGCGCCGGCAAGTCCACCCTCGTACGCCAGCTGACCGGCCTGATGCGGCCCGACAGCGGCAGCGTGAACATCCTCGGCCACGACATCGTGCGCCACCCCGAGCGGGCCGCACGCATCCTCGCCTACCTCGGCCAGGAGTCCAGCGCCCTCGACGAACTGACCGTGTCCCTCGCCGCCGAGACCACCGGCCGGCTGCGCGGGCTCGACGCGCGCCGGGCGCGGGCGGAGCGGGACGACGTCCTGGACGAACTGGGGCTGGCCCCGCTCTCCGGGCGCCCGCTGAAGAAGCTCTCCGGCGGCCAGCGCCGGCTGGCCTGCTTCGCCGCCGCGCTGGTCGGGGCCCGCCCCCTGCTCGTCCTGGACGAGCCCACCACCGGCATGGACCCGGTGGCCCGGCGCGCGGTGTGGTCCGCCGTGGACCGGCGCCGCGCCGAGCACGGCACCACCGTGCTGCTGGTCACCCACAACGTCATCGAGGCCGAGACCGTGCTCGACCGGGTCGCCGTGCTCGACCGGGGCCGGGTCATCGCCTGCGACAGCCCGGCCGGCCTCAAGGAGCGGGTCGCCGGCGAGGTCCGGGTCGACCTGGTGTGGCGCGAGGCGGCCCCCCTGCACGTGCCCGAGGTCGCCGCGCTGCGGGACCGGGTCGTCGAGTCGGGCCGCCGCTGGACCCTGCGGCTCGCGCCCGAGGAGGCCCGTACGGTCGTCGCCACCGTCACCGGCGGGGCCGCCTTCGCCGCACTGGACGACTTCACGCTGGCCACACCCAGCCTGGAGGACGTCTACCTGGCCCTGGGCGGCGCCGTACGACAGGGACTGGTGAAGGCGTGAGCACACGGGCCGCGGCATCCGTACGGAACAGGGCCGCACCGGTTCCGGGCGAACCTCCGAGCGAAGGGGAGCAGCACGACGTGAGTGTCGTACCCGCCGATGTCCTGCCGGGCGGCGCCCTGGCCGCGGAGGAGGCCGCGCCGGAAGCAGCCGAACTCGGCCCCCGGGCGCGGCTGTGGCCGTCGCTGGCGGCCGTGTACCGGGCGCAGCTGTCCCGGGCCCGGGTCGCGCGGATACCGCTGCTGTTCGTGGCGACCTTCCAGTCGGTCGGGATCATGATCCTGATGCGCGGGGTCGTGGACGGCGGCGGCGAGGCGCAGGCGGTGGTCGCCGGCTCGGCGGTCCTGGTCGTCGCCTTCGTCGCGCTGAACCTGCTCGCCCAGTACTTCGGGCAGCTGCGGGCCAGCGGCGGGCTCGACCACTACGCGACGCTGCCGGTACCGCCGGCGGCGGTGGTGCTGGGCGCGGCGGGCGCGTACGCCTCGTTCACCGTGCCGGGGACCGTGGTGACCGCCGTCTTCGGGTGCGTGCTGTTCGGGCTGCCGCTGGCGAACCTGTGGGTGCTGGCCGCCGTGATCCCGCTCGCCGGGGCCGCGCTCGCCGGACTCGGCGCGGCGCTCGGCCTGCTCGCGCCCCGCGCGGAGCTGGCCACGCTGCTGGGCCAGCTCGGCATGTCGGCCGCGCTGCTGCTCGGTGTGCTGCCGGCGGAGCGGATGCCGGAGGCGGTGCGCCTCGCCCGGGACCTGCTGCCGTCGACGTACGGCGTCGAGGCCTTCGCGCGGACCTTCGGACCGCATCCCGACTGGGCGCGCGTACTCGGTGACCTCGCCGTGTGCGGGGGTGTCGGAGTGATCTCGCTGGCCGTCGCGACCTGGGCGTACCGCAGGGCGGCCGTCCGGTGACGCGCCGCACAGCCGGGCCTGGCACGATGGCAGGGTGAGCGCACCTCTGACACCACCACCGCCTCCGCACGAGCGTTCCGCGCGGGACGTGTGGCAGCCACCGTCCGACGGGCGGACGGCTGCCACGACTCCGCCCGAGGACGAGACCGGGCACGCCGAGGACCCGCGGCACGGCTGGGGGTACGGACAGGACGGCCCCGGGATGAAGACGGAGATACGCGAGGCCGCCGTGACCGCGGTCGCGGTGACGCTCGGCGGGGTGCTGCTCGGGGTGCTGTGGTGGTGGCTGGCGCCGCGCGTGCCGTACGTGGGTGACGTGGTCGGCGACAACTGGGTCGTGTACCTCAAGGACTCCGAGGGCGAGCAGAGCATCGGGGTGGACGGGACGTTCTCGCTGCTCGCGCTGGGGTTCGGTGCGGTGAGCGCGCTCGCCGTGTTCCTGCTGCGGCGGCGCGGGGGCGTGCCGCTGGTGGTGGCGCTGGCGGTCGGCGGACTGCTGGGATCGGTGCTGGCCTGGCGGCTCGGGGTGTGGCTGGGGCCGGCCTCGGACGCGATCACCCGGGCGAGGAGCGTGGGCGAGGGGGTCCCGTTCGACGCGCCGTTGACGCTGAGTGCGAAGGGGGCGCTGCTGGCGTGGCCGTTCGCGGCGCTGGTCGTGCACCTGGGGCTGACGGGGCTGTTCGGGCCGCGGGATCCGGAGCAGCCGCCGTCGGTGAAGCCATACGGGTCGGGGCCGGGGGCGTAGGTTTCCGGGTCCCGGCCGCGTCTCCGGGCGGGGGGTGTTCGCGCAGCCCGGCGTGTACGGGGTGCCTCCCCCACCCTCGGCTGCGCTCGGGCGGGGGGACCCCCATCGCCCCGGGGGTACCTCCCAGGCCTTCAAGGCACTGGGGGAGGCACGACTGCCCGCGGGTACGGCCGAGGAGCGGCTGCGTTTGCCGCGGGTGCGGTTGTGTCCGCCCGCGGGGGCGGGCTAGCCGCGGCCGATCGGGGCCAGGGTCGCGGAGGTGAGCCCGGCCAGGTCGGCGGGGGAGAGTTCCACCTCCAGGCCTCGGCGGCCCGCCGAGACGCAGATCGTCGTGTGCGTGGTGGCCGACTCGTCCAGGACCGTGGGGAGTTTCCTGCGCTGCCCCAGCGGGGAGATGCCGCCGCGGACGTAGCCCGTGGTGCGTTCCGCCAGCGCCGGGTCGGCCATCGCGGCCCGCTTGCCGCCCACCGCCGCCGCGAGGGCCTTCAGGTCCAGCTGCCCCGCCACCGGCACCACCGCCACCGTCAGCGCGCCGTCGACGTCCGCCACCAGCGTCTTGAAGACCCGGTCCGGTGAGACCCCCATCGCCTCGGCCGCCTCCTCGCCGTACGACGGGTGGGAGGGGTCGTGGTCGTAGGAGTGCACCGTGAACGGCACCCCGGCCGCGGTGAGCGCCACCGTCGCGGGCGTGCCCGCCGACTGCTGTTTCTTGGACTTCTTCGCCATCCCCGCCTGTACCCCGGTTGATTTCGTACGTCAGTTGAGACTCGTCGGACCGCGTGTCAGATCCGCGGCCGGCAGCGACGGCAGATGACGGATGACGGCCGTCTCCGCGCGCAGCAGTCTCAGCTCGTCACGGAGCCGGGACGCGGTGTCCGGCGCCTGGAGCAGCCGCTGCTTCGTCGGCGTGTCCAGCATCATCGCGGCGGCGACCAGATAGGAGACGACACCCGGCTCGTCCGGCAGGTCCACACCGGTCGTCAGAGACCGTTCCCGCGCCCCCGCCAGCCGCTTCTGGTACTGGCGGAAGGAGCGCAGCACCCCCTCGGCCAGTGCCCCCGCCCCGTCGCCGGGATCCTCGGCCAGCGGCTCCGCCTCGGCCGTCAGATACGGCCCCGAGGCGTCGACGGACAGCAGCCGCACCCGGGTCGTACCGGTCGCCAGCACCTCGAAGGTGCCGTCGGCCCGCTCCCGGACCGTCGCCGCGTCGGCGACACAGGCCACCTTGTGGAAGGCGCGCAGCGGATCGGTGCCGAAGCCCGCCGCCGGGCCGCGTACGGGAACGGCCGTCGGATCGGGCATGCCGGGCGCGCTCGGCGCCACCTCGTACCCGTCGCGGATCGCCACGACGGCGAACCGGCGCGGCTCGTCCTCCGGAGTCTTCAGCAACTCGCGCATCATGGCGCGATAGCGCTCCTCGAAGACGTTGAGCGGAAGCACGAGCCCCGGGAACAGCACCGTGTTCAGGGGGAAGAGCGGGAGCCGGACGGTGGTCACGGGTCAAGAGCCTAATGGTCGCCGAAGCGGAGCCGGTCGCCCTGTTCACTCCTCGGCCGGTCGAAGACCGGTTCCGGGGAGCCGGATCCCGGTCAGGGACAGCCGGACGTGACCGCCGCGCACACGCTCTGACGGACCTCCAGGAACCGGCCGAGCGGATCGTCCGCGTCCCGGTCCCAGGGGAAGGACGTCGCGTACGGGCCGGTCAGCCGCAGTTGCTCCAGGGCGTCCCGCCGGCGGTCCAGCCGGACCAGGACGTACGTCAGCAGATTGCGCAGCTCGGCGGGCCAGGGCTGGCCCGCCGGCAGCCGGGCGGACAGGGCCACGGCGCGGTCGGCCGCCGCCTCGAGCCGTTCGCGCGGCACTTCGGGGCCGCAGCGGTCGGTCAGGTAGCCGAACGCCGCCCGCAGCGGCAGCGACTGGGTGAGCGAGTCCTCCGGCGCGTCCTGCGCGGCCAGGTCCGCGAAGGTGAAGCACTCGTGGTGCGAACCGTGCCACGAGGACGCCAGGTAGCGCAGGGCCGCCACATGACAGCCGTGGTGGTGCGAGGCCCGCCGGACCGCCGCCGCCCACAGCTCCTCGAAGTACGTGTGCCCGGCGCGCGCGCCACGGGCGTGGTCCAGGGCGAGCCGCCAGGGCACCGGATCGCGGTTGTCCGCCCGGGCGGCGGCCGTGATCAGCGGGCTCACCTCGCGCAGCAGCTCGGCCCGGGCCGGTGAGTCCCAGGCGCGGTCCACCGCCCGCTGGGCGTCCACCAGCAGCCCGTCGGGGTCGCGCGGGTCGCGGGCGCGCCAGGCGTCCAGCCACTCGGGGCGCGAGCGCGCGAAGGCGGCCAGCCGCCGCACGTACCGGTCGCGGTGCTCCCAGGCGCCGGTGCGCCGGGTGACGGCGAGCAGTCCGGCGGCGGGCGTGTGGTCACCGCCCGCCGCCCCGACCAGTGCCGGGCCCAGCAGATCGTCGGGTGCGTCGAGCAGCACCTCGTCGTCGGCGGGCAGCACGACGGGGACGGGGGGCGTGGCGCCCGTCGTCCTTCCTCGAACCCGGGATGTACGGGTGAACCCGTGCAGCAGAGCCATGGTGTCGACCATTGAAAGACCGCAGGTCACAGCGGCGCCAGAGGCGACACGGAAGTCATGGAAGGTTGTACGGGGATCGGTCAAGGCCCGGCAAAAAGCGGAGCGCTTCCCGCCTCGTGCGGGCCCCTCACGCCCCCTGTGACCACTGGTCCCAGTGGTCACGGAGGCCGTCACGCGGGTCCCCCGCCGCGTGCGTCCCTCGCCTACGTACGTCTCAGGGTCCGCGTCGCCCCCGCCGCCACCGTCGTCGCCAGGATCCAGCCCAGCAGGACGAACGCGGCCGACAGCCACTGCCAGCCGCCGCGCAGCTGCCAGAAGCCGACCTGGCCGAGGTCGATCACCGGCAGCAGCAGGTCCAGGGTGAACAGGGGCGGGTTCCACGCGGGATGCTCACCGCCCTTGAAGGGCGGGGGATCGGCGCGCGCGAAGGCCAGCGAACCGCCCGCCCACAGGACCGCCATCCACACCGCGGCCCGGCCCGGCCGGTATCCGTAGGCGACCGTCCAGTCCTGTACGTACCCCCACAGCTTGGCCGCCATCGGCAGGCTCTCGCGGCGCCGGCGCTGCTTGGCGAGCAGCACCTCGCGGGCGTCCTCGTCCTCCCCGCCCTCCCGCAGCACGGCGGCCAGCCGCTCGTACGGTTCCGGGTTGTACTCGGCGCTCGCCGCGTCCACCCAGCGCAGCCGCAGCGCCAGCGGGAACGGCCCGCGCGGCACCAGGTTCTCGTAGGTGAAGCCGCCCATGTGCAGCCGGCCCGGGCCGGGCCAGCTGTCCGCCCGGTCCATCAGGTTGACCACCTTCGCCCCCGACAGCACGACCCTGCCGCGCACCGGCCGCTCCCCGAGGAAGCGCAGCTCCGGCGTCTGCACCCGGCGCAGCGACAGCTCCTGCTCGTCGGTGAAGGTGAACCGGGCCCCCTCGAAGTCGACCGCGTCCCCGAACCGCCCGTCGTCCAGCCGCACCCCGCCCCGGCACTCGAAGCGCTGGATCCGCGTCCCGCGCGCCGGTGTCATCCCGCTGCGCGCCTGGGCGCCCACCCCGGCCGGGGTCAGGTACAGCGAGCGCTCCACGGTCAGCTGCGGCGCGTTCAGCGCGAGCCGGGTGTACGGGTTGTCCAGCCGGGCCCCGCGCAGGCTCAGCGACACGCCGATCGTCGCGCTGCGCAGGCTCAGCTCGCCGTGCGACTCCAGCATCTCCGCCTGTAGGTCCTGGCCCACGTTCATCCCGTCGGCGGCCATCGAGCGGCCGCTGCGGTCCCGGTGCACGACCGCCTGGTTGAGCAGCAGGTCCGTACCGATCCGCGCGTCGGTGAGCCGTATGCCGCCCAGGAACCGGCAGCGCGGCAGGTGCAGATCGCCTTCGGTGTGCAGCCGGGCCGCCTCCAGACGCGGTATCGAGCAGTCCACCATGCGCACGGTCGTGAAGCGGGCCTCCGGCAGCAGCACGTCCCGCTCGAAGCGGCAGGCGCGCATCTCCAGGTACGGCACCACCGTGCCGCCCGCCAGGTCCAGCACGCCGCTGATCCGCACCCCGACCAGCTTCAGCGACGAGACCCGGCCGGCCAGGGCGGGGGGTCCGTCCAGCAGCAGCCAGCACACGACACGCGCCCTGACCGTCCGCTCGGGGCCCCATGGATGCCCTCCGTGCGGATCGTCGGCGACCGTGTCCCCGCTGCTCAGGTCGTACACGCTGCCGTTGCGGAAGGCCTGCCACATTCCGGCCTCCGTGGCGGTCAGGTCCTCCGGCGGCTCACCGCCGCCCGGTCCCACCCCCTCGGTCACGGAACTCCCCCTCCTCCCCGTCTACTCGCCGGTTCGTCCCTTCGTACAACCGTTCATGCCCGGTGAGGTGACCGCTTGAACACGGAAAGTGAAGAGGATCTCGGGAACGTGCGCGGACCGTCACCGAGGGCGTGACGTATCAGCCATTGGAACGGGCGGACGGCCCACCGTGCGGGTCTGAGAGAATTGTGCATGTGATCTCCCGAATCGATCTGCGCGGCGACGCCCTCCCCGAGGGCCCCGCCCTGCGCGACCTGCTGCCCCGAGCCGACTTCGACGTCGCGGCCGCCCTGGAGAAGGTGCGGCCCATCTGCGAGGACGTGCATCATCGGGGCGACGCGGCGCTGATCGACTTCGCCGAGCGGTTCGACGGCGTGAAGCTGGAGCAGGTGCGGGTGCCGGCCGACGCCATCGAGCGCGCGCTGCAGGAGCTGGACCCGGCCGTGCGCGCGGCCCTGGAGGAGTCCATCCGCCGCGCCCGGCTCGTCCACCGCGCCCAGCGCCGCACCACGCACACCACCCAGGTCGTGCCCGGCGGCACGGTCACCGAGAAATGGGTCCCGGTCGACCGCGTGGGCCTGTACGCGCCCGGCGGCCGGTCCGTCTACCCGTCCTCCGTGATCATGAACGCCGTGCCCGCCCAGGAGGCCGGCGTCCCCTCCCTCGCGCTCGCCTCCCCGGCCCAGGCCGAGTTCGGCGGCCTGCCGCACCCGACCATCCTGGCCGCCTGCGCCCTGCTCGGCGTCGACGAGGTCTACGCGGCCGGCGGCGCCACCGCCGTCGCGATGTTCGCGTACGGCACCGAGTCCTGCCCGCCCGCGAACATGGTCACCGGCCCCGGCAACATCTGGGTCGCCGCCGCCAAGCGCTACTTCACCGGCATGATCGGCATCGACGCCGAGGCCGGCCCGACCGAGATCGCGATCCTCGCGGACTCCACCGCCGACCCGGTGCACGTGGCCTCCGACCTGATCAGTCAGGCCGAGCACGACCCGCTGGCCGCCGCTGTCCTCGTCACCGACTCCGCGGAGCTCGCGGACGCCGTGGAGAAGGAGCTGGAGCCGCAGGTCAAGGCCAGCAAGCACACCGACGAGCGGATCGTCCCGGCCCTGTCCGGCCGCCAGTCCGCGATCGTCCTGGTCGACGGCGTCGAGGAGGGCCTGCGGGTCGTCGACGCCTATGGCGCCGAGCACCTGGAGATCCAGACCGCCGACGCCGCCGCGGTCGCCGACCGGGTGCGCAACGCGGGCGCGGTCTTCGTCGGCCCCTGGTCCCCGGTCTCCCTCGGCGACTACGCGGCCGGCTCCAACCACGTCCTGCCCACCGGCGGCTGCGCCTGCCACTCCTCGGGCCTGTCCGTCCAGTCCTTCCTGCGCGGCATCCACATCGTCGACTACACCGAGGACGCGCTGGCCGAGGTCGCGCACCACGTGGTCACGCTGGCGGAGGCGGAGGACCTGCCCGCGCACGGCGCGGCGATCAAGGCCAGGTTCGGCTGGAAGGTGCCCGAGAACAAGTGAGCGACGTGAGCATCGACGATCTCCCCGTACGGGACGAGCTGCGCGGCAAGTCCCCCTACGGCGCCCCTCAGCTGGACGTCCCCGTACGGCTGAACACCAACGAGAACCCCTACCCGCTGCCCGAGCCGCTGGTCGAGCGGATCACCGAGCGGGTCCGCGAGGCCGCCCGGCACCTCAACCGCTACCCCGACCGGGACGCGGTCGAACTGCGCACCAGGCTGGCCGAGTACCTGACGAAGACGTCCGGACACCCGCTCGGCGTCGAGAACGTGTGGGCCGCCAACGGCTCCAACGAGGTCATCCAGCAACTGCTGCAGACCTTCGGCGGCCCCGGCCGCACCGCGATCGGCTTCGAACCCTCGTACTCGATGCACGGCCTGATCTCGCGCGGCACCGGCACCGGCTGGATCTCCGGCCCCCGCGACGAGGACTTCACCATCGACCTCGCCGCCGCCGAGAAGGCCATCGCCGAGCACCGGCCCGACGTCGTCTTCGTCACCACCCCCAACAACCCCACCGGCAACGCGGTCCCCCCGGAGACGGTCCTCGCGCTGTACGAGGCCGCCCAGGCGGCCAAGCCGTCGATGGTGGTCGTCGACGAGGCGTACATCGAGTTCAGCCACGGCGACTCGCTGCTGCGGCTGCTCGACGGACGCCCGAACCTCGTCGTCTCCCGCACCATGTCGAAGGCGTTCGGCGCGGCCGGCCTGCGCCTGGGCTACCTCGCCGCGCACCCGGCGGTCGTCGACGCCGTCCAGCTGGTCCGGCTGCCGTACCACCTCTCCGCGGTCACCCAGGCGACCGCGCTGGCCGCCCTCGAACACACCGACACGCTGCTGAAGTACGTCGAGCAGCTGAAGGCCGAACGCGACCGCCTGGTCGTCGAACTGCGCGCCCTCGGCTACGAGGTGACCGAGTCCGACGCCAACTTCGTCCAGTTCGGGCGTTTCGAGGACTCCCACGCCACCTGGCGGAGGATCCTCGACCGGGGCGTCCTGGTCCGGGACAACGGCGTACCGGGATGGCTGCGGGTCACCGCGGGCACCCCCGCCGAGAACGACGCGTTCCTCGACGCGGTCCGTGACATCAAGAAGGAGCAGAGCGCATGAGCCGCGTTGGACGCGTGGAACGCACCACCAAGGAGACGTCCGTCCTCGTCGAGATCGACCTCGACGGCACCGGCAAGACCGAGATCTCCACCGGGGTCGGCTTCTACGACCACATGCTCGACCAGCTCGGCCGGCACGGCCTGTTCGACCTGACCGTGAAGACCGACGGCGACCTGCACATCGACTCCCACCACACCATCGAGGACACCGCCCTCGCGCTCGGCGCCGCCTTCAAGCAGGCACTCGGCGACAAGGTGGGCATCTACCGCTTCGGCAACTGCACGGTCCCGCTGGACGAGTCCCTCGCCCAGGTCACCGTCGACCTCTCCGGCCGCCCCTACCTCGTGCACACCGAGCCCGAGAACATGGCGCCGATGATCGGCGCGTACGACGTGACGATGACCCGGCACATCCTGGAGTCCTTCGTCGCCCAGGCCCAGATCGCGCTGCACGTGCACGTGCCCTACGGGCGCAACGCGCACCACATCGTGGAGTGCCAGTTCAAGGCCCTCGCCCGCGCCCTGCGCTACGCCTCCGAGCGCGACCCCCGCGCGGCCGGCATCCTGCCCTCCACGAAGGGCGCGCTGTAAGCCATGAACGGACTGTCCACCGTCCTGATCGTCGTCGGCCTGTTCTTCGTCGGCGGGATCATCTCCTTCGTCAAGCAGAAGATGCCCACGAGCCTCATCGTGCTGCTTTCCGTCGGCGCCGTGATGTGCCTCGGCACGGGGCTCCTGAGACTGGAGGTGTGAACCCTTGAGCACCACCAAGAAGGTCGTGGTCTTCGACTACGGCTTCGGCAACGTCCGCTCCGCCGAGCGCGCCCTCGCCCGCGCGGGAGCCGACGTCGAGATCACCCGCGACTTCGACGCGGCCATGAACGCCGACGGGCTACTGGTGCCCGGCGTCGGCGCCTTCGCCGCCTGCATGAAGGGCCTCAAGGAGGCGCGCGGCGACTGGATCGTCGACCGCAGGCTCTCCGGCGGCCGCCCGGTGATGGGCATCTGCGTCGGCATGCAGATCCTCTTCGCGCGGGGCATCGAACACGGCGTGGAGTCCGAGGGCCTCGACGAGTGGCCCGGCTCCGTCGAACCGCTCCAGGCCGACGTCGTGCCCCACATGGGCTGGAACACCGTGGACGCCCCGGCCGGCTCCGAACTGTTCGCCGGCCTCGACGCGGACGCCCGCTTCTACTTCGTGCACTCCTACGCCGTCCACGACTGGAGTCTGGAGACCGCCAACCCGGCGATGCGCGCCCCGCTGGTCACCTGGTCCACCCACGGCAAGCCCTTCGTGGCGGCCGTGGAGAACGGCGCCCTGTGGGCCACCCAGTTCCACCCCGAGAAGTCCGGCGACGCCGGTGCCCAGCTCCTCACCAACTGGATCGGAACCCTGTAGAGACATGGCCAAGCTCGAACTCCTCCCCGCCGTCGACGTCCGCGACGGCCAGGCCGTCCGCCTCGTGCACGGCGAGTCCGGCACCGAGACGTCCTACGGCTCCCCCCTGGAGGCCGCCCTCGCCTGGCAGCGCTCGGGTGCCGAGTGGCTGCACCTGGTCGACCTGGACGCCGCGTTCGGCACCGGTGACAACCGCGCGCTGATCGCCGAGGTCGCCGGCGCCATGGACATCAAGGTGGAGCTGTCCGGCGGCATCCGCGACGACGACACCCTCGCCGCCGCCCTCGCCACCGGCTGCACCCGCGTCAACCTCGGCACCGCCGCCCTGGAGACCCCCGAATGGGTCGCCCGGATCATCGCCGAGCACGGCGACCGGATCGCCGTCGGCCTCGACGTCCGCGGCACCACCCTGCGCGGCCGCGGCTGGACCCGCGACGGCGGCGACCTCTACGAGACGCTGGAGCGCCTCGACAAGGAGGGCTGCGCCCGCTACGTCGTCACCGACATCGCCAAGGACGGCACCCTCCAGGGCCCCAACCTGGAGCTGCTGAAGAACGTCTGCGCCGCCACCGACCGCCCCGTGGTCGCCTCCGGAGGCGTCTCCTCCCTGGACGACCTGCGCGCCCTCGCCGGCCTCGTCCCGCTCGGTGTCGAGGGCGCCATCGTCGGGAAGGCCTTGTACGCCAAGGCGTTCACCCTGGAAGAGGCCCTGGAGGCTGTGTCCCGATGACGATCGATGCCGTACGGCGCGTGCAGAGCGGAAACCCCTGGGAGGAGTCCTTCGGCTTCGCACGTGCCGTGGCGGCGGGCGACCGCGTCCTGGTGGCGGGCACGACCGCGTTCCGGGGCGAGGTGCTGTACGGCGAGGGCGACCCGTACGAGCAGGCCAAGGTGGCCTTCGCCGGCGCGCTGGAGGCGATCGCCGAGTTCGGGCTCGGCATCGAGTCCGTGATCCGCACGCGCCTCCACCTCGCCCACGCGCGGGACGTCGACGCGGCCGGACGCGCCCACAAGGAGCTGTTCGACGCGGTGCGCCCGGTCACCACCCTGCTGGTGGTCGAGGGCTTCGTCGACTCGCGCGTCCTGGTCTCAGTGGAACTCGAAGCATTCAGAGGAGCCGTGGATTCATGACCCTGGCGGTCCGAGTCATCCCCTGCCTGGACGTGGACAACGGCCGGGTCGTCAAGGGCGTCAACTTCCAGAACCTGCGCGACGCGGGCGACCCCGTCGAGATGGCCAAGGTGTACGACGCCGAGGGCGCCGACGAGCTGACGTTCCTGGACATCACCGCCTCGTCCGGCAACCGCGAGACGACCTACGACGTGGTGCGCCGCACCGCCGAGCAGGTGTTCATCCCGCTCACCGTGGGCGGCGGCGTCCGCACCACCGAGGACGTGGACAAGCTGCTCCGCGCGGGCGCCGACAAGGTGGGCGTCAACACGGCGGCCATCGCCCGGCCCGACCTCATCCGCGAGATCGCGGAACGCTTCGGACGCCAGGTCCTGGTGCTGTCGGTGGACGCTCGCCGCACCGACTCCGGCTCCTTCGAGGTCACCACGCACGGCGGCCGCCGCGGCACCGGCATCGACGCCGTGGAGTGGGCGCACCGGGCCGCCGAGCTGGGCGCCGGCGAGATCCTGCTCAACTCCATGGACGCCGACGGCACCAAGGACGGCTACGACCTGGAGATGATCACCGCCGTCCGCAAGCACGTCACCGTCCCCGTGATCGCCTCCGGCGGCGCCGGCAAGCTCGCCGACTTCCCGCCGGCGGTCGCGGCGGGCGCGGACGCGGTGCTGGCCGCCTCCGTCTTCCACTTCGGCGACCTGCGCATCGGCCAGGTCAAGGAGACACTGCGGGACGCCGGTCACCCGGTGCGCTGAGCTCAGCCGGTCGGCTGGACCAACTGGACGAGGTTGCCGACCGTGTCGTCCAGGACCGCGGAGATCACCGGACCCTGCTCCCGCGGCTCCTGGACGAAGTGGACACCCTCCCCGCGCAGCCGCTCGTACTCCGCGCGGAGGTCGTCCACGGAGAACACGATCGCGGGCAGGCCGGCCTCCCGCACCGACCGGCGGTACGGCTCGGCGATGGACCCCTGCCCCGGCTCCAGCAGGAGCTCCAGATCCCGCTGGGCGCCCCCGCGCGCCCCCACGGTGACGAACAGCATGCCGTCCCCCATGTCCATGTGGGTACGGGTCTCGAAGCCGAGGACATCGGTGTAGAAGGCGTGGGCCTTCGCCACGTCGTCGACGTACACGCTGGTCATGGCCACTTTGATCACGGGCTGCGCCTTTCGGGTGCGGATCAGATGCCGAGCTGCTTGCTCTCGCGCAGTTTCGCGATCGCGTTCTCGTCGCCGTCCAGAGCGACCTTGGCGGCACTCTGCCGACCGTAGGCGAACAGCACCAGCTCGGACGGCTCCCCGGTCACCGTGACCACCGGGGTGCCGCGGTGCGCCACCACCGTCCGGCCGTCCGGACGGCGCATCACCAGGCCCGTCGGCGCCCCGCGGCCCATCAACCGCGCGGAGCGCTCCAGACGCGACCACAGGACGTCCTGGAACACCGGGTCGAGCTCGCGCGGCGTCCAGTCCGGCCGGGCGCGGCGCACGTCCTCCGTGTGGACGTAGAACTCGACGATGTTCGACAACTCGTCGACCTGCTTGAGGGAGAAGGGCGAGAAGCGCGGCGGCCCCGTCCGGATCAGCTGGATCAGCTCCTCGTACGGCTTGGCGGCGAACTCCGCCATCACCCGCTCCAGACGCGCCGCCAGCGGCTTGACCAGCATGCCGCCCGCCGCGTCGGGGCGGCGCTCGCGCACCACCACGTGGGCGGCGAGGTCCCGGGCCGTCCAGCCCTCGCACAGGGTCGGGGCCTCGGGACCCGCGGTCTCCAGCAGATCGGCCAGGAGAAGTCGTTCACGCTTGGCATGGGTCGACATGCCTGCCAGCCTACGGCCGGGCAGGCGGTCCGCCCACCCGTCTCCTCCCAACGAGGCGCCGTACACCGCCGTTTCCACACCGTGGACATCCGCACGGACACGACCGCCCCGCGCGGCACAATGGTCGGCATGACCAGCAGCACACCCCGGCCCAGCCGCCTCGACCCGGAGATCGCCGCGCGGCTCAAGCGCAGCTCCGACGGCCTCCTGCCCGCCATCGCCCAGCAATACGACACCGGAGAGGTGCTGATGCTGGGCTGGATGGACGACGAGGCGCTGCACCGCACGCTGACCACCGGCCGCTGCACCTACTGGTCGCGCAGCCGCCGGGAGTACTGGGTCAAGGGCGACACCTCCGGCCACTTCCAGTGGGTCAAGTCGGTCGCCCTCGACTGCGACGCGGACACCGTGCTGGTCAAGGTCGACCAGGTGGGCGCCGCCTGCCACACCGGCGCCCGCACCTGCTTCGACGCCGACGTCCTGGCGGTGGCGGACTCCCCCGCCTCGGATCAGTAGGGTCTGCCGCCATGGACCTCGAGACGTTCCGCAAGCTCGCCACCGACCGCCGGGTCATCCCGGTCACCCGCAAGCTCCTCGCCGACGGCGACACCCCGGTGGCGCTCTACCGCAAACTCGCCGCCGAACGCCCCGGCACCTTCCTGCTGGAGTCCGCCGAGAACGGCAGGTCCTGGTCCCGGTACTCCTTCATCGGGGTCCGCAGCGCCGCCGCCCTCACCGAACGCGACGGCCGGGCGCACTGGGAGGGCACCCCGCCCGTCGGCGTCCCCGTGGACGGCGACCCGCTCGCCGCGCTGCGCGCCACCCTGCAGACCCTGCACACCCCGCGCGACCTCGCCCACGACCTGGGTCTGCCGCCCTTCACCGGCGGCCTGGTCGGCTACCTCGGCTACGACATCGTGCGCCGCCTGGAGAAGGTCGGCCCCGGCGGGCGGGACGACCTGAGGCTCCCCGAGCTGACCATGCTGCTCACCAGCGACCTCGCCGTCATGGACCACTGGGAGGGCGCCGTCTGGCTGATCGCCAACGCGATCAACCACAACGACCTGGAGACCGGAGTTGACGAGGCGTACGCCGACGCCGTGGCCCGGCTCGACGCCATGGAGGCCGACCTCACCCGCGCGGTGGCCCAGCCGCCCGCCGTGCTGCCGCCCTCCGAACTGCCCGAGTACACCGAGCTGTGGGGCGGCCCCGACTTCCGGCGGGCCGTGGAGGACATCAAGGAACGCATCCGCGCGGGGGAGGCCTTCCAGGTCGTCCCCTCCCAGCGGTTCGAGACGCCGTGCACGGCGAGCGCCCTCGACGTCTACCGGGTGCTGCGGACCACCAATCCGTCCCCGTACATGTACCTGTTCCGCTTCGACGGCTTCGACGTCGTCGGCTCGTCCCCCGAGGCGCTGGTGAAGGTCGAGGACGGGCGGGCCATGGTCCACCCCATCGCCGGCACCCGGCACCGCGGCGCCACCCCGCGGGAGGACCAGGCCCTCGGCGACGAACTGCTCGCCGATCCCAAGGAGCGCGCGGAGCACCTGATGCTCGTCGACCTCGGGCGCAACGACCTCGGACGGGTCTGCGAACCAGGCTCCGTCGAGGTCGTCGACTTCATGTCCGTCGAGCGGTACTCGCACGTCATGCACATCGTCTCGACGGTCACCGGCCGCGTCGCCGCCGGCCGCACCGCGTTCGACGTGCTCACCGCCTGCTTCCCGGCCGGCACGCTCTCCGGCGCGCCCAAGCCCCGCGCGCTGCAGATCATCGACGAACTCGAACCGTCCCGGCGCGGGCTGTACGGCGGCTGCGTCGGCTACCTCGACTTCGCCGGCGACTCCGACACCGCGATCGCGATCCGTACCGCCCTGCTGCGGGACGGCACCGCGTACGTGCAGGCCGGAGCGGGGATCGTGGCCGACTCCGACCCGGCCGCGGAGGACACCGAGTGCCGCAACAAGGCGGCGGCGGTACTGCGCGCGGTGCACACCGCGAACCGGCTGGGAACTCCCTGAGCGGCGTCCGAGGCGAACCCCGGGTGCCGGTTCGCCCGGGGTTCAGGCGATAGTGGATGACGTGACTGCTGTACCTACCCCCCGTTCCGAGGCCGTCGGCTCCGCCCGCAGCGGCCGCCTCAGCCTCGCCGTCGCCCTGCTGAGCGGCGCCCTGGGCGCGGCCGTGGCCCTGCTCGCCACCCGGCAGCAGTGGTCGGAGGGCACCGCCACGGTGGCCGGCGGCGCGTTCCCCCTGACCGCGAAGGGCAGCGACGTGACGGGCGTGCCCGCCGCCCTGGCCGTCGTGGGGCTGGCGGCGCTGGTCGCGGTGTTCGCCGTGCGCCGGGCCGGCCGCCTCGCCGTCGCGGCGCTGCTGGCGCTGTCGGGGGCGGGCACGGTGGCGGCGGCGCTGTTCGGGGCGTCGGACAGCGGGGCGCTCGACGAGAAGGCGGCCCAGGCGTCGGGCGACACGTCGGCGACCGTGGGGGCCCTGAGCCACACCGCGTGGCCGTACGTGGCCGCCGTGGGCGGTGTCCTGCTGCTGCTGGCCGGCCTGCTCGCCCTGCGCTACGGCCGCCTCTGGCCGGCCATGTCCGGCCGCTACGAACGGGGCGGCACGCCGCGCCCGCGCCACAGGCCCGCCTCCGTCGACCCCGACCGCCCGGAGGACCTCTGGAAGGCCCTGGACCGGGGCGAGGACCCGACGGGCGCCTGACACGCCCCTGACCTGACCACGGACAACCGCACCGCCGGGCCGACGCCCCCGTAGCTGCGGGCAGTCGTGCCTCCCCCAGTGCCTTAAGGGCCTGGGAGGTACCCCCAGGGCGGCACGGGTGGGCGCAGCGGCACCCCGTGGTCGCCGGGCTGCACCCCCCACCCCCGGCCCACCGATGCAGGCGCACACCTGTTCGGCGCCTCGGCGTAAACGGGGTGCCTCCCCAGAGGGAGATCCCCACCCCACCCGTGCCGCCCTGCGGCGCGGTACCCCCGCTCACCCTCGGCGCGCGGGTGCGGGACAATGAGACCGAGCGTCTGCTCAGACACGTACACAGCAACGAGGAGCAAGCAATGGCGGGCAGCAGCCACGGTCACACCCCGGCCGCCTGGACCGGTGTCATCATCGCCTTCATCGGCTTCTGCGCCGGCGGCGCCTTCATGGTGATGGACCAGCCCGTGGGCTTCTGGGCGAGCATGGGCGTCGTCCTCCTCGGCGGTGTCGTCGGCGCCGTCATGCGCGCGATGGGCATGGGCCAGCCGAAGAGCAACCACCCCGTGCACCAGGTCACCGGCGACCGCACGCCGGCCCGCGCCGAGGGCTGAACACCGCGGAGCACTCCGCACGGGGGCGGGCCCGGCACGGTGCCGGAGCCGCCCCCGAGCCGCGTCCGGGGCACAATGCACGGCGTGAACACTCCCACCCCCGGCGCGCCCCCCGGCCGGGCCGCCCGGCTGGCCGTCCCCGCCGGGCTGCTCGCCGCCGCCACCGGGGCCTTCGCCTACGTCGGGACCGTGGACCCCAACGAGCCCGGCCACTACCCCGCCTGCCCGCTGCTGCGCCTCACCGGCCTGTACTGCCCCGGCTGCGGCGGACTGCGCAGCGCGCACGCCGTCGTCCACGGCGACCTCCCGGCCGCCCTCCAGGCCAACGCGCCCGCCGTCCTCGGCTACGCCGTCTGCGCCGTGCTGTGGACCGTCTGGGTGGTCCGCGCGGTGCGCGGCGGGCCGCCGCCGCGGATCGACCCGCCGCCGGTGCTCCTGTGGTCCCTGGGAGCGCTGCTGCTGGCTTTCACGGTGGTCCGGAACCTGCCGTTCGGTGGCTGGCTGCATCCTTGACCGGACCGGCCGCCTCCTCGACCGGCGGGCGGAGGCCCGGGACGCAGGCGTCTCCCGCCCGAACCGCCCGACCGCCCGAACCGCGCGAAGCAGGTCCGGGGGCCGGGGGAGGGGCCGGACCCGGCCTGGATGCGAGGCATGCGTCCCACTGCGGATACCATCGCAGTGACCAGTGAGGACCGACCGTCAGGAAGGGGGCCGCTCGCGTGAGTGTGCTCGACGAGATCATCGAGGGAGTCCGTGCCGACCTCGCGGAGCGGCAGGCGCGCGTCAGCCTCGACGAGCTCAAGGAGCGTGCGGCGAAGGCCCCCGCGGCCAAGGACGGCGCGGCCGCCCTGCGCGGCGACGGCGTCAAGGTGATCTGCGAGGTCAAGCGCTCCAGCCCGTCCAAGGGCGCGCTGGCCGCGATCGCGGACCCGGCGGGACTCGCCGCCGACTACGAGGCGGGCGGCGCGGCCGTCATCTCCGTCCTCACCGAACAGCGCCGCTTCGGCGGCTCGCTGGCCGACCTGGAGGCCGTCCGCGCGCGCGTGGACATCCCCGTGCTGCGCAAGGACTTCATCGTCACGTCGTACCAGCTCTGGGAGGCCCGCGCGTACGGCGCCGACCTCGCGCTGCTGATCGTCGCGGCCCTCGACCAGCCGGCCCTGGAGTCGCTGATCGAGCGCGCCCAGTCCATCGGTCTCACCCCGCTCGTCGAGGTGCACGACGAGGACGAGGTCGAGCGCGCGGTCGACGCCGGCGCCAAGGTCATCGGCGTCAACGCCCGCAACCTCAAGACCCTCGAGGTCGACCGCGGCACCTTCGAGCGGGTCGCCCCCGAGATCCCCGACACCCTGGTCAAGGTCGCCGAGTCCGGCGTCCGCGGGCCGCACGACCTCATCGCCTACGCCAACGCCGGTGCCGACGCCGTCCTGGTCGGCGAGTCCCTGGTCACCGGCAAGGACCCGAAGACGGCCGTCTCCGACCTGGTGGCGGCGGGCGAACACCCGGCCCTCCGCCACGGCCGCGGCTGATCCACCGGTAGGCTGGCCCCGATGGCCCTTTCGCTGACCCCGGCCCGGGACCCGTACGCCCGCCTCGCGCGCGGCTGCCGGCCCCGCGGCTGCCGTGCCCCCGCCCGCCGGGTCCACGGCCGCAGGGTCCGCTACGTCATCGGCGACGAGCCGGGACAAGTGAACGGGCGGCGATGGCAGCGCGCCCCCTAGGGGCGCGGGGAACTGCGCGACAAGCCACCGACGGCCCGCAGCGGCCGGACGGACCCCCGCCCCACGGCGAAACGTGCCCGACACACACTCACCGTGAGGTACACGCATGCCCAGCACCTTCTTCATCCCCGACCCGGAGGGACGCACCCCGAGCCCCGAGGGCTACTTCGGCGCCTTCGGCGGCAAGTTCATCCCCGAGGCCCTCGTCGCCGCCGTCGACGAGGTCGCCGTCGAGTACGACAAGGCCAAGTCCGACCCCGAGTTCGCCCGGGAACTCGACGACCTCCTGGCCCACTACACCGGCCGCCCCAGCGCGCTCACCGAGGTCCCCCGCTTCGCCGAACACGCAGGCGGAGCAAGGATCTTCCTCAAGCGCGAGGACCTGAACCACACCGGCTCCCACAAGATCAACAACGTGCTCGGCCAGGCCCTGCTCACCAAGCGCATGGGCAAGACCCGCGTCATCGCCGAGACCGGCGCCGGCCAGCACGGCGTGGCCACCGCCACCGCCTGCGCCCTCTTCGGCCTCGAGTGCACGATCTACATGGGCGAGATCGACACGCGGCGCCAGGCGCTCAACGTGGCCCGGATGCGGATGCTCGGCGCCGAGGTCATCGCCGTGAAGTCCGGCAGCCGCACCCTGAAGGACGCCATCAACGAGGCGTTCCGCGACTGGGTCGCCAACGTCGACCGCACCCATTACCTCTTCGGCACCGTCGCCGGACCGCACCCCTTCCCGGCGATGGTGCGCGACTTCCACCGCGTCATCGGCGTCGAGGCCCGCCGCCAGCTCCTGGAGCGCGCCGGACGCCTGCCCGACGCCGCGATCGCCTGCGTCGGCGGCGGCTCCAACGCCATCGGCCTCTTCCACGCCTTCATCCCGGACACCGGCGTACGCCTCATCGGCTGCGAGCCCGCCGGACACGGCATCGACAGCGGCGAGCACGCGGCCACCCTCACCGCGGGCGAGCCCGGCATCCTGCACGGCTCCCGGTCGTACGTCCTCCAGGACGACGAGGGCCAGATCACCGAGCCGTACTCGATCTCGGCCGGCCTGGACTACCCGGGCATCGGGCCCGAGCACTCCTACCTCAAGGACAGCGGCCGCGGCGAGTACCGCGCGGTCACCGACGACGCCGCCATGCAGGCCCTGCGCCTGCTGTCGCGCACCGAGGGCATCATCCCGGCCATCGAGAGCGCCCACGCCCTCGCCGGCGCCCTGGAGGTCGGCAGGGAGCTGGGCGAGGACGGGCTGATCGTGGTCAACCTGTCCGGCCGCGGCGACAAGGACATGGACACCGCCGCCCGCTACTTCGGGCTGTACGACACCGACGCCGAGGTCGCCGCCGACGAGGCCGGCACCGCCGAGATCGAGGGGGACGCCAAGTGAGCGGGAACGTACGGCTGCTGGACGACACCCTCGCCGCGGCGAAGGCCGAGGGACGCTCCGCCCTCATCGCCTACCTCCCGGCCGGGTTCCCCACCGTGGACGGCGGCATCCAGGCCGTCAAGGCCGCCCTGGACGGCGGCGCCGACGTCGTGGAGGTGGGTCTGCCGCACAGCGACCCGGTCCTGGACGGCCCGGTCATCCAGACCGCCGACGACATCGCCCTGCGCGGCGGCGTGAGGATCGCCGACGTGATGCGCACGGTCCGCGAGGCGCACGCCGCCACCGGCAAGCCGATCCTCGTCATGACCTACTGGAACCCCATCGACCGCTACGGCGTGGAGCGGTTCACCGCCGAGCTCGCCGAGGCGGGCGGCGCCGGGTGCATCCTGCCCGACCTGCCCGTGCAGGAGTCGGCGCTGTGGCGGGAGCACGCGGAGAAGCACGGGCTCGCCACGGTCTTCGTGGTCGCGCCCAGCAGCAAGGACGAGCGGCTCGCCGAGATCACCGCGGCCGGCAGCGGCTTCGTCTACGCCGCCTCCCTGATGGGCGTCACCGGCACCCGCGAGTCGGTCGGCGCGCAGGCCGAGGACCTGGTGCGGCGCACCCGCGCCACCACCGACCTCCCGGTCTGCGTCGGCCTCGGCGTCTCCAACGCCGCCCAGGCCGCCGAGGTCGCCGGCTTCGCCGACGGCGTGATCGTCGGTTCCGCCTTCGTCAAGCGGATGCTGGACGCCCCCGACGACGCGGCCGGCGTCGAGGCCGTGCGCTCCCTCGCCGGTGACCTGGCCAAGGGGGTACGCCGGCAGGCGTGACCGACCGGGGTGTCCGCGGGTAGTCATACGGGTCCCTCGTACGGGTGGACCTGGGACCGGGGAGGCGCTGTGCGCCTCCCCGGTTCGTTCTGCGGGGTGTGAGCGAGAAGAACCGTGAGGGAAAGCGCACCGCCCGGGAGCGGATGGCGGTCGAGCGTGAGAAGCAGAGGACGGCGGAGAAGCGGCGCCGCGCCCTGATCGTGGGCGCGAGCGTGCTCTGCGTCCTGGGACTCGCGGCGGTGATCGGCGTCGTCGCCGCCAACTCGGGCGGGGACGACGGGAGCGAGGCGGCCGGCCCCGTCGTGGCGCCCTCCGGGGCCCTGGGCAAGGACGGCCTCGCCATCCCGGTCGGCAAGGAGAGCGCCAAGGCCACCCTCGAGGTGTGGGAGGACTTCCGCTGCCCGGCCTGCAAGGTCTTCGAGAAGAACTACAGCCCCGTCATCAACGAGCTGACCGACTCCGGCCGGCTGAAGGTGGAGTACCACCTGGTCACGCTGATCGACAACGGCATGGGCGGCACGGGCTCCCGCAACGCGGCCAACGCCGCCGCCTGTGCCCAGGACGCCGGGAAGTTCGCCGCCTACCACGACGTCCTGTTCGAGAACCAGCCGATGGAGAGCGACGACGCCTTCGCCGACGACGACAGGCTGATCGAACTGGCCGGCAAGGTCGACGGACTCGACACCCCCGCCTTCCGCACCTGCGTCGAGGACGGCACGCACAACAGCTGGGTCGGCAAGTCCCACGAGGCGTTCCAGAAGGGCTCCTTCACCGGCACGCCGACGGTGATGTACGAGGGCAAGAACATCAACCAGGACCGCTCGATGACCCCCGAGAAGTTCAAGCGGATGGTCGAGGAGGCCACCGAGGGACAGTGACGCCCCGGACCGGCCGGCCGGCGGCCCTGTTATGGAGCCGTAGCCGGACCGCCTGCCGTGCGGCCGGTCGGGCACGGTAGCGTCGGCCCTGCCATGAAACTTGCCTACATTCCCAGCCCGTCGAGCGGAGTGCTGTACCTCGGCCCCGTTCCGCTGCGCGGCTACGCGTTCTGCATCATCATCGGCGTCTTCGTTGCCGTCTGGCTCGGCAACAAGCGCTGGATCGCCCGGGGCGGGCGGGCCGGCACGGTGGCCGACATCGCTGTCTGGGCCGTGCCCTTCGGTCTGATCGGCGGTCGGCTCTACCACGTGATCACGGACTACCAGCTGTACTTCAGCGAGGGCCGTGACTGGGTGGACGCCTTCAAGATCTGGGAGGGCGGCCTCGGCATCTGGGGTGCGATCGCCCTCGGCGCGCTGGGTGCCTGGATCGGCTGCCGGCGCCGTGGCATCCCGCTGCCCGCCTACGCCGACGCCATCGCGCCGGGCATCGCCTTCGCCCAGGCGATCGGACGCTGGGGCAACTGGTTCAACCAGGAGCTGTACGGGCGGCCCACCGAGGTGCCGTGGGCCGTGGAGATCACGTCCTCCGCCGCCGGGCGGGAGCCGGGCACGTACCACCCGACGTTCCTGTACGAGTCGCTGTGGTGCGTCGGTGTGGCGGTGCTGGTGATCTGGGCGGACCGGCGGTTCAAGCTCGGGCACGGGCGGGCGTTCGCGCTGTACGTCGCCGGGTACTGCGCGGGGCGGTTCTGGATCGAGTACATGCGGGTCGACGAGGCGCACCACATCCTCGGGCTGCGGCTGAACAACTGGACGGCGCTCCTGGTGTTCCTGCTGGCGGTGCTGTACATCGTGCTGTCGGTGCGGAAGCGGCCGGGGCGGGAGGACGTGGTGGAGCCGGGGGCCTCCGGCGGTGAGGGTGCCTCCGGCGGTGAGGCGGATGGGGCCGAGGGCGACTCCGTCGAGGGCGTGGAGAAGAAGGACGAGGGCGAGTCGTCGGACGCGGGCGAGGACGCCAAGTCGGACGCGGGCGAGGACGCCAAGTCGGACGCGGGCGAGGACGCCAAGGACGGGGCCGGGTCGGCGAAGAAGAGCTGACGGTTCGCTGTACGGCACCGAGGGCGTCCGGGTTTTCCGGGCGCCCTCGGTCTGTGCTGCTCGGGGGGTGTTGCGCAGCCCGGCGTTTGCGGGGTGCCGTCGCGCCCACCCGTGCCGCCCTGCGGCACGACTGCCCGCGGATTGCGGGGGTGGGGCGGCACGACTGCCCGTGGATTGCGCGGCACGCGGCTGCCCGCGGGTTGCGGGGGCGTCCGCCGTTTATGAGCGGGTCAGGGTCTGGTGGTCAGGGAGAGGGTTCTCTGGGCTGCTTTTACCACTGCCGTGTCGATGAAGGTGCCGTCGGGGAGGGCCTGGGCGCCCTGGGTTATCGCCGCTGCCTTCACGACCGTCTCCGCCTGTTCGATCTCCTCCTCCGTGGGGAGGTAGGCGCGTTCGATGACCGGGAGCTGGCGGGGGTGGATCGCGGCGCGGCCCAGGAAGCCCAGGGCGCGGCCGTGGGCGCAGGAGGCCGCCAGGCCGTCCAGGTCGCGGATGTCGGGGTGGACGGACTGGGCGGGCGGGGCGAGGCCCGCCGCCCGCGCGGCGACGACCACCCGGGAGCGGGACCAGTCGAGGCCCGCGTCGTCGCGTACGCCCAGGTCGGCCCGTAGGTCCGCCTCCCCGATGGCGATCCCGCGCAGGGACGGGTGGGCGGTGGCCACGGCGTGGGCGCGTTCGATGCCGAGGGCCGTCTCCAGCAGGGCGTACAGGGGCGGTGAGCCGCCGTGGGCGGACACGGCGCGCCGGGCGACGCGCACCACGTCGGACGGGGACGACACCTTGGGCAGGCGCAGGCCGGACAGACCGGGGGCGGTCGCGACGGCCGCGAGGTCGGCGCGGGCCCACGGGCCGGACAGGGCGTTGACGCGGACGTGGACCGGGACCGGCTGGGGGTCGCGCAGCAGCTCGGCGGTGGCGGAGCGGGCGTAGGCCTTGCGGCCGGGGGCGACCGCGTCCTCCAGGTCGATCACCACCACGTCGGCGCCGGAGGCGAGCGCCTTCGCCACCACGGGAGGACGGTCGCCGGGGGCGTACAGCCAGGTCAGCGGGAACCCCCTCACAGGGCGCCCTCCGCGCGGAGCTTCGCGAGGTCGTCGGGGGTGAGGCCCAGCCCGGTCAGGACCTCCTCGGTGTCCGCGCCGTGCGGGCGGCCCGCCCAGCGGATCGCACCCGGGGTGCCGGAGAGCCGGAAGAGCACGTTCTGCATGCGCAGCGGGCCCAGCTCGGGGTCGTCGACCGTGGTGATCGTGCCCAGGGCCTGGTACTGCGGGTCCGTCATCACGTCCCGTACGTCCTGGACGGGGGCGACCGCCGCCTCCGCCTTCTCGAAGGCGGCCAGCACGTCGGTGCGGGTGTGCCGGGCGATCCAGCCGCCGACCGCCTCGTCCAGCACGTCCGCGTGCCGGGCCCGGCCCGCGCCGGTGGCGAACCAGGGCTCGTCGATCAGGTCGGGACGGCCCACCAGCACCATCACGCGCTCGGCGATCGACTGGGCCGAGGTGGAGACCGCGACCCAGGTGCCGTCGGCGGTGAGGTACGTGCCGCGCGGCGCGTTGTTCTGGGAGCGGTTGCCGGTGCGGGGCTGGACGTGGCCCAGCTGGTCGTACCAGGTCGGCTGGGGGCCGAGCACGGTGAGGATCGGCTCGATCAGCGCCATGTCGACGACCTGGCCCTCTCCCGTGCGGTCCCGGCCGGCGAGCGCGGTCATGACCGCGTACGCCGTGGCCAGGCCCGCGATGGAATCCGCCAGGCCGAACGGCGGAAGGGTGGGCGGGGCGTCCGGTTCGCCGGTGATCGCGGCGAAGCCGCTCATCGCCTCGGCGAGGGTGCCGAAGCCCGGCCGGTGCGCGTACGGGCCGAACTGGCCGAAGCCGGTGACCCGGGCCAGGATCAGCCGGGGGTTGACGGCGGACAGCTCGGGCCAGCCCAGGTCCCACTTCTCCAGGGTGCCGGGCCGGAAGTTCTCGATGACGACGTCGGCGGTCCCGGCGAGGCGCAGGAGGGTGGTCCGGCCGCCGGGGGTGGACAGGTCGAGGGTGATGGTGCGCTTGTTGCGGCCGAGCACCTTCCACCACAGGCCGATGCCGTCCTTCGACGGGCCGTGGCCACGGGAGGGGTCGGGTTTCCTCGGATGCTCCACCTTGACGACCTCCGCGCCGAAGTCGCCGAGCAGGGTCGCGGCGAGGGGTCCGGCGAAGAGGGTGGCGAGGTCCAGGACGCGCAGGCCGGTCAGCGGGGGATCGGCGGGGGTGGGACTGGTCATGGGCGGGTGGCCTCCAGGTGGGTCAGTCGGGCCAGGGTGTCGAAGCCGGTGCCGTGGAAGTCGCCGACGGAGGTGGCCAGGCGGTTCTTCAGCGGGACCGTCCAGCGTTCGGGGAGCGCGCGGGGCGAACCGGCGAGGAGGGCGGCGATGCCGCCGGCCGTGGCGCCGTTGGAATCGGTGTCCCAGCCGCCGGACACCGCGCGGCGGATCGAGCCGCTGAAGTCGCCGTCGGCGTGGGTGAGGGCGGCGGCGATCAGGGCGGTGTTGGGGACGGCGTGCACCCAGTGGTGGGTGGCGGCGTAGGTGTCGTGCAGGACGTCGACGACGGTGTCGAAGTCGGTGTGCTCGTGCGCGAGCCGCACGGCCCGGCGGACGGCCCGGGCGAGCCGGGAACGGGGCGGGACGACGGTGAGGCCGGTGCGCAGACAGGCGTGGACGTCGTGGTCGCCGGTGGCGGCGGTGGCGATGACGGCCGCCGTGAACATCGCTGCGTAGACGCCGTTGGCGGTGTGGGTGAGGGTGGCGTCGCGGTGGGCCTGCTCGGCGGCGGCGGCCGGGTCGCCGGGGTTGGTCCAGCCGTGCACGTCGGCGCGGATCAGGGCGCCGATCCACTCGCGGAAGGGGTTGTGGTGGCGGGCGGTCAGCGGGGGTTCCAGGCCGCTGAGGAGGTTGCGGTAGGCGACGCGTTCGGCGGTGAAGGTACGCCCTGCGGGGAGTTCGTCGAGCCAGACGCGGGCCACGTCGGTGGGGGTGAAGGCGCGGCCGTGGCGTTGGAGGACGAGGAGGTTCAGGAGGGGGTAGTTGAGGTCGTCGTCCTCGGGCATGCCGTCGATGTTCTCGGCGAGGGAGGTCGTCGCGGAGCGGCGGTTCCAGGGGTACCTGGCCAGGAGGTCCTCGGGGACGCCGTGGGCGGTGAAGTAGGAGGTCAGGGGCCAGTTGCCGGCGGCTCGGGCGAGTTGTCGGATGCCGGTGAGGGGGAGTTTCTCCACCGGTTTGCCCAGGAGGCAGCCGACTGCTCTGCCGAGCCAGGCGGCTTCCAGGGCGGCCGGGTGCGCCGCTCGGGGGTTCGTCGCACGGCCCGGCGCCTGCGGGGTGCCTTCCCTGGTGCCTGAACGGCCCGGGAGGTGCTCCCGTCGCCCGCCCTCCCCCGCTCCCGGCTCCGCTCGAGCGGGGGGACCCTCCTCGCCCCGGGCGGCACGGCTGCCCGCGGCGGGCGGCCAGTCGGGGCACAGGGACTTGATCCTGGCCAGGTCGGTGGGTTCGTCGTCCGCCAAGGCGCTGGGGAGGTCGGCGAGTTCGTCGAGGAGATCGGTGGCCAGGAGGCGGAGGTAGGGCGAGGCGGGGGTGGGGGAGGCGCCCGCGGCCAGGGGGGCCTCGGGGCCGCCCGCGGCACGCCAGCGGGCGGCGACGGCGGAGGGCTCGCGCCCGTCCTGGGACGCCTGGCGCAGTTCGTGGCCGATCAGGTCCTCCGGCTGGACCCAGGTCAGTCGGAGCATTCCGCGGCTCCCCCCGCCAACTCGGCGAACGCCCGCTCGTGGGCGCGGCGGCGGTCCACGTCGCGCGCGAAGATCTCGCGGGTCACGGCGGTGAGGGCGGCCGCCGGTTCCCACAGGTCGAGGCGGCTGGCCTCCGCCACCGTCTTGGCCCAGTCCTCGGGGACCGGCGAGCCGAGCGCGCCGGCCACCGCGCCGGCCATCGTGGCGATGGAGTCGCAGTCGCGGCCGTAGTTCACCGCGCCCAGGACCGCGTGCCGGAAGTCGCCGCCGGCCACCACCAGCATGCCCAGCGCGACCGGGAGTTCCTCGACGGCGTGCAGCCGGGACGGGCGGCGGGCGCCCAGGGAGGGGGAGCGGTAGTCGGGGCCGACCGTGTCGTACGGCGCCACCGCCTCCCGCAGCGGACCCAGCGCCGACTCGAAGTCCGTGTACCGCGAGGCGACGTCGCAGACCTTCTCGATCGCCTCCCGCGTGCCGTCCTTCGCCGACGACAGACACGCGGCGACGACCGAGTCCGCCGTCGCGCCCGGCGCGCACGCCGCCGCCACGGCCGCCGCGAGGACACCGGCCGCCTCCCTGCCGTACGACGACTGGTGCGCGCCCGCGACGTCCAGCGCCTCGGCGTAGGCGGCGGCCGGGTGGGCGGCGTTGACCAGGCCGACCGGGGCCATGTACATCGCGGCACCGCAGTTGACGATGTTGCCGGTGCCGGCCTCGCGCGGGTCGACGTGGCCGTAGTGCAGGCGGGCCACGAGCCACTTCTCGGCGAGGAAGATCCGCTGCAACGGGAGCGCCTCCGCCTCCAGCTCCGGGATCCAGCGCGGGTTCGTCATCAGGTCCGGGACCAGGTGGTCGGCGACGGCGTAGGCGTCCAGGTGGTCGCGGACCGTCGCGTACACCCGGACCAGTGCGTGGGTCATCAGGGTGTCGTCGGTGACGTGGCCGTCGCCCTTGTGGTACGGCGCGATGGGGCGGGCGGTGCGCCACGCGTCGCCGTTCCACGGGCCGACGACGCCGTGCACGCGGCCGCCGTGGCGTTCGGCGATCTGCTCGGGGGAGTACCCCTCGACCGGCCCGCCGAGGGCGTCGCCGACGGCCGCTCCGACGAGGGCGCCGGTGATCCGTTCGTCCAGGGGCAGACCTCGGTCGCTGTTTTCTGTGCCTTCGCGCGTCATGCCCGAATCATCCCCCTGTGGGGGCCGGTTGTGCGGCTTCCAGGAGTCCGGCGAGTTCCACCAGGTCCGTGCCGGTGAGCCGGGGGAGTACGCAGCCGGAGAGGGTGCGGCAGCTCTCCCTCCAGGACGCCGGGATCGCCGCGCCGCCGCCCAGCGCGCCGGTGAGGGCGCCGACGAGCGCCGGGGCGGAGTCCGCGACCCGGGACAGGCAGGCCGCCGCGGGGACCGCTTCCGCGATCCGGCCGTGGGCGGCGGTGGTGAGGGCGAGGGCGACGGGGACGGTCTCGGCGGCGGCCACACCGTAGCTGTAGACGTGGTCGACGATCTGGTGCTCCAGCGGTGGTACGAGGGTGAAGGCGCTGTCGGCGTCCGCCGCGAGCTTCAGGGCGTGCCGGGCGTTGCGGCCGATCTCCGTGTCCTCGGGCAGCTCGGCGCAGGCCGCCGCCACGCAGGCGTGCGGGGCCGCGCCGGTCAGCGCGAGGGAGACGGCGGCGGCCATGGCGCGGGCACCGTGCACGCCGTCGCCGTCCTGGGTGTAGCGGGCGTCGAACTCGGCGAGGTCGGCGGCGGCCCGTGGGTCGCCGGGGTGGGCCACGGCCAGGACGCAGGCGCGGACGCAGGCGGCGTCGTCGAAGTAGTGCGGGTTGTCGTGGCCGGTGGCGGGCGGGCGCAGGCCGGCGGCGAGGTTGCCGAGGCCGGCGCGGACGGAGATGCGGGCGCGCAGGGGAAGTACGGCGGACTCCGTCTCGGGGGCGCGGTCCGCGGCCGCGGCGATCTCACCGGCGACCGTGTTCCAGGTCAGGTCGATCGCCGCGCGGGTGCGGCGTTCCCGGCTCAGGTCGCCGAAGGCGGCGTCGTCCCCGGCGCGCAGGACGGCCTCCGCGGCGAAGGCCGCCCATTCCGCGTCGTCGGAGGGGCCCAGGCGGAGGGGTTCGGAGGGCTGGTTGAGGGCGATGGGGACGGGGAGGGTGGTCGTCGCGTTCTGTTCGGCGAAGGTGTCCAGTTCGCGGGTGAGGCGTCTGGTCCACTCGGGCATCCGTGCCGCCCGGTGGCGGGCGGCCGGCCAGCCGGCGGCGTCGCCCGCGGCGAGGCCGAGGAGGAGGCCCTCGATTCTCGCCCGCGGCGCGGTCTCGACGACCTCGGTCTGTGCCCGCGGCGGTCGGGTGGGGCTTTCGGCCTCGGCCGCGCCTTCGGCCGCGCCTTCGGCCCGGATGTTCCCGCCCGTACCACCCGTGCGGCGTTCGTCGTCGTCGGGTGCGGGTGGCCCTTGTGGGGTCGTCTCGTCGTCGGCGGTCGCGGGTGGCCCTTGTGGGGTGCTCTTCGCGTCGGTGGCCGCGGGTGGGGCCGGTGGGGTGCTCCTCGCGTCGGCCGGTGCGGGTGGGGTGCTCTCCGTGCCGGCGGGTTGTGTCTCGGTCAGAGGGATCATCTGGGCGCCTCCGGCGTCAGCAGGTCCGCGATCTCCAGGACGTGGTGGCCCGCCATGGTCGGGAGGCAGGTGCCGCGGGCCGGGGTGATGGCGGACGACCAGGCCCGTGGGATCGCCGCGGCGCCCCGGGTCGCGCCCGCCAGGGCGCCGGCCACCGCCGCCGTGGTGTCCGCGTCGCGGCCCATGTTGACGGCCGTCAGCACCGCCTGTGCGAAGTCGCCGTCGGCCGCCGCGTACGCGCCGAAGGCGAGGGCGACCGCCTCCGGGGCGAGGTCGGTCCACGGGTAGCCGCCGATCACCACCGCCGCACGGACCGCGCGTTCGCCCAGGTGGGCGGCGGTGACGGCGCGGCGCAGCGAGCGGGCGGTCCAGGAGTCGTCCGGGACGACCGCCAGGGCCGAGGCCACCACCGCGACCACCGGCGCCCCGGCCATCGCCGCCGCGACGCCCGCCGCGACCGCCTGGCCGCCGTAGATGCCCTCGCCGTCGTGGCTGACCGAGCCGTCGATCGCCGCCAGCCGGGCCGCCTCGTCGGGACGGCCGGCCGCGAACACCCCGTGGGGCGCCGCCCGCATCGCCAGCCCGTCGCTCCAGGCGTGCCGGTGCTGGGCGGAGATCGGCGCCGCCAGTCCCCGGCGCAGGTTCTCCAGCGTGCCGCGCTCGCTGAAGCCGGCGCCCCGGAAGGGGCCCTCCGCGCGGTCGGCGATCTGTTCGTGCCAGGCCGCCTCGACGTGCGCCGGGGTGAGGGCGGAGCCGTGCCGGGCCAGCAGCAGGCCCGAGAAGATCGCGTACTCGGTGTCGTCCGTGCCCGCCGGGTGCTCCGTCACGTATCCCGTGACGCGGCCCCACCGCGCGCGGATCTCGGAGGGCTTCATGTTCTCGGCCGGGGCGCCCAGCGCGTCACCGACGGCCAGGCCGAGCAGCGCGCCGCGCGCCCGCTCGCGGCGCCCGAGGGTGTCCCCGGGCGCTGGGACGGAGGGGATGCGGGTGGTCGACACCATGCGCGGCTCTCCTCTCAGGTGCGCCCCGAGAGGCGCGGAGCCCTTTGCGGATCTGTCCCCGGTGCGGTGCCCGGCACAGCATCACGGGGCTCAGCATCACCCGGTCGACATCTGCGCGCCCTTCTACACAAACGAGCGAAATCCGCAAAACCGCAGGTTAGCCCAGCCTTTCCTTGCTGGCGGGAGGGAATGGGAAGGCATACATTGGGTGTTGTCAAAGAATAGAACTTGTCCAAAGAGGATTATGGGGGACACCGGCATGGCCATCATCGAGACCGAGGCGACGCTGCACGAGGCGCACCGCGACAACCACACGCACCGGGACGTGAACGGCGGCTGGCTGCGCCCCGCGGTGTTCGGCGCGATGGACGGACTGGTCTCCAACCTCGCCCTGATGACCGGCGTCGCCGGCGGCACGGCCGGTCAGCAGACCATCGTGCTCACCGGCCTCGCGGGCCTCGCCGCCGGCGCCTTCTCCATGGCGGCCGGCGAGTACACCTCCGTCGCCTCCCAGCGCGAGCTGGTCGAGGCCGAGCTCGACGTCGAGCGGCGCGAGCTGCGCAAGCACCCCCAGGACGAGGAGGCCGAGCTCGCCGCGCTCTACCAGGCCCGTGGCGTCGAGCCCCGGCTGGCCCGCGAGGTCGCCCGGCAGCTGTCCAGGGACCCCGAGCAGGCGCTGGAGATCCACGCCCGCGAGGAACTCGGCATCGACCCCTCCGACCTGCCCTCACCCACCGTCGCCGCCGTCTCCAGCTTCGGCTCCTTCGCACTGGGCGCCCTGCTGCCCGTACTGCCCTATCTGCTCGGCGCGAGCAGCCTGTGGCCCGCCGTGCTGCTGGCGCTGCTCGGGCTCTTCCTGTGCGGCGCGGTGGTGGCCAAGGTGACGGCGCGGAGCTGGTGGTACAGCGGCCTGCGGCAGCTCGCCCTCGGTGGCGCGGCGGCCGGTGTGACGTACGCCCTGGGCACGCTGTTCGGAACGGCCGTAGGATGATGCGACTCGCACTTATGCGTTGGGCCGCATAAGTAGTCGTTACTTGTTGGTTTCGGCCGCATGACCACTGGGCATGAGCCGTAAGCGCTGCGGCAAAGAGGCCGACGGCGCGCCCCCGCGGGGCGGGCGAAGAAGCCCTTTCCCGCCATCGGACCGACGGACACCGATCTGTCCGCCCCGGTCCCCATAGCCTCCACCGCCAGGCGCGGAATCCCGCCGCGACCCATGTGGTGTCCGCATGCTGGAACGGAATATCCCGGTTCACGAGAACCGCTCCATCATGTAACCTGCACGAAATTTCGCACCACGCAGAGGGCCAGCGTCGTCCCTCGGCACCTTGCACATGCCACATGACGACGACGGGAGAGCCGATGCGTACGCCGCGCCAGCCGTCCCAGCACTCCACGAACGACCGCCTGAACTGGTCGTTCATGGATGCTCGCCCTGCTGCGCAGGGTATGTACGACCCCCGCAACGAGCACGACGCCTGCGGCGTCGGCTTCGTCGCCACCCTCACCGGCGAGGCGTCCCACGCTCTGGTCGAGCAGGCCCTGACGGTCCTGCGCAACCTCGAACACCGTGGTGCCACCGGCTCCGAGCCGGACTCCGGCGACGGCGCCGGAATCCTCTCCCAGGTGCCCGACGCCTTCTTCCGCGAGGTGGCCGGATTCGACCTGCCCGAGGCCGGCGGTTACGCCGTCGGTATCGCCTTCCTGCCGGAGGACGGCACCGACGCCGCCGTCGCCCGCATCGAGGAGATCGCCGCCGCCGAGGACCTGACCGTCCTCGGCTGGCGCGAGGTGCCGGTCGCGCCCGAACTGCTCGGCGCCACCGCCCGCTCGACGATGCCGCTCTTCCGGCAGATCTTCGTCACCGCCGGCGAGCTCAAGGGCATCGACCTCGACCGCAAGGCGTTCGTCCTGCGCAAGCGCGCCGAGCGCGAGGTGGGCGTCTATTTCCCCTCGCTGTCCGCGCGGACCATCGTCTACAAGGGCATGCTGACCACCGGCCAGCTCGAGCCCTTCTTCCCGGACCTGTCCGACCGCCGCTTCGGCTCCGCGATCGCGCTCGTGCACTCCCGGTTCTCCACGAACACCTTCCCCTCGTGGCCGCTCGCACACCCCTACCGCTTCGTCGCGCACAACGGTGAGATCAACACCGTCAAGGGCAACCGCAACTGGATGCGCGCCCGCGAGTCCCAGCTCGTCTCCGACCTGTTCGGTGGCGAGAACGAGAACCTCGAGCGGATCTTCCCGGTCTGCACCCCCGACGCCTCCGACTCCGCCTCCTTCGACGAGGTCCTGGAGCTCCTGCACCTGGGCGGCCGCTCGCTGCCGCACTCCGTGCTGATGATGATCCCGGAGGCGTGGGAGAACCACGACTCCATGGACCCGGCCCGGCGCGCCTTCTACCAGTACCACTCCACGATGATGGAGCCCTGGGACGGCCCCGCCTGCGTCACCTTCACCGACGGCACCCAGGTCGGCGCCGTGCTCGACCGCAACGGCCTGCGCCCCGGCCGCTACTGGGTCACCGACGACGGCCTGGTCGTCCTCGGCTCCGAGGTCGGCGTCCTCGACATCGACCCGGCGAAGGTCGTCCGCAAGGGCCGCCTCCAGCCCGGCCGCATGTTCCTGGTGGACACCGCCGAGCACCGCATCATCGAGGACGACGAGATCAAGGCCGCCCTCGCCGCCGAGCACCCCTACGCGGAGTGGCTCGAGGCCGGCGAGATCGAGCTGCACGACCTGCCCGAGCGCGAGCACATCGTGCACACCCACGCCTCGGTCACCCGCCGCCAGCAGACCTTCGGCTACACCGAGGAGGAACTGCGCGTCCTGATCGCGCCGATGGCCAAGGCCGGCGCCGAGCCGATCGGCTCGATGGGCACCGACTCGCCCATCGCCGCGCTGAGCGAGCGCCCGCGGCTGCTCTTCGACTACTTCACCCAGCTGTTCGCGCAGGTCACCAACCCGCCGCTGGACGCGATCCGCGAGGAACTGGTCACCTCCCTGCGCTCCTCGCTGGGCCCGCAGGGCAACCTGCTGGAGCCGACCGCCGCGACGTGCCGCAGCGTCACCCTGCCCTTCCCGGTGATCGACAACGACGAGCTGGCCAAGCTCATCCACATCAACGCCGACGGCGACATGCCCGGTTTCAAGGCCGCGACCCTCTCCGGCCTGTACCGGGTCTCCGGCGGCGGTGACGCGCTCGCCACACGCATCGAGGACATCTGCGCCGAGGCCGACGCCGCCATAGAGAACGGCGCCCGCCTGATCGTCCTGTCCGACCGGCACTCCGACGCCGAGCACGCGCCGATCCCGTCGCTGCTGCTCACCGCGGCCGTCCACCACCACCTCATCCGCACCAAGCAGCGCACCCAGGTGGGCCTGCTGGTCGAGGCCGGCGACGTCCGCGAGGTCCACCACGTCGCCCTGCTCATCGGCTACGGCGCCGCCGCCGTCAACCCGTACCTGGCGATGGAGTCCGTCGAGGACCTGGTCCGCGCGGGCACGTTCCTGCCGGACATCGAGCCCGAGAAGGCCATCCGCAACCTCATCCACGCCCTCGGCAAGGGCGTCCTGAAGGTCATGTCCAAGATGGGCATCTCCACGGTCGCCTCCTACCGTGGCGCCCAGGTCTTCGAGGCCGTCGGCCTCGAGGACGCCTTCGTGGAGAAGTACTTCAACGGCACCGCCACCAAGATCGGCGGCGTCGGCATCGACGTCGTCGCCCAGGAGGTCGCCGCCCGCCACGCCAAGGCCTACCCCGCCTCCGGCATCGCCCCCGCGCACCGCGCGCTGGAGATCGGCGGCGAGTACCAGTGGCGCCGCGAGGGCGAGCCGCACCTGTTCGACCCGGAGACGGTCTTCCGCCTCCAGCACTCCACGCGCTCCGGCCGCTACGACATCTTCAAGAAGTACACCGAGCGGGTGAACGAGCAGTCCGAGCGCCTGATGACGCTCCGCGGCCTGTTCGGCTTCACGTCCGACCGGCAGCCGATCCCGGTCGACGAGGTCGAGCCGGTCTCCGAGATCGTCAAGCGGTTCTCGACGGGCGCCATGTCGTACGGCTCCATCTCCCGCGAGGCGCACGAGACCCTCGCCATCGCCATGAACCAGCTGGGCGGCAAGTCCAACACCGGTGAGGGCGGCGAGGACCCGGAGCGGCTGTACGACCCGGCCCGCCGCTCCTCCATCAAGCAGGTCGCCTCCGGCCGCTTCGGCGTGACCTCCGAGTACCTGGTCAACTCCGACGACATCCAGATCAAGATGGCCCAGGGCGCCAAGCCCGGCGAGGGCGGCCAGCTGCCCGGCCACAAGGTCTACCCGTGGGTGGCGAAGACCCGGCACTCGACGCCGGGCGTGGGCCTCATCTCCCCGCCGCCGCACCACGACATCTACTCCATCGAGGACCTCGCCCAGCTCATCCACGACCTGAAGAACGCCAACCCCCAGGCGCGCATCCACGTCAAGCTGGTCTCCGAGGTCGGCGTCGGCACCGTCGCCGCGGGCGTCTCCAAGGCACACGCGGACGTCGTCCTGATCTCCGGTCACGACGGTGGCACGGGCGCCTCCCCGCTCACCTCGCTGAAGCACGCCGGCGGCCCCTGGGAGCTCGGCCTCGCCGAGACCCAGCAGACCCTGCTGCTCAACGGCCTGCGCGACCGGATCGTCGTCCAGACCGACGGGCAGCTCAAGACCGGCCGTGACGTGGTCATCGCCGCGCTGCTCGGCGCCGAGGAGTTCGGCTTCGCCACCGCCCCGCTGGTCGTCTCCGGCTGCGTCATGATGCGCGTCTGCCACCTGGACACCTGCCCGGTCGGCATCGCCACCCAGAACCCCGTCCTGCGGGACCGGTTCTCCGGCAAGGCCGAGTACATCGTGAACTTCTTCAAGTTCATCGCCGAAGAGGTCCGCGAGCTCCTCGCCGAGCTGGGCTTCCGCTCCATCGAGGAGGCCGTCGGCCACGCCGAGGTGCTCGACGTGACCCGCGCGGTGAACCACTGGAAGGCCCAGGGCCTGGAACTGGCCCCGCTGTTCCACGTGCCCGAGCTGCCCGAGGGCGCCGCCCGCCACCAGGTCGTCGCCCAGGACCACGGCCTGGAGAAGGCGCTCGACAACGAGCTGATCAAGCTCGCCGCCGACGCCCTCGCCGCGTCCGGCGCCGAGGACGCCCAGCCGGTGCGCGCCCAGGTCGCCATCCGCAACATCAACCGCACGGTCGGCACCATGCTCGGCCACGAGGTGACGAAGAAGTTCGGCGGCGCGGGCCTGCCCGACGACACCATCGACATCACCTTCACCGGCTCCGCGGGCCAGTCCTTCGGCGCCTTCGTCCCGCGCGGTGTCACACTGCGCCTGGAGGGCGACGCCAACGACTACGTCGGCAAGGGCCTGTCCGGCGGCCGGATCGTGGTCCGCCCGGACCGCGCGGCCGACCACCTCGCCGAGTACTCCACCATCGCGGGCAACACGATCGCGTACGGCGCGACCGGCGGCGAACTGTTCCTGCGCGGCCGGACCGGCGAGCGGTTCTGCGTCCGCAACTCCGGCGCGCTGGTCGTCTCCGAGGGCGTGGGCGACCACGGCTGCGAGTACATGACCGGCGGTCACGCGGTCGTCCTCGGCGAGACGGGGCGCAACTTCGCGGCCGGCATGTCCGGCGGCATCGCCTACGTCATCGACCTCGACCGCGACAACGTCAACGCCGGCAACCTGGACGCCGTCCAGGAGCTGGACGAGGCCGACGCGCAGTGGCTGCACGACGTGGTCCGCCGCCACCAGGAGGAGACGGGCTCCACCGTCGCCGGGAAGCTGCTCGCCGACTGGGACACCGCCGTGCGGCGCTTCAGCAAGATCATCCCCCGTACGTACAAGGCAGTGCTCGCCGCCAAGGACGCCGCCGAGCGAGCCGGTCTGACCGAGACCGAGATCACCGAGAAGATGATGGAGGCGGCGATCAATGGCTGACCCGAAGGGCTTTTTGAACCACGGCCGCGAGGTCGCCAGGTCCCGCCCGGTCGAGGAGCGCAAGAAGGACTGGAACGAGGTCTACGTCCCCGGCTCCCTGCTGCCGATCATCAGCAAGCAGGCCAGCCGCTGCATGGACTGCGGCATCCCCTTCTGCCACAACGGCTGTCCGCTGGGCAACCTCATCCCCGAGTGGAACGACTACGCCTACCGCGAGGACTGGGGCGCCGCCTCCGAGCGGCTGCACGCCACCAACAACTTCCCGGAGTTCACCGGCCGCCTGTGCCCGGCTCCGTGCGAGTCGGCGTGCGTGCTCGGCATCAACCAGCCGCCGGTCACCATCAAGAACGTCGAGGTCTCGATCATCGACAAGGCGTGGGAGACCGGTGACGTCGCCCCGCAGATCCCCGAGCGCCTCTCCGGCAAGACCGTCGCCGTCGTCGGCTCCGGTCCCGCGGGCCTGGCCGCCGCCCAGCAGCTCACCCGGGCCGGCCACACGGTCGCGGTGTACGAGCGCGCCGACCGCATCGGCGGCCTGCTGCGCTACGGCATCCCCGAGTTCAAGATGGAGAAGCGGCACATCAACCGCCGCATCGAGCAGATGCGCGCGGAGGGCACCAAGTTCCGCACCGGCGTGGAGATCGGCCGCGACATGCCGGCCACCGCGCTGCGCAAGCGGTACGACGCCGTGGTCCTCGCCGTCGGCGCGACGACCGCCCGCGACCTGCCGGTGCCGGGCCGCGAGCTCAAGGGCATCCACCAGGCCATGGAGTACCTGCCGCTGGCCAACAAGGTGCAGGAGGGCGACTACGTCGCCCCGCCGATCTCGGCCGAGGGCAAGCACGTCGTGGTGATCGGCGGCGGTGACACCGGCGCCGACTGCGTGGGCACCGCCCACCGCCAGGGCGCGGCCTCCGTCACCCAGCTGGAGATCATGCCCCGCCCCAACGAGGAGCGGGACCCGGCCTCCCAGCCGTGGCCGACCTTCCCCATGCTCTACAAGGTCACCTCCGCGCACGAGGAGGGCGGTGAGCGGGTCTACTCCGTCTCCACCACCCACTTCGAGGGCGACGAGGACGGCAACGTCCAGTGGCTGCACCTGAGCGAGGTCGAGTTCGTCGACGGCAGGCTCACCCCGAAGCCGGGCACCGAGCGCAAGATCCCGGCCCAGCTGGTCACCCTCGCCATGGGCTTCACCGGCACCGACCGGGACAACGGCCTGGTCGAGCAGTTCGGCCTGGACCTCGACGAGCGCGGTAACATCGCCCGCGACGCCGACTTCCAGACCAACGTGCCCGGCGTGTTCGTCGCCGGTGACGCCGGCCGCGGCCAGTCGCTCATCGTGTGGGCGATCGCGGAGGGCCGCTCGGCCGCCCGCGGCTGCGACCGCTTCCTCACCGGGGCGAGCGAACTGCCGGCCCCGATCCGCCCGACGGACCGCTCGCTGACGGTCTGACGAGCGGTGCACAAGGTGACCTGACGGTCCCCCACATGCGTCCCGTACAACGGCGTACGGAACACGCAGGCGGCGCCTGCCCGCCAGTCCCCGACCGGACGACTGGGCAGGCGCCTCCGCATGCTCAGGGAAGCCTGTGCCGCTCCCCGTACATCTCCCACACCAGCGGGGTCTCCAGCCCCAGGTTCCCCGCCTCCAGGAACCGGCGCTGGGCCGTGTCGACGCGGGAGGTGTCGCCGTCCGGGTACCGGGTGAGCATGGCCTCGCGGCGGACGTCGAGGAAGGCGTTCAGGTACTTCTCCTCGGAACCGCCCGCGGCGGGCGTCCCGGCCTGCTCCAGGGTGCGCTCGCGCAGGGCGTAGAAACCGTCCGCGTCCGTGTCGGGGCCGTGGAAGACCATCGCGTCGAAGTAGACGAACTGGCCCAGCGTGCCGAGGCCGTCCAGCTTGGCGAGCCGGACCGCCGGCTCGAAGTAGAGGCGGTCGCGCGCCTCCTCCTGCGCCTTCCGGAAGGCGGGCACCTCCGCCTCCGCCTCCCAGGCGGCCGGGAAACCGGGGTCCAGGCCCTCGTGGGAGTCCGAGCCGTCGACCGCGCGCAGGGCGGGCAGATAGGACGCCAGCCCGTTGTCCGGGTGGTCCTCGGTGTAGCTCTCGACCAGCATGAGCAGGTCGTGGGTGCCGGTGCAGAAGCCGATGATGCCCGCCGTGTAGCCGCAGCCGTCGCCCTCGTCCTCGACGGCGCCGTAGGTGGCGCGCCAGTCGGTGGTCGAGTGCTCGGCGCTCGCCACCAGCCGCTGGGCCAGCTCCTTCTTCGCGGGGGCGGCCAGCCCCGCCGGCAGGCCGGCGACGACCGCGTCGTCCTCGGCCCGTTCCTCCGCGTCCCGCTTCTCCTCGGCCCGCTCCTTGGCGTCCTCACGGGCCGACGCTCCGGCGGTGGCCGCGGACGGCGCCGCCGGAGCGTCGGCCGCGCTCGTCGGCAGGACGAAGTACACCCCCGTGGCGATCAGGGGAACGGCCGCGAGGAACAGCACACCGGCACGTCTCACAGGGGGACACCTCCACCCGTCAGTTCGGACACCTTGACCACCGCGGCCATCCCCAGCACCACCACCAGCGCCACGCACACTCCCACCTGCACCACCGTCCGCCGCCCGTCCCTGGGGGCATATGCGAACGCCACCGCCACCGCGCCGCCCGCCAGCAGCCCCCCGAGGTGCCCCTCCCAGGACGTGACGAACGCGGAGAGCACCAGCCACAGCAGCAGCCCCGCCATGAACCGGTTGACCTGGCTCATGTCGGCCCCGACGCGCCGGGCCATCACGTAGTACGCGGCCCCCACCCCGAAGATCGCGCCGGACGCACCGACCACGGAGTCCTCGGGCGCGACCAGCAGCACCAGCACCGAACCGCCCAGCGCCGACAGCAGGTACAGCGCGAGGTAGTGCACCCGGCCCAGCATCGGCTCGACCAGCCGGCCCAGGTTCCACAGCGCCAGCATGTTCATCACGACGTGGGCGATCCCGAACGTGCCCTCGGTGGGCGGCAGATGCAGGAACGCACCGGTCAGCAGCCGGTACCACTCCCCGCCCACCAGCCCCTCCGGAGCGAAGCCCGCGGGATACGGGTCCATCCACAGGTAGTGCCCGCCGTCCGGCCCGGCCAGCCCCGCGCCCACCATCGCGAACCGGTCCACGATCTCCGGCCGTACCAGCTCCGCCAGGTACACCAGCACATTGAGGACGATCAGTACGTACGTCACGACGGGCACCGCCGAGACCCGGCCGCCCACCAGGGTGCGGGCCTGCCGCATCGACCGCGCGCCCTCCTTCACGCACTCGGGGCACTGGTGGCCCACGGCCGCCTCGCGCATGCAGTCCGGGCAGATGTACCGCTCGCAGCGGACGCAGCGGACGTAGCACTCCACCTCGGGATGGCGGTAGCAGGTGGTGACGGCGGACTCGGAATCCACGGGCCGGCTCCTCGGGAGGGACGGGACGGACGTGAGCCGGTGGGGACGGCGGCGAACAAAGTATCGAACACCTGTGGACGGAGGGAGAGGCGGGGTGAACGTGCCGTACGCTCGGGGCCAGTTCCACGACCGAGGGGGAGCCACATGGCCGCGATCAGCCTGCGCAAGATCGAGGAGACGGCGCCCGCGCTGGTCAGCCTCTACAAGACCGCCGGGGCATCCCTCGCCGAGCACGGACTGGACGGACTGCGCGCCGCGGTCTACCTCGTGGTCGACTACTCCGGCTCGATGAAGCCCTACTACAAGGACGGCAGCGTACAGGCGCTCGCCGACCGGGTGCTGAGCCTGTCGGCTCACCTCGACGACGACGGCACCGTGCCGGTCGTCTTCTTCTCCACCGACGTCGACGCCGTCACCGACATCGCCCTCGCCGACCACCGGGGCCGGATCGAACGGATCGTCTCCGGCCTCGGCCACATGGGCAGGACCAGCTACCACCTGGCGATGGACGCGGTCATCGACCACTACCTGGACAGCGGCTCCACGGCCCCCGCCCTGGTGGTCTTCCAGACCGACGGCGGCCCCGTCAACAAACTCGCCGCCGAGAAATACCTCTGCAAGGCCGCCCGCCTGCCCCTGTTCTGGCAGTTCATCGGTTTCGGCGACCCGCACAGCAAACAATTCGACTACCTGCGCAAACTGGACGACCTTGCGGTCCCGGCCAGGCGGGCCGTCGACAACGCGGGCTTCTTCCACGCGGGCGAGAACCCGGGCGAGGTCCCGGACGCGGACCTCTACGACCACCTGGTGGGCGAGTTCCCCCAGTGGCTGGCGGCAGCACGAGCACAGGGAATCGTGGGGTAGACGCACCCCTCCAGGGCCACGGAGCCGTATCGCGCGTCCGCGGCCCCGCCGCGCGGGCACGACAAACCACGACGCACCCGCACCCGCGCACCCGGCGACGCTAGGTGTCACACTCCAGCACCGTCCGGCACAGCCCGCACCGCGCCCGCACGCGCCCCCGCACCGGCACCCGGATCCGCTGATGACACGTGGGACAGGGAAACGACACCCGCAGCGAACCGTGCTCGGCCGCGGTGAAGCTGTACGCAACCCCCGGCCGCCCCACGGACGCGCGGTGGACCTCCGCATGACGCCGCTCCCGCGCGTACCGCCGCCGCCCGGCCCAGCCCGCCCCCGTCAACGGCGGCTGCTCCGCGTCCCGGCGGGCCACCGCCAGACCCTTCGTGTACGCCGTGTACGCCTGCGCGCTGGTGAACCACACCGACGGATCCTCCCCGAACACCAGCGACCGCTTCGCCAGCACGTACCCGAACTCCTCCGGGGTGAGGTACCCCAGTTTCTGCGACGACGCCCCGTCCTGACGGAACGCGTCCAGCAGCAGCCACCCCGCACCCAGGTACGTCGCCGTCGTGTCCGTCAGGATCTCGTTCTCCCGCGTCCCCGGGAACGACAGGTCCAGCCGGTGCAGGTACACGTGCGCCACCTCGTGCGCCAGGGCCGCCCCGATGTCCCGCCGATGCGTCCGGAACCGGTCGTTCAGCTCGACGAAGTACTCCGGCCCGGACGCCAGCTCCACGTTCGCCGCATGCGTCATCTCACGGAACCCGACGATCAGCCGCGCGTCCGGCAGCCGGTAGTGCCGCACCAGCTCGCGCGCCACCCGCTGCGCCCCCAGATGAAGATCGTCCGTATCACAGAACGCCACGTCGACCGGCGCCACGCTCACCGAGAACGTACGGACCGTGTCGTACGACAGACGCCGGTACAGCGCGGTGACCGCCGCCCGCACCGTCTCCAGATGCGGGTAACCGTGCTCGACCGGCCCGCCGTTCGCCACGTCTCACCCCCGGACGCCCTGAACCCCGTTCCACTGTACGGGCCCGCCCCGGCCCATGCCCGCCCCGTAAGGTGACCCACCATGACCACCAGCAACACCACCACCGGTGACGCCGACCCCGCCGTCCGCGAGGAGCTCGCCCGGCTGCGCGACAGCATCGACAACATCGACGCGGCCGTCGTCCACATGCTCGCCGAGCGCTTCAAGGCGACCCAGCAGGTCGGCCGGCTCAAGGCCGCGCACCGGCTGCCGCCCGCCGACCCGGGCCGGGAGGCCCGCCAGATCGCCCGGCTGCGCGCCCTCGCCGAGAACGCCAAACTCGACCCGGCCTTCGCGGAGAAGTTCCTGAACTTCATCATCGCGGAGGTGATCCGCCACCACGAGCGCATCGCCGAGGACACCCTGAACGGCACCACGCCCCCCGCGAACCAGGCCACGGCGTCCTCCCCGGGGGAGTGACACGGCCGCCCGCGCGGAGCACGCCGCGCCGCGCGCTCCTCGGCGGCCGACGGGCACCCCGGGCAGCCGTCCGGTCCCCTGCGAGCAGGGACGCGCCGCACGCCGCCGAAGGCCCGCGCCCTCGCCCGCCGACGACCACGAGGACACCCCGTACGCCCCGGAGAGCACCCCGGCCCCACCGAGCCCCTGCCGGGCCGGGCCGCCGGCGACGGGGCCCCGAACAGCCGCCGCGCGGGAACGCCGGCCCGCGGCTCCTCGGCGCCCGGCCGTCCGGCACCGGCGGACCCGACGTCGTACGCCCCGCGCGGCGCCGGGAACGGACCCGGCTCGTCCCGTCGTCCCGCACACCGGCCCCGCCCGCGCCCCGCGGCCCGGCGCTGCCGCGTACGCCCCCGGCACGGCCGCCCTCGTCACCGGACCGGCCGGCCCGCGGGCACCACGCACCAGGACCCGTCACCGCCACGACACGCACCGGCACCCCCGGACATCCCGCCCCGCCCCACCCGCACGCGCACACGCCGCCCGGAGGGCCCGCCGGGGCGCACACCGGGGAGCTCGAACGAGACCGGACATAGGGCGCGTACCCGATCCGCCCCTGTGGTTCGGCGAACGCATCAGGCAGCATGGCCTGCATGTCCGTACTGACGCGCGACGAAGCGCAGAACCGAGCACAGCTCCTCGACGTCCACCGCTACACGATCGAACTCGATCTGACCACCGGTGACGAGACCTTCGACTCCCGCACCCTGATCAGGTTCAGCGCCCGTACGGACGCGGACACCTTCGTCGAGGTCAAGCCCGCCGAGCTGCGCTCCGTCACCCTCGACGGACAGCCCCTGGACACCGGGACCCTCGACGGCAACCGGCTGCCGCTGAAGAACCTCACCGCCGGCGAACACGAACTGCGCGTCGACGCGAGCATGCGCTACTCCCGCACCGGCGAGGGCATGCACCGCTTCACCGACCCCACCGACGGCGAGACCTACGTCTACACCCAGCTCTTCCTCGACGACGTGCAGCGCGTCTTCGCCGCCTTCGACCAGCCCGACCTCAAGGCCGTCTTCGAGCTGACCGTCACCGCCCCCGAGGGCTGGACCGTCCTCGCCAACGGCATCACCGAGCACACCGGCGAGGGCGTGTGGCGGGCCGCGCCCACCCCGCTGATCTCCACCTACCTCGTCGCCGTCGCCGCCGGACCCTGGCACTCCGTGCGCACCGAGCACCGCGGACTGCCCTTCGGCATCCACTGCCGCCGCTCGCTCGCCCCGTACCTCGACACGGACGCCGACGAACTCCTCGACATCACCCGCGCCTGCTTCGACCGCTACCACGAGAAGTTCGAGGAGCCCTACCCCTTCGACTCCTACGACCAGGCGTTCGTACCCGAGTTCAACGCGGGCGCCATGGAGAACCCCGGCCTGGTCACCTTCCGCGACGAGTTCGTCTACCGCTCCGCCGTCACCGACACCGAGCGCCAGACCCGCGCCATGGTCGTCGCCCACGAGATGGCCCACATGTGGTTCGGCGACCTCGTCACCCTCACGTGGTGGGACGACATCTGGCTCAACGAGTCCTTCGCCGAGTACATGGGCTACCAGACCCTCACCGAGGCGACCCGCTTCACCGACACCTGGACCGACTTCGGCGTCACCCGCAAGCCCTGGGGCTACGACGCCGACCAGCGGCCCTCCACCCACCCCGTGGCGCCCGAGAACGTCCAGGACACCGCCTCGGCCCTGCTCAACTTCGACGGCATCTCCTACGCCAAGGGCGCCTCCGCCCTGCGCCAGCTCGTCGCCTGGCTCGGCGAGAAGGACTTCCTCGCCGGCATCAACATCCACTTCCGGCGGCACCGCTTCGGCAACGCCGGCCTCGCCGACTTCATCGACTCCCTCGCCGCCGCCACCGAACGCGACGTCCACGCCTGGGCCGACGCCTGGCTGCGCACCACCGGCGTCGACACCCTCGTCCCCGAGCCGAGCAACGGCGACAACGTCTACTGGCACCTCGACATCACGCACCACGCGGACCCCGGGATCCGGCGGGCACCCGACCCCGACAAGGACCGCCCCGGGATGAAGCACGCCGGCACCATGGTCTCCGCCGGAGGCAAGCGCCCGCACCGCATCGCCATCGGCGTCTACGACCACGACCTCCACGACGCGGGCCGGCTCATCCTGCGCAACCGCTTCGAGGCGGACATCCCCGCCGACAGGAACGTCTCCTTCAGCCCCGGCGGCACCCGCCCCGCCCTCGTCGTCCTCAACGACGGCGACCTCACCTACGCCAAGATCCGCTTCGACGCCGAGTCCCTGGAGACCCTGCGCACCCGGCTCTCCGGGCTGCCCGACCCCCTCACCCGCGCGGTGGTGTGGAACGCCCTGCGGGACGCCGTCCGCGACGGCGACCTGCCCGCCGCGGACTTCCTGGACATCGCCCGCGCCCACCTCCCGCACGAGACCGACCTCGCCCTCGTCCAGGGCGTCCTCGCCTTCGCCTCCACCCACATCGCCGACCGCTACCTCACCCCCGACCGGCGGCCGGCCGCACTGGCCACCCTCACCGAGCTGTGCCGCGACCTCATCCGGCGCACCGAGGACGGCGACCACCCCGGTCTGCGGCTGATCGCCGTGCGGCACCGCATCGACACCGCCGCCCACCCCGACACCATCGCCGCCTGGCTCGCCGACGGCACCGTCCCCGGCGGCCCCGAACTCGACCCCGAACTGCGCTGGCGGGTCCTCGCCCGGCTCGCCGCGCTCGGCGCCGTCGACGAGGCCGCCATCGCCGAGGAGTCGCGGCGCGACCCCAGCGCCACCGGCCAGGAGGGCGCCGCCCGCTGCCTCGCCGCCCTGCCCGACGAGGACGCCAAGGCCCGCGCCTGGGACGCCATGTTCGGCTCCGACGACCGGACCGACCTGTCGAACTACCTGTTCACCGCCACCGCCCAGGGCTTCTGGCAGCCCGAACAGGCCGACCTGGTACGGCCCTACGTGTCCCGCTACTTCAAGGACGCCGTCGCCGTCGCCGCCCGCCGCGGCCCCGCCATCGCCGAGGCCGCCGGCCGCTGGGCCTTCCCCGCCCACGCCGTCGACGCCGAGACCCTGGGGCTCGGCCAGAAGTGCCTGCGCAAGGCCGACCCGATCCCCGCCCTGCGCCGCAAGCTCGTCGACCAGCTCGACGACCTGGCCCGCGCCCTGCGCGTGCGGGAGGCGTAACCGGGCACGCGGGGCCCCCGCCCGTTGGGCACGGACGGGGCGGGGCCCGCGTCTGCTCCGCGGCCGGTACCGGCCGGGTGGAGGATGGGCACGGACGGGGCCCGCCCCGCCCGGAGCCCGTCCCGCCCGGCCGCCGGGCCCCGACGCGCGCCGGTCACCGCGCTCACCGTCGGGCGAGGACCGCGGTCAGGCCGTGTTCGAAGCGCTCGTCGAAGGCCTCCGGGGCGAGATGGCCGAGCACGCGGTGGAGGGTGGGATGGGCCGTCTCCGAGACCGCGTCCGCCAGGGCGGCGCCCGGCACCAGGTGCCCGGCCGCCTGTTCCTCCTGGGCGAGACCGAGGGCGAAGTAGACGGCCGTCCACGAGGTCCAGGCGGCCTCGCGCTCGTCCCGGCCGCCCTCCAGGAGCGCGCCGACCAGGGCGTCGGCGAAACGCAGGGTGTGCGGTTCGGCGGCATGGGTGCCGACGACGAGCGCGGCGCCGTCGCGGTGGGCCAGCAGGGCGCGGCGGTAGCGGCGCAGCAGTTCGCGGGCGCGCTCGTCCGGCGCGGCCGGCAGCCCGTCCAGCGGGATCTCGCCGAGCACGGCGTCCGCCATCAGCTCCAGCAGCCGGGCCTTGGTCTTCACGTGCCACAGCACGGTGTTCATCCGCACGCCGAGCCGGTCGGCGACCGCACGCGTGGACAGCGCGTCGAGGCCCTTCTCGTCCATGAGATCCAGCGCGGCACGGGTCACGGTGCCCGGATCAAGCCGGCCACCCGCTTGCCTATTGGTCATTGACCTAGTTTACTGCGTCATTCAAGAGTTGGTCACTGACCAAGGAGGGTGGGTTCATGGAACAACAGCAAGTGATCATCGCCGGAGGAGGCCCCGTCGGACTCTGGCTCGCCGCCGAACTACGACTCGGCGGCATCTCCGTGACCGTCGTCGAGGAACGCACCCGGATCGACGGACGCTCCAAGGCACTCACCATCCACCCGCGCACCATCGAGGTACTGGCCTCACGCGGAGCACACCGGCCGTTCCTCACCGAAGGCCTGCCCATCCCCAGCGGCCACTTCGCGATGCTCGACGACCGGCTCGACTTCCAGGCACTGGACACCCCCTTCCCCTACACCCTCGCCCTGCCCCAGGCCCGTACCGAGGAACTGCTCCAGGAGCGCGCCCTGACCCTGGGCGCGCGCATCGCACGAGGCCACCGCCTCACCGGATTCACCGAGCACCCGGACGCGGTGACCGTACGAGTGACGGGCCCCGAGGGACCGTACGAGATCCGGGCCTCGTACCTCGTCGGCTGCGACGGCACCCGCAGCACCGTGCGCACCACCGCCGGCATCGACTTCCCCGGCACGCCGTCCACCGTCCTCGGCTGGCTCGGCGACGTCACCCTGGACCGCCCGCCACGACCCGGCTTCAGCGCCTTCACACTCCGCGGCGGAGTGATGGTCGCACCACTGCCCGGCAACCGGTTCCGCGTCGTCGGCGTCAGCCCCGACAGCCTCACCACCCAGCGCCCCGACGACCTCACCCTGGACGAACTGCGGCAGAAGACCCTCGCCGTCACCGGGGACGACTTCGGCATGCGCGACCCCTCGTGGCTCTCCCGCTTCGGCAACGCCACCCGCCTGGCCGCCACATACCGGCGCGGACGCGTCCTGCTCGCCGGCGACGCCGCCCACCAGCACTTCCCCGCCGGAGGAGTCGGCATGAACGTCGGCATCCAGGACGCGCACAACCTCGGCTGGAAACTGGCCGCGACACTCAACGGCCGGGCCCCGGACGGCCTCCTGGACACCTACCACAGCGAACGCCACCCGGTCGGAGCACAACTGACGGAACACAGCCGCGCCCAGACCGCCCTCATGACCACCTTCACCCCCGAAGGCCTCGACCTGCGAGCCGTACTGAGCCGACTGATCGCCACACTCCCCGAACTCAACCGCACACTGGCCGAGCGACTCACCGCCCTCACGGTCACCTCCCCCCACCCCGACCCGACGGCCCACCCGCTCACCGGCACCCGCGCCCCCGACCTCGCCTTCACCGGCACGGACGACACCCTGTTCACCCTGCTGCCCCCGGACACCCCCCTCCTGCTCGACCTCACGGCCGACCACACCCTCGACGACCGCACCCCGCGAGGACTCACCGTCCGCACCGGCACACTGGAAGAACCCCCGGACACCTGGACCGGGGTACGCGCCGCCCTGATCCGCCCCGACGGACACATCGCCTGGGCCGGCACCGACCGGGACGACACCACACTGTCCGCGGCCGCGGACAGGGCCATCGCCACCGTGCACCGAGCCACACCCCGTCAGCGGACGACGGACAGCCCCGCACCGGGCGGCCGGTAGACACGACGGCCACAGAAGACGCGCCCACTCCCGCCCGACGCCCGGCCTACCCGCCGCACACCGACCGGACCTCCGCCAGCAACACCACATAGTGCTCGCCGTACGTACCCACCGCATGCCACACCGCGTCCAGAGCCGCCTCGAGCGGATCGGACCCGGCGGCGGCGAGCACGGCGGGAAGCGCGAAGTGCGGCTGCGAGATCCGCGAGGGCTCACACGGGCGGCCGGAGACCGGGCCCACCACGACGACACCGTGCCCCGTCTCCACCGCCGCGCTCCCGCCGGCGGGCACCGCCGGCACGGACGCGCCCGGAACCCGGCCGGGACCCGGCCGCCTCGCCCTGCCGGCCCCCGCCTTCGCCGCCGGGACCCGCTCCCACCCGGCCTCCTCCGACGACGTGGGCGGCCGGTACGGCGGCCGCTCAGGAGGTATCGCCTCGAGCACCGACCGGTCCGGCACACGCGGATCGGAACGCAAGGCCTCCCACATCCGGGCCACGTCGTCGAACGGCGGCGGCAACGGACGTCCCCACGCCAACGCGGTGAGCGCCTCGGCGACCCACGGCACACCGTCCAGGCCCGCCGTCTCACAGGCCCGCCGGGCGGCCAGCAACGCCACCGCACGCTGCACCCCGGGCCCCGCGGCGTCGAGGGCGTGCACCAGGTCGCTGTCGAAGCGGAGCAGGCCACGCACATTGCCGCCGACACGCCGCAGACTCTCACTCGGCAGCCGCCCGCCCCACTCCCACCGCTCGCGGTGCGACCGCCTCTCCTCCGCGGCCCGCTCCTCCGCCCGCCGCGCCAGCCGTTCGGCCTCGGCGCGCTCCTCGGGAGTGGGCGCCGGCGGGAGCCCGCGCGCATAACCGTGCCGGTGCGCGGCACACACCGAGGTCTCGCGGATCACCCGGTCCGGACAGGGCGGCGCGGGCCAGAACTGCAGGAGGTAACTGTCCACCCGCGGCTCCCCGTCCACCCGGGTGTCGAGCTCCCGTCCCGCGTCCATCCCCCGGGCGCAGTACCGCACCCGGTAATCGGCCCGGGCGAGCCCCAGGTCCCACACGGCCTCACCCGCCCACTGCACCAAACGGGTCCGCCCCGACACGGGACGGAAGGACACCTCCACCACGTCCTCCCAGACCGGATCCAGGGGAGGAGCCCCGTCGTGGACCTCCACGGTGAAGCCGACACCGCCCGTGTGCAGCCCCGTGACCAGCCAGAGCACACCCGGAACCGCAGCCCCGCACAACCCCCCGCGCTGACCGGTGAACGCCTCCGAAAGACCCGGAATCACACCATCCGGATCGCTCTCCACATAGACCTGGCTGTAATGAACATGCACCTCACCCGACACCGGCCTGCGCACAACACCCTCCCCCTCCGACACCCACGGCCCGAAACCCGCCACCGGACGGACCGTCACCTCCCCGCATCATGCCGCGCCCCACTGACAACAAGCCGGTGACCACAACCACCGAACCCACCCCGCACCCCTGGCAAACCGCCCCCGGCAGAAGAGAAGACAGGGAACACCCCGCACACACCCCACCAATACGGACTTACCCCCTTTCGGGTCTGATTCCCCACCCTTCCGGGCGCGTCGCCCTCCCACACCCACAAGCTGGAACCCCGCCACCCACCCCCGGCGACCACGCAGGCCCCCTCACCCCCGCCCACCGGGCCCACGCGGAAGGACCCCGATGACCCCCACACCCCACGACCTCGTCGGCATCGGCATCGGCCCCTTCAACCTCTCCCTCGCCGCCCTCGCCCACCCCCTCACCACACTGCACACCGCCTTCTACGACCAACACCCCCACTTCACCTGGCACCCCGGCCTCCTCCTCGACGACGCCACCATCCAAGTCCCCTTCCTCGCCGACCTCGTCACCCTCGCCGACCCCACCAGCCCCTGGACCTTCCTCAACCACCTCAAAGACCGCGAACGCCTCTACCCCTTCTACTTCACCGAGCACTTCCACATCCGCCGCACCGAATACGACACCTACTGCCGCTGGGTCGCCGACCACCTCCCCACACTCCACTTCGGCCACCGCGCCGACACCGTCCACTGGAACCCCCGACACGCCCTGTTCCAGATCGACCTCACCCGCCTCGACCCGAACGGACAGCCCACCACAGCAGACCGCGTCCACACCCGCCACCTCGTCCTCGGCATCGGCACCGAACCCCAGGTGCCCGAACCGCTACGACCCCTCACCGACGACCCCGACCTCCCCGTCGTCCACTCCGACGACTACCTCACCCACCGCGACACCCTCCTCGCCGCCGGCCACATCACCGTCGTCGGCACCGGACAATCCGGCGCCGAGGTCTTCCTCGACCTACTCCGCCACCGGCCCCCCGGACGAGAACGCCTCCACTGGATCGGCCGCACCGGCGCCTTCGCCCCCATGGAGTACTCCAAACTCGGCCTCGAACACTTCACCCCCGACCACACCCGCTACTTCCACGCCCTGCCCGAACCCGCCCGCGACCGCCTCGTCCCCACCCAATGGCAACTCCACAAAGCCATCGACGCCGACACCATCGCCGCCATCCACGACGAGCTCTACCGACGCACCCTCCACGGCGACTGGCCCGACACCGTCCTCACCCCCGCCGTCCACGTCCGCACCGCCGGCCGCCTCGGACCCGACCGCATCGAACTCCACCTCGAACACACCGTTCAGCACACCCGCACCCGCCTCACCACCGACGCCGTCGTCCTCGCCACCGGCCACCGCCCACGCCCCCTCGACCACCTCCTCGCCCCCCTCGACCCCCACCTGCGCCGCGACCACGCCGGCCGACCCCGCGTCGACGCACACTTCCGCCTCGACCTGGCCCCCACCGTCACCGGCAACATCTACGTCCAGAACGCCGAACTCCACACCCACGGCGTCGGCACCCCCGACCTCGGACTCGCCGCCTGGCGCAGCGCCACCATCCTCAACCACCTCACCGGCCGCCAGACCTACCCCCAGCCCACCCGCACCGCCTTCACCACCTTCGGCCTCCACCCCCACACACCACAGATCCCGCCCGCCCGGCGAACCACACGGCTCACCCCACTGGCGGACGGGACCTGACGATCACCCGTACGGAGGAACGAAGATCAGAACACCGGCGTACCGTCCCGCGTCAGCCTCCAGTCCACGGACGCGAAGTCCCTCGGGTCCAGCACACCCTTCGCCGTCACCCACTCCGCGATCCGCGTCCGGATCTCCGTCGACTCCGACCACAGCTCCTTCGCCGACGCCACATGCGGGAACGCGCCACCACCGTTCGCCCGATAGTTGTTCACCGCGAACACGAACCACGCCGCGTCGTCCAGCGGGGCGCCGCCGAACGTGACATTCCTGATCCGCGAACCCGCCGGCTGCGCGATGTCGATGTCATAGGAGAGCCCCGACACGTAGTCGTAGTTGTAGTCCGGGCGGCCGCCCGCGTTCGTCAGCTTCTCCACATCCACCACCGCACCGGCAGCCGTCCGCACGAAATACTCCGCCGAGTACTCCAGGTACGCCCGCACCTGCGCACCCGTCATCAACTTCGCCACCAGCGTGTTGTCGTACACGTACAGGCTCGACAGGTCCCGGATCGTCACCTCGCCCGCCGGAATCTCCGAAGTCCGCGAGAACGGCGACGCCTGCGACAACACCGGCAGCGACGCGTACTCGGTACCCGCCAGAGCCGCCCGCACCACGTCCTCCTGCACCTTGCCGATCAGGTCGATGATCGGCGCGTCCTTGTACCGCGCCTCCACCGTCGTCAGCGTCTCCGTCGCCGACCCCACCACCTGATTGACGTACTCCACGACCCGCGCGTGCTCGTCACGCAGCAACCGGGTGATCCTCGGATCGTCCTCCACCGCCGCCGCGTCCCGCAACGACGCCCTCACCGACTCCACCCGCCACCGGCCCCGCTCGAAAGCCAGCTCGAAATCGAACAGCGTCAACCGCTCCGCATAGCACAACGGCTCCGACAGCACGACCTCCCTGCCGGTCTCCTCGTTGACCACCCGCAGCTCCGCGATCTCCTGATGCGCGTGCCCCACCAGGATCGCGTCGATCCCCGGCACCTGCCGCGCCACGTTCGCCGCCGCGTTCTCCACATACGGCAACTGGTCACCGTACGACGACGTGCCCGAGGAACCCGAGTGCGCCGACACCACCACCACGTCCGCACCCATCGACCGCAGCCTCGGCACCCACTTCGCCGCCTGCTCCTCCAGACCCGGGAACGTCAGCTTCCCCTGCACGTACGCCTTGTCCCAGATCGCGATACCGGGATTGGTCAGCCCGAGAACCGCCACCTTCACCGGGGGAGCGCCCTTCACGCGGAACTTCTTGATGAAGTACGGCGGGAAAGCCGGCTTCAGCGTCTTCGCGTCCAGCGCGTTGGCACCCAGCAGCGGGAAGTCGCACTGCTCCTCGAACTTCCGCAGCGTCTCGATGCCGTAGTTGAACTCGTGATTGCCGAGCGCCACCGCGTCGTACCCGATCGCGTTCATCGCCTGCGCCATCGGATGCACCGGACCGCCCTCGGCGGTGATCGGATCCACCTTCGCGAAGTAGTACGTCAACGGGGTGCCCTGGATGGTGTCACCCGCGTCCAGCAGCAGCGTGTTGCGCCGGCCCTTCTCCTCACGCACCTGGTCCACCAGCGTCGACACCCGCGCCAGCCCCTGCGCGTTACCGGCCGCGTCCGTGTACTCGGCGTCCTTGAAGTAGTCCCAGTTGAAGACGTGGCCGTGCAGGTCGGTCGTGCCCATCACGGTCAGCGCGTACCGCTTCACCGGCTTCCTCCCCCGCCCTGCCTCAGTGGCCCCGGCCGCCTCGGCCGCGGGAACCGCCGCCGTACCCGCCAGCGCCACCCCCGCCCCCGTCACGGCGGACCTCTTCAAGAACTTCCGACGGTTCAACGGCATAGCAGGCTCTCCTCGGACAACAACGGAACAACGCGCGTAGATTCGCCCGATGATTCTGACCTGAACACGCCCACGCACAACAGACCCCCCAGGTTGCGATCCGGTGTCCCACACCCTCCCCCCACCCGTACGACCGATGACACAGTGAGACACATGACCACCCCCCACCCCCACGGCACGCCCGACGCACCCCACCTCACCGTCCGCGGCGAAGCCCACCTCGAAACCACCCCCGACCTCGCCCGCATCACCATCACACTCACCGCACGCGGCCGCGACCGACGCACCACCCTCGACGACCTCACCCGCCGCAACACGGAAGCCCTCGACCTGCTCAAGTCCTACGGCGACACCGTCGAACACCTCGAAACCGGCACCCTCACCATCACCCCCGAACTCAGCCCCCACGGCCGCGGCGAACGCATCCGCACCCACCACGGCACCGCCCACCTCACCGCCGACCTGAACGACTTCACCACCCTCGGCGCACTCATCACCTGCCTGGCCGACCTCGACCTCACCCGCATCGACGGCCCCTGGTGGACCCTCCGCCCGGAATCCCCCACCCACCGCGAAGCACGACGACTCGCGGTACACGACGCCGTCCGCCGCGCCCACGAATACGCCGAAGCACTCGGCACCACCCTCGCCGCCCTCATCGAACTCACCGACACCTCGGCAGGACCCGAACCCTTCCCCCGAGCCCGCTCCATGGCATTCACCACGACCACCGACAACACCCCGCCCCCACCCCTCGACCTCGAACCCCAGCGACAGCACATCCACGCCGAAGTCAACGCCCGCTTCACCCTCCACCCACCCCGCCTGTAGAACCGGCATCCGAGAACAAAGAGCGCACACGCTCATCAGAGCGACCCGGCGCACAAACCAACACTTCTTGTCAACAACCCTTCATCCACTGGCCGTTGAGTCGTCACACGCCACCAAGTCGCTACCGGCCGGTAAGCCCTAGGCTCAAAACATGCGCCGAGCGAAAATCGTCTGCACCCTGGGCCCCGCCACCGACAGCTACGACCAGATCAAAGCCCTGGTCGACGCCGGAATGGACGTCGCCCGCCTCAACCTCAGCCACGGCGAACACGCCGAACACGAGGAGCGCTACCGACGAGTCCGCAAAGCAGCCGACGAGACCGGCCGCAGCGTCGGCCTCCTCGCCGACCTCCAAGGCCCGAAAATCCGCCTCGGCCGCTTCACCGAAGGCCCCGTACTCCTCGAACGCGGAGACACCTTCACCATCACCGTCGAAGAAGGCACCGAAGGCGACCGCGACACCTGCGGCACCACCTACGCCGGCCTCGCCACCGACGTCACCACCGGCGAACGCATCCTCGTCGACGACGGCAAAGTCACCCTCGAAGTCACCGCCGTCGACGGCCCCCGCGTCCACACCACCGTCCTCGAAGGCGGCATGGTCTCCGACCACAAAGGCCTCAACCTCCCCGGCGTCGCCCTCTCCGTCCCCGCCCTCTCCAAAAAGGACGAAGACGACCTCCGCTGGGCACTGCGCACCGGCTTCGACGTCATCGCCCTCTCCTTCGTCCGCAGCGGACGCGACATCAAGGACGTCCACCGCATCATGGACGAGGAAGGCCGCCGCCTCCCCGTCATCGCCAAGATCGAAAAACCCCAGGCCGTCGAGAACATCGACGACATCGTCGCCGCCTTCGACGGCATCATGGTCGCCCGCGGCGACCTCGGCGTCGAAATGCCCCTCGAACAGGTACCCATCGTCCAGAAGCGCGCCATCAAACTCGCCAAGCGCAACGCCAAACCGGTCATCGTCGCCACCCAGATGCTCGACTCCATGATCGACAACGCCCGCCCCACCCGCGCGGAAGCCTCCGACGTCGCCAACGCCGTCATCGACGGCACCGACGCCGTCATGCTCTCCGGCGAAACCAGCGTCGGCAAACACGCCATCGAGACCGCACGCACCATGGCCCGCATCGTCGAAGCCGCCGAAGAGGACATCCTCGCCAAGGGCCTCCCACCCCTCACCGAACGCAACAAACCCCGCACCCAGGGCGGCGCCGTCGCCCGCGCGGCCGCGGAAATGGGCGACTTCCTCGGCGCCAAGTTCCTCGTCGCCTTCACCCAGTCAGGCGACACCGCCCGCCGCCTCTCCCGCTACCGCAGCCCCATCCCCCTCCTCGCCTTCACCCCCGACCCCGCCACCCGCTCCCAGCTCAGCCTCACCTGGGGCGTCGAAACCTTCCTCGGCCCCCACGTCGACACCACGGACGCCATGGTCGCCCAGGTCGACGAACTGCTCCTGAAATACGCCCGCTGCGCGAAGGGCGACACGGTCGTCATCACGGCCGGCTCCCCGCCGGGCGTCTCCGGCTCGACGAACATGGTCCGCGTTCACCACATCGGCGAGGACGACAGCCCCAAGTAGCAGGGCCGGGCCCCGGGGCGGTCAGTACTTGGGGCCCACGTGGAGATCCATGAGGGCTACGGAGGCCTTGCGGGCGATGGAGATGTTGAAGGGGTCGCTGCCGCGGGCCAGCGTCGTCCACTCGACGCCGACACGATCGAGGGCGTCCGTGAAGAGGCGGATGATGTCGGCCGAGGTGTTGGTGAAGAAGTACCGGGGGTATTCGTAGCGCTTGCGCTCCCCGGCGACCATGCGGGTCGTCCAGTTGGTGATCCGGCAGCCGTCCGAGTGGATCAGCCCGCGGATGAACCCCCAGGGGTGCTCGTCGACGATGACCTGCTGCCAGGGCTCGAGGGCGATCTTGCGGGTGTGCTTCATGCCGGGGCCGTGCTGGGGGAAGAGACAAGGCCAGTGCTTGCTGCTGCTGGTGACTGTCGCGCACCCCTGCCTCCGCGCGCGACAGACGCTGTTGTCCGGACGAGCGGCACGCAGTGCCGCCTCGCACTCGTCGATGATGCCGGGCCAGGCGTTGTCCAGGGTGATGCGCATGACGTACACGCCTCTGCGATGGGTACTGATGCAGCCGTCGCCGAGGTAGAGGCCGAGGAGATAGGCGTAGGCGGCAGGGTCCTCCGGTGAGCTGGGGACGTCCTGGCAGCGAGGACAGGACATGCCCGCGGGCTTGAGTGGCTCGATGCGGGTCTGCCAGGAGCGGATGGCGTATCTGGATACGCCGGTCTCCTTGCTGACGGAGTTCAGACTGCGGCCCTGTGCTACCAGCGTCAGTGCTCGCTTACGCGTGCCCATGTCGTACATGCGGCCACTCTGGGGCGCCGGGCGGGATTGCGCTCAGCAAAAAGCGGATGTTCACGAGAACGTGGACATCCGCTTTTCGTGTCGACCTTGCAATCGAAGGAAAAGTGCCCCGGGTGGGATTCGAACCCACACTGAATACCTTTTGAGGGTATCGTCTCTACCGATTGGACTACCGGAGCTCCTGCGAATCGAAGATCTACCCCGACCCGCTGCCTGTCCACCTTACCGCAGCTAGGTACGCTCTTGTCAGCAGTACCGGCCTGCCCCGCACCAAGGAGCCCACGTGAGCGCCCCCGAGTCGCCCCAGCCCGCAGACGTGCCCGACGACGACAAGTCGCACGTGCCTCCGATGACGACCCGTGTCGTGATCGCCGAGGACGAGGCCCTGATCCGGCTCGACCTCAAAGAGATGCTGGAGGAGGAGGGCTACTCCGTCGTCGGTGAGGCCGGTGACGGTGAGCAGGCCGTGGAGCTGGCGCGTGAGCACCGGCCCGATCTGGTGATCCTCGATGTGAAGATGCCGAAGCTGGACGGCATCTCGGCGGCGGAGAAGATCGCCGAGGAGAGCATCGCCCCGGTGCTGATGCTGACCGCGTTCTCGCAGCGTGACCTGGTGGAGCGGGCGCGGGACGCGGGTGCGATGGCGTACCTGGTGAAGCCGTTCAGCAAGAGCGACGTGGTGCCGGCGATCGAGATGGCGGTGTCGCGGTTCACGGAGCTGAAGGAGCTGGAGCGTGAGGTCGCGGACCTGAGTCTGCGGCTGGAGACGCGGAAGCTGGTGGACCGGGCGAAGTCGGTGCTGCAGACGCAGTACGGGCTGACGGAGCCGGCGGCGTTCCGGTGGATCCAGAAGACGTCGATGGACCGGCGGATGTCGATGCAGCAGGTGGCGCAGGCGGTCATCGACGACGCGGAGGAGAAGAAGGCGTCGAAGGGCTGAGTGCCCGTATGTGACTGGAGGCCCGCGCCCCCCCGCTGAGCGGGGGGGCGCGGGCCTCGTCGTGTGGTTCAGTCCTCGCCGAGGTAGGCCTTGCGGACGGATTCGTCGTGGAGGAGGTCCTGTCCGGTGCCGGAGAGGACGATCTTGCCGACTTCCATGACGTGGGCGTGGTCCGCGAGGGAGAGTGCGGCTTGGGCGTTCTGCTCGATGAGCAGGATGGTGGTGCCCTGGGACTTGAGTTCGGCGATGGTCGCCATGATCTTCTGCATCATGATCGGTGAGAGGCCCATGGAGGGTTCGTCGAGCATGAGCAGTTTGGGCTGGGACATGAGTGCCCTGCCCATGGCGAGCATCTGCTGTTCGCCGCCGGAGAGGGTGCCCGCGGCCTGCTTGCTGCGTTCTCCGAGGATGGGGAAGAGGTCGTAGGCGCGTTTGATGTCCTTCTCGATGCCTTCCTTGTCGTTGCGGAGGTAGGCGCCGAGGCGGAGGTTGTCCTCGATGGTCATGCGGGGGAAGATGTGGCGGCCTTCGGGGGAGTGGGCGAGCCCGAGGGACACGATCTTGTGTGCCGGGATCTTCTTCAGCGACTGGCCGTCGAACTTGATCTGGCCGGAGACCGGCTGGAGCAGTCCGGAGAGGGTGCGGAGGGTGGTGGTCTTGCCGGCGCCGTTGGTGCCGATGAGGGTGACGACTTCGCCCGCGTCGACCTTGAAGGAGATGCCTTTGACGGCCTCGATCTTGCCGTAGGCGACCCTGAGGTCCTCGACCTCCAGCAGTGCGGTCACTTGTCGTCCCCTTCTGTGGTGCTGTGCGCCTCGGCGGCTTCGACCTCGGCGGCTTCCTCCTGGCCGGGGGCGCCTTCGAAGGGGGTGCCGAGGTAGGCGGCGATGACGCGTTCGTCGGCCTGGACGACTTCGGCGGGTCCTTCGACGATTTTTTCGCCTTGGACGAGGACGGCGACCCGGTCGCAGAGGTTCATGATGAACCGGATGTCGTGCTCGATGACGAGGATGGCGATGCCCTTGTCGCGGATGGCGAAGATGAGTTCTTCGGCGGCGCGGGTCTCCTGCGGGTTCATGCCCGCGGTGGGTTCGTCGAGGAGGAGCAGGCCGGGTTCGCTGGCGAGGGCGCGGGCGATCTCGAGCTTGCGCTGTTCGCCGTAGGGCAGGTTGCGGGCGAGGTGGTCGGCTTTGGCGGCGAGGCCGGTGAACTCGAGGAGTTCCATGGCTCGTTCGCGGGAGGCTTCTTCGGCCTTCTTGAAGCTGGGCAGTCGCAGGAGGGCGGACCAGAGGCCTTCCCTGGTGCGGGTGTGCCGGCCGACGAGCACGTTTTCCAGGACGGTCATGTTGGCGAAGAGCCGGATGTTCTGGAAGGTGCGTGCGATGCCGGCCTGGGTGACCAGGTGCGGCTTGGGCGGCAGGACGGTGCCCTTGTAGGAGACCTTGCCTTCGGTGGGGACGTACAGGCCGGTGAGGCAGTTGAAGAAGGTGGTCTTGCCGGCGCCGTTGGGTCCGATGAGGCCGACGATCTCGCCGGTGTTGACGGTGAGGTCGACGGAGCGTACGGCGGTGAGGCCGCCGAAGCGCATGGTGACGTCGGTGGCGTCGAGGACGGTCGTGGTGGTGGGTGTGGTGGTGGTCATGGTGGTCACGCCCCTGCCTTCGCGACGCCGGTCGCGCCGTCGGGGAGCGGCTTGTCGTCGGGTACGTCGAGCTGTCCGGTGTCGTGGAATTCGAGCTGCTTCCTGCGGTCGGCGACGAGTCCTTCGGGGCGGAAGCGCATGAGGAGCATGAGCGCGACGCCGAAGAGGAGCAGCTGGTACTCCGCCATGAACTGGAGTTTGGCGGGGATCAGGTAGAGGAGTGCGGCGCCGATGAGGGGGCCGCTGATGGTGCCCATGCCGCCGAGGATGACGGCGGCGAGCAGGAAGGCCGAGTTCGGGGGTACGGAGCCGGCGAACTGGTACTGCTCGGGGGTGACGCTGTAGGAGACGTGGGCCTGTACGGTGCCGGCGAGGCCGGCGAGGCAGGCGCCGAGGGCGAAGGCGAGGAGTTTGAGGCGGAAGCCGTTGATGCCCATGGCGGTGGCGGCGGTCTCGTCCTCGCGGATGGCGACCCAGGCGCGGCCGATGCGGGATTCCGCGGAGCGGCGGAAGACCATGACGACGATGGCGGTGAAGAGCAGCATCAGCAGGTAGTAGTTGCCGGAGCGGGTGAGCTCGTGGCCGAGGACGTCGTGGGGGAGGCCCAGGTTGAAGCCGAAGATCTCCAGGTCGGGGATGTTCGGGATGCCGTTGGAGCCGTTGGTGACGTCGGGTCCGCTGTTGCCGTTGAGGTTGTTCATGGTGATGCGGAAGATCTCGCCGAAGCCGAGTGTCACGATGGCGAGGTAGTCGCCGCGCAGTCGCAGGGTGGGTGCGCCGATGACCACGCCGAAGATGAGTGAGGCGAGGGCGCCGGTGAGGACTGCTGCCCAGAAGGGGAAGTGGACGCCGATGCTCGACTGGGGGGAGCCGGAGACCAGGGCGGCGGCGTAGGCGCCGACGCCGAGGAAGGCGACGTATCCGAGGTCGAGGAGGCCGGCGAGGCCGACGACGACGTTGAGGCCCAGGGCGACGGTGGCGAAGATGAGGATGTTCGCGCCGATGAGGGCGAACTGGTCGTTGCTCTGGGTGAAGGGGAAGCAGATCGCGGCGACGAACGCGGCGGCGAGGGTGACGTTGCGGTGTTTGGCGGTGAGTGTCGAGAGCCGCTTGAGGAGTCCCGTGCGGGTGACCGCGGTGAAGCCGAACGCGGCGACGATCAGGAAGCCGATGAACAGTTCGGAGTACTCGGTGCCGATGCCGTACGCGAAGACGTAGAGGCCGGTGCCGAAGCCGGCGGCGATGATGAGGATCTCGGCCCAGGAGGGGAGGTCCTTGGCGCGTGTGGGTTCGGGGGCGGTGAGGGAGTGGCGGATGCGGCCCCACAGGCCCGGGTGGGGTTCGTCGGCGTCGTAGGGCTGGTCGGCGGGGAGGCCGAGGGCGCCGATGACGGCGATGAGGGCGCCGGTGCCGGAGACCCAGGCGCCGGGTTCGAGGTTGACGAGGCCGCCGAGTTCCTGGCTGACGGCGCCCATGGTGTAGCCGGTGGTGCCGAGGACGCCGAGGGCGCTGAGTCGGACGGGGCTGTTGGTGCCGCCGGGGGTGAGCCAGCCCAGTCCGCGGATGCTGTAGCCGGAGAGGGTGAACAGCAGGGTGAGGAGGGCGCCGACGAGGGTGAGGACCTGGAGGCCGCCGGGGTAGCCGGTGACGGTGAGGTCGCCGGGGAATTCGTCGGTCCAGGTCCAGGCGAGGAAGGTGCCGGCGAGGGCGATGGCGGAGCCGGTGGCGGTGATCGCGCGGGCCGTGGTGGGCGGCAGCGGGATGATGGGGCCGGCCGGGGTGGTGGTGTCGGTGGTGGGAGTTTTCGTGGTCATGGGTATCACGCCCGATCCGCGACGCGTTCGCCGAGCAGGCCTTGTGGTCGGAAGAGCAGGACGAGGATGAGCAGGGCGAAGGCCCATACGTCCTTCCAGGCGCCGCCGCCGAAGAGGTCCATGCCGGGGACGTTGGCGATGTAGCCGGTGGCGAGGGCTTCGGCGACGCCGAGGACGATGCCGCCGAGCATGGCGCCGTAGATGTTGCCGATGCCGCCGAGGACGGCGGCGGTGAAGGCCTTGAGGCCCATCAGGAAGCCCATGCGGAAGCCGACTTGGCCGTTCTTGAGGCCGTAGGCGACGGCGGCGATGGCGGCGAAGGCGGCGCCGATGGCGAAGGCCATGACGATGATGCGGTCGGTGTTGACGCCCATCAGTTTGGCGGTGTCGGGGTCCTGGGCGGTGGCCTGCATGCCGCGGCCGGAGCGGGTCTTCGACACGAAGAGGCCGAGGGCGATCATGCAGAGGGGTGCGGCGACGATGACGAAGAGGTCGCCGCGTTGGATGGTGGCGCCGAGGATGTCGATGGGTTCGCCGTCGAACTGGGGGAAGGAGCGGTCCTTCTTGGCCTCGGGGTACCACATCCACACGATCTGCTGGAGGACGATGGACAGGCCGATGGCGGTGATCAGTGGTGCGAGTCGTGGTGCGGTGCGCAGGGGCCGGTAGGCGAAGCGTTCGGCGGCGGTGGCGAAGGCGACGGAGACGATGACGCCGCCGAGGATCATGAGGGGGATGGCGGCGCCGAGGGCGAAGCCGTCGGGGAGTATGAGGAACACGGTGAGGGCCCCGAAGCCCCCGACCATGAAGATCTCGCCGTGGGCGAAGTTGATGAGCTGGACGATGCCGTAGACCATCGTGTAGCCGATCGCGATGAGTCCGTACATCGCGCCGAGGATGAGTCCATTGGCCAGCTGTTGCGGCAGTTCGTTCACCGCAGGGCCTCCGTGGAGTGGTTCGGATACGGCGCCGGGGGGGGGGGGGGGGGGGGGGGGGCCCGCGGGGGGGGGGGGGGGGGGGGGGGGGGGGGGGGGGGGGCCGGCGGGGGGGGGGGGGGGGGGGGGGGGGGGGGCGCGGCGGGGGGGGGGGGGGGGGGCCCCCCCCCCCCCCGGCCTGGGGTCAATGTGGGAGGGGAGATGTCCTCCGGTGCGGTTTCCTTGTTCAGTCGACCTTGGGGGAGGCGCTGTACTCGGGGGCCCACGCGTTGCTCTTGACCTTGTAGGCGGTCATCAGCGTGTTGGTGGTGTCGCCGAATTCGTCGAAGGAGACGGTGCCGGTGACGCCGTCGAACTTGACCTTGCTCATGGCGTCCAGGACGGCCTTGCGGGCGTCGGTGGGGACTTCGCCGTCGTTGCCGTCGACGGCCAGCTTGACGGCTTCGATGATGGACCAGGCGGCGTCGTAGGTGAGGCCGCCGTAGGCCTCGTAGGCGTCTTCGAAGCCTTCGGCCTCGTAGTTGGCGATGAATTCCTTGGCGGAGGGGAGCTGCTCGACGGGCTTGCCGACGGAGGTGGCGAGGTCGCCTTCGGCCTTCTTGTTGAGCTTGGGGAACTCGCCGGAGTAGATGCCGTCGCCGCCCATGAGCGGGATGTTCTGGCCGCTGTCCTTGAGCTGCTGGCTCAGGGGGGCGGCGGCGGGGTATTCGCCGCCGTAGTAGAGGGCTTCGGCGCCGGTCTTCTTGATCTTGGCGACGACGGCGTTGAAGTCGCGGTCGTCGGGGTTGATGTGGTCGTTGCCGACGATCTTGCCGCCGAGTTTGGTGAAGTTCGTCTTGAAGGAGGCGGCCAGGCCCGCGCCGTAGGTCTTCTGGTCGTCGATCAGGTAGACCTTCTTCTTGCCGGCCTTGTTGTAGAGGTACTCGGCGGCGAAGGCGCCCTGGATCTCGTCCGTGGTGGCGGTGCGGAAGAAGGTCTTGAACTGGCGGACGGAGTTGCCGGTCTTCCAGCCGTCGCCCTGGGTCAGTTCGGTGCCGGTGTTGGCCGGGGAGACCTGGACGAGGCCGGCGTCGTTGAACGGCTTCTGCATCTGCTGGGAGACGCTGGAGTTCAGTGGGCCGACGACGCCGAGGACGTCCTTGTTGCTGATGAACTTCTGGGCGTTCTGCTGGCCGACGGAGGGCTGTGCCTGGTCGTCGAGGGGTTCGAGTTCGAACTCGATTCCCTTGACGTACTCCTCCTTGTTGGCGGTCTTCACGGCGAGTTCGGCGGAGTTGCGCATGCCGAGGCCGAGGGCCGAGAGGTCGCCGGTGAGCGGGGCGTCGATGCCGATCACGACAGTGGTCTTGTCGCCGCCGCCACTGCTGTTGTTGCCGTCGTCGCCGCGCGACCCGCATGCGGTGAGGGTGAGTGATCCTGCCGCGAGTGCTGCGGTGAGGGCGATGAGCGAACGTTGACGCACGATCCAGTCCTTTCCCCTGACGGCCGTTCCCCGATGGGAATGGCCGAGTCGAGCGCTGGGCCGACGTGACAATCGGGTGGCGCGGTGACTGGCGGTGACTCTAAGCGGGTGGAGGGAACGTGGAGGAGGGTCTGGCCAAGGCTGTGACTCTCTTGTTATGACACGACGTATTGCAGAGCGGTACTGCCTGGGGGGAACGGCGGAATTCTCGCCGTTTTGCCCTGTCCGGATGGTGAGAAACCGCAGGACCCGGCGCGGTGTGTTCAGGTGTGTCGAGGGTTTTGGTGATGACTTGGAATTGCCGTCGGGGGCGGCCGGCGGGGCCCGGGCGGAGGGGGTGCGCGCCCTGTGGCCGACGGGGTGGGGCGGGTGGTTTTATTGCGCGCGTATTACACAGAGTTACGTCCGGGAAAGGGGGTCCGGCGTTTCCGGCGCTTTCTCTCATTCCGTCGCCGATGGGGTGACGGGAGGCTCCGTGTGAGGTATGGGGGCGGAGGGAGAATTCCGTGTAATGGGCACTGAAATCTTGGACCCCCTGCCGCGCCGGATGCTGAATCCAATGTTCCGGATTATCGCCGCATAGGCTTTGGCCTGCGGTTTTTCCTCAACCGCCGAGGGGGTTCGGGCTCATTGCCGAGGTCCGTCGGCCGACCACCGTCGCGGTGCCGGCCGACGCACTCCTCGCACACCTCACGAGCCGTCACATCCCGTTCTCCTCGGGCGGTCCGGCCCTTCCCGAGGGGGCGTGGCGTCCGGGACCGCGCGCTGAGGGTCGTACTGTCCGTCGGGCAACCCCCTGGAGCGGCGGCCGTCGTCGAGGGCCCTACGGGCCGGTCCCCGACGGGCCGTGCGCACGGGTCCCCGCCGGGGCGGCGCGGGGCGACGGCGGCGCGGCGCCGGTCCACCTGCCGGACGCGGTGTCCGCCCGCCCCTCGGACGCGTGGCCGGAACCGGATGTGCGCGGCCGGTCGCCGCGAGGCCCGTCGCGGGCGTTGCCGGCGGGCGCGTCCGCGTGGCTCCCGGCCGTGCGGCGGCGGGGTGCGGGGCGGACACCGTCCCGCACCCCGGCGGCCGTCAGCCCGCCGCCTGCTCCTTGTCGCCGGGCCGGACGTCCCGCAGCATGCAGGTCAGGCGCGCGGTGCACACCCGCTTGTCCGCCTCGTCGGTGATGACGATCTCGTACGTCGCGGTGGACCGCCCCCGGTGCACCGGTGTGGCGACCCCGGTGACCAGGCCGGAGCGGACGCCGCGGTGGTGCGTGCAGTTGAGGTCGACGCCCACGGCGATCTTGGAGCTGCCGCCGTGCAGCATCGACCCCACCGACCCCAGCGTCTCGGCCAGCACGGCCGAGGCGCCGCCGTGCAGCAGCCCGTACGGCTGGGTGTTGCCCTCCACCGGCATCGTCCCGACGACCCGCTCCGCCGACGCCTCCACGATCTGCACGCCCATCCGCGTGCCCAGGTGGCCCGCCGAGAACAGCGCCGGCAGGTCCACGCCGAGCGCGGCGTACTCGTCTATGACCTCTTGCGGGAACTTCACCTGCTGCTGCTCTCCCATGGGGCCCGGCTCCATTCGTGCTGCGTCGGTACGGCTGTCTGCTGAGCGAACGCTCAGTCGGTCGCCGATTGTTCCAGACGCACCACGACGGACTTGCTGGCCGGAGTGTTGCTGGTGTCCGCGGTGGCGTCCAGCGGCACCAGGACGTTCGTCTCCGGGTAGTACGCCGCCGCGCAGCCCCGCGCCGTCGGATAGTGCACGACGCGGAACCCGGGCGCCCTGCGCTCCACCCCGTCCCTCCACTCGCCGACCAGGTCGACGTGACAGCCGTCCGCGAGCCGCAGCTCCCGCGCGTCCTCGGGGTTGACCAGCACCACGCGGCGGCCGTTGCGGATGCCCCGGTAGCGGTCGTCCAGGCCGTAGATCGTGGTGTTGTACTGGTCGTGCGAGCGCAGCGTCTGCAGCAGCAGCCGGCCCTTCGGCAGCTCGGGGTACTCCACCGGCGCGGCGGTGAAGTTGGCCTTGCCGGTGGCGGTGGGGAAGCGGCGCTCGTCGCGCGGGGCGTGGGGGAGCGCGAAGCCCCCGGGACGCGCCACGCGCGCGTTGAAGTCCTCGAAGCCGGGGATCACCCGCGCGATGCGGTCGCGGATCGTCGCGTAGTCCTTCTCGAACTCCTCCCACGGCACCGTGTCGTCCTCGCCGAGGACGCGGCGGGCCAGCCGGCACACGATGGCCGGCTCGGACAGCAGGTGCGTGCTTGCCGGTTCCAGGCGTCCGCGCGAGGCGTGCACCATGCCCATGGAGTCCTCGACCGTCACGAACTGTTCGCCGCCGCCCTGCAGATCGCGCTCGGTGCGGCCGAGCGTCGGCAGGATCAGGGCGCGCGCGCCCGTGACGGTGTGCGAGCGGTTCAGCTTCGTCGACACGTGCACCGTCAGCCGGGCCCGGCGCATCGCCGCCTCGGTGACCTCCGTGTCGGGGGAGGCGGAGACGAAGTTGCCGCCCATGGCGAAGAAGACTTTCGCGCGGCCGTCGCGCAGGGCGCGGATGGCCCGTACGACGTCGAAGCCGTGCTCGCGCGGCGGTGCGAAGCCGAACTCCTTCTCCAGGGCGTCCAGGAACGCCGGTGCGGGCCGCTCGAAGATGCCCATGGTGCGGTCGCCCTGCACGTTGGAGTGGCCGCGCACCGGGCACACGCCCGCCCCCGGGCGGCCGATGTTGCCGCGCAGCAGGAGGAAGTTGACGACCTCGCGGATCATGGGCACGGAGTGCTTGTGCTGGGTCAGCCCCATCGCCCAGCACACGATGGTGCGCTTCGACTCGAGCACCATCCGCAGGCACCGCTCGATGTCCTCGCGCGTGAGGCCGGTCGCGGTGAGGGTCTCGTCCCAGTCGGCGGCGCGCGCGGCCTCGGCGAACTCCTCGTAGCCGTGCGTGTGTTCGCGCACGAACTCCTCGTCGACCGCGCCGGGCGTGTCCAGGATCAGCTTGTTGAGGAGGCGGAACAGGGCCTGGTCGCCACCGATGCGGATCTGCAGGAACAGGTCGGTCAGGGCGGTGCCGGTGGTGAGCCCCTTGGGGGTCTGCGGGTTCTTGAAGCGCTCCAGGCCCGCCTCCGGGAGCGGGTTGACACTGATGATCCGCGCGCCGTTCTCCTTGGCCTTCTCCAGGGCGGACAGCATGCGCGGGTGGTTGGTGCCGGGGTTCTGGCCGGCGACGATGATCAGGTCGGCCTTGTACAGGTCCTCCAGCAGGACGCTGCCCTTGCCGACGCCGATCGTCTCCGACAGGGCCGAGCCGGACGACTCGTGGCACATGTTGGAGCAGTCGGGCAGGTTGTTGGTGCCGAGCCGGCGGGCGAAGAGCTGGTAGAGGAAGGCGGCCTCGTTGCTGGTGCGTCCGGAGGTGTAGAAGACGGCCTCGTCCGGGGAGGAGAGGGCGGCGATCTCCTCGGCGACGATGTCGAAGGCGCGTTCCCAGGTGACCGGCTCGTAGTGCTCGCCGCCCTCGGGCAGGTACATCGGGTGCGTCAGACGGCCCTGCTGGCCCAGCCAGTAGCCGCTGCGGCCGGACAGGTCGGCGACGGGGTGGGCGGCGAAGAACTCCGGGGTGACCCGGCGCAGGGTGGCCTCCTCGGCCACGGCCTTCGCCCCGTTCTCGCAGAACTCCGCGCGGTGCCGGTGTTCCGGCTCCGGCCAGGCGCACCCCGGGCAGTCGAAGCCGTTCTTCTGGTTCACACCGAGCAGCGTCAGCGCGGTCCGCTTCACGCCCATCTGCCGCTGGGCCATCCGCAGGGTGTGCCCGATCGCCGGCAGCCCAGCTGCCGCGTGCTGTGGCCCGGCGACCTGCGGCGCGTCCTGAACCGGATCACTCTTGGGCGGCTTCGCTGCCATCGCGCACTCCTGTTCCACATACACGTATGAGGTGGACCCCCGATCCTGCCACGCCCTTCCGGCCCGTCCAGCGCTCGAGGACGAGGCGGTCACCCCCAGCCCGCCCGGCGTTCGAGCACGAGGTCCGCGCTTCCAGCCCGTCCGGCGCTTGAGGACGAGGCCCGTTCAGGGCCGAAAGGGGATCCGGGGGCACAGCCCCCGGGGACGGGACGGGAAGGGGCGGAGGGGGCGAATCAACCCCACGACACACGCTCGCCCCCCACTGTCAGTGCCACGTGGCAGGATCGGACACGTGGCAGACACAGCATCGAAGAAGACCGACCAGCCCCCCACCGGCCCCCGTCCCCGCCTGATGCTCATGGACGGGCACTCCCTCGCGTACCGCGCGTACTTCGCGCTGCCCGCGGAGAACTTCACCACCGCGACGGGCCAGCCGACCAACGCGATCTACGGCTTCGCGTCGATGCTGGCCAACACGCTCCGTGACGAGGCCCCCACCCACTTCGCCGTCGCCTTCGACGTCTCCCGCAAGACGTGGCGCTCGGAGGAGTTCGCCGAGTACAAGGCGAACCGCTCCAAGACCCCGGACGAGTTCAAGGGCCAGGTCGAGCTCATCGGCGAGCTCCTCGACGCGATGCACGCCGACCGCTTCGCCGTCGAGGGCTTCGAGGCGGACGACATCATCGCCACCCTCGCCACCCAGGCCGAGGCCGAGGGCTTCGAGGTGCTGATCGTCACCGGCGACCGTGACTCCTTCCAGCTCGTCTCCGAGCACACCACGGTGCTGTACCCGACGAAGGGCGTCTCCGAGCTGACCCGGTTCACCCCGGAGAAGGTCGTCGAGAAGTACGGCCTGACCCCCGCCCAGTACCCCGACTTCGCGGCGCTGCGCGGCGACCCGTCGGACAACCTGCCCGGCATCCCCGGCGTAGGCGAGAAGACGGCCGCGAAGTGGATCAACCAGTTCGGTTCCTTCGCCGAGCTGGTCGAGCGCGTCGACGAGGTCAAGGGCAAGGCCGGGCAGAACCTGCGCGACCACCTGGAGGCGGTCAAGCTCAACCGCCGCCTCACCGAGCTGGAGCGCGCCGTCGAGCTGCCCAAGGGCGTCCTCGACCTGGCGCGGACCGCCTACGACCGCAAGGCCGTGGCGATGATCCTGGACACCCTGGAGATCAGGAATCCGTCGCTGCGGGAGCGGCTGTTCGCCGTCGACCCGGGCGCGGAGGAGGCCGAGGCCACCCCGGTCGTCGCGGAGGGCGTGGAGCTGGACGGCGCGGTGCTGGGCACCGGCGAGCTGACCGGCTGGCTCACCGAGCACGGCACCGGCCCGCTCGGCGTCGCCACGGTCGACACCTGGGCCCTCGGCACCGGCTCGGTCGCCGAGGTCGCGCTGGCCACGGCCGCCGGACCGGCCGCCTGGTTCGACCCGTCCGAGCTGGACGAGGCCGACGAGCGGGCGCTCGCGGCCTGGCTCACCGACGCCGACCGGCCCAAGGTGTTCCACAACGCCAAGGGCGCGATGCGGGTCTTCGCCGAGCACGGCTGGACCATCGAGGGCGTCACCATGGACACCGCGCTCGCCGCGTACCTGGTGAAGCCGGGCCGCCGCTCCTTCGACCTGGACGCGCTGTCCCTGGAGTACCTGCACCGCGAGCTGGCGCCCGCCGCCGCGCCCGACGGCCAGCTCGCCTTCGGCGCGGACGACGGAGCGGAGGCCGAGGCGCTGATGGTGCAGGCCCGCGCCATCCTCGACCTGGGCGAGGCCTTCGAGAGCCGCCTGGCGGAAGTGGGTGCGGCGGACCTGCTCCGCGACATGGAGCTGCCCACGTCCGCGCTGCTCGCCCGCATGGAGCGGCACGGCATCGCGGCCGACCGGGAGCACCTCCAGGCGATGGAGCAGATGTTCGCGGGCGCCGTGCAGCAGGCGGTGAAGGAGGCGCACGCGGCGGCGGGGCACGAGTTCAACCTGGGCTCGCCCAAGCAGCTCCAGGAGGTCCTCTTCGGCGAGCTGGCCCTGCCGAAGACGAAGCGGACGAAGACCGGCTACACCACGGACGCCGACGCCCTGGCCTGGCTCGCCACGCAGACCGAGAACGAACTGCCGGTGATCATGCTCCGTCACCGTGAGCAGGCGAAGCTGCGCGTCACCGTCGAGGGCCTGATCAAGACGATCGCCGCGGACGGCCGGATCCACACCACGTTCAACCAGACCGTCGCCGCGACGGGCCGGCTCTCCTCGACGGACCCCAACCTCCAGAACATCCCGGTCCGCACGGACGAGGGCCGCGCGATCCGCCGCGGGTTCGTGGTCGGCGAGGGCTTCGAGGCACTCCTGACCGCCGACTACAGCCAGATCGAGCTGCGCGTGATGGCGCACCTCTCCGAGGACGCCGGCCTGATCGAGGCGTTCACCTCGGGCGAGGACCTGCACACCACGGCGGCGGCCCAGGTGTTCTCGGTCGAGCGGTCCGCGGTCGACGCGGAGATGCGCCGCAAGATCAAGGCGATGTCGTACGGGCTGGCGTACGGGCTGTCGGCCTTCGGTCTCTCCCAGCAGTTGAACATCGAGGCGGCGGAGGCGCGCGCCCTGATGGACGCGTACTTCGAGCGCTTCGGCGGTGTACGGGACTATCTGCACCGGGTCGTCGACGAGGCGAGGGCGACCGGCTACACGGCGACGCTCTTCGGCCGCCGCCGCTACCTGCCCGACCTCAACAGCGACAACCGCCAGCGCCGCGAGGCCGCGGAGCGCATGGCGTTGAACGCGCCGATCCAGGGCACGGCGGCGGACATCGTCAAGATCGCCATGCTGAACGTGGACCGGGCGCTGCGCGAGGCCGGCCTGCGCTCCCGCATGCTCCTCCAGGTCCACGACGAAATCGTCCTGGAACTGGCCCCCGGTGAACGCGCCGCGGTGGAGGACCTGGTCCGCCGGGAGATGTCCACGGCGGTCCAGCTCCGGGTTCCCCTGGGCGTCTCGGTGGGCGCGGGCCCCGACTGGGAGTCGGCAGCCCACTGACCCGCTGGAGCGAGGACCGGGCCGGGGCGTCCCGCAGGGCGCGCCGGCCCCGCCCGCACCGGAGGGAGACCCGGTACCCCCGGCTCCCGCCGTGACGACGAGCACCACAGGTCGTTCCCGCCGTGGTGGCGGAGGCCGTGGTGGCGGAGGCCGTGGTGGCGCGGTCCGGTGGTGTCGGGCCGGCCGGACCTCGGCGGGCCACCACGATGCTGCCTGACGTGCCTGACGTGCCTGACGTGCCCGGCGGTGCCCGGCGTGTCCGTACCCCGAAGGGTGTCGCGCACGCCCGCCGTGTCACCCCGCCGCACCCCCCCGGAGGGAACCTTCACCCGCGTGGCCCCCGCGGAAAAGCCACCGCCGGGGCGGGCGGACACCATGCCATGCATGGGTATACGCATGCTTCCCCGCGGAGCGGCACCCCCGCGCCCCGGCGGACACACGGTGTTCCCGCCGGTTCTGGCCTTCGAGGCCGCCGCAAGTACCGCCCGCATCCCCGCCACCCTCGCGACCACGCTGCGGAAGGCCGCGGCGGACCTCGGCCGCCGTGTCGCCGACGGCCGCCGGAGAACGGCCCGTACCCCCACCGCCGTACGCCTCGCGGGCGAGCAGCCGCCCTGGCGGCTGTGGGCCGAACTGGCCCGCGCCCACCTCACCCTCGTGCTCACCCTGCTGCCCCGCCCCCGGCCGGTCCGCACCGTCACCGTGTTCGTCGCGGCGGGCGACATCCTCAGCGTGCGCCCGTACGGCTCGACCGCCGCGCACCGGCGCTCGCAGGGACCCTCGTGGCCGGACGCCGCACCCTGACGGCCACCGCGTACAGCGGCAGCGCGAGGACCAGTCCCGCGCCCGCACCGAAGCACACCGTCGGAATCAGTTCCCAGGGCTTCGCGGTCGAGCCCCAGTAGGCCCACCACCGCGAGGCCCGCTGCACCGCTCCCGCCACCGCGCACCCGCCGAGCAGCGCGACGGCCCACCACCGGTCCCCGGCGGACAGCGGGGGAACCCCCGCCGGCTCGGCCAGGGGGTCCGTCCGGCGCAGCGCCCGCGCCACGAACAGCGCGATGACGACCGCGGCCACCGCCGAACCGCCGTACTGCAGGTACCAGTAGAGCGGTGCCCCGGCCACCTCCTCGCCCAGCACGGGGAACATCCGCGTCCCCCACCGGTCGAGGTGCGTGAACGCGTCCCAGACCACGTGCGTCGACGCCCCCACCACGGCCGAGACGTACCAGCGCGCCACCAGCGACGGCCGCGTCCGCGCACGCGGAGCCCCGCAGCGCAGCAGCGCCGCCACCCGCCCCTGCCGGGCCCGCGGCAACAGCGCCACCAGCGGTTCGCGTACCAGCAGCCACAGTCCCACCAGCGCCCAGGCGATGAGCACGTCGACCGTGAACACACCCCAGAACGCGTGGGTGACGTCCCCGAACTCCATCGCCCCGGACAGGACACTCGCCGCGTAATAGGTCATGTCGGGAGCGAAGCTGCCCGCGACGAGCACGGAGGGGACCAGGGGGCCCCGTCCGCTCCCGTCCGTGCGCACGGCGGGCAGCACCGCCGCCGCGTGGCTCAGCGTGAACGGCAACTCGGCTCCTCGGGACAGTGGTTGACCGGGCCGGCGGGCCCTGATGATCGGCAGGCCCCAGTATGCGGGACGTCCCCGCGGCGACCCCCGTCACGCAGGAACGTGGCCAACCGGTGAATATCGGACAGGAACGGGTGTCCGAGCAAAGGAAGTTGTCATAGGGTCGCGAGGGTCGCCGCGCCGGATGCACGCAGGAGGGCAACCAGCGGGGCGGGCAGATCGTCACAACCAAGCGAACACGACACAGGCTGACGGACGCCACGGCGTCCATGGGAGGGGTCCACTCTATGGCGGCGCAATTCGGCAGGAGGCTCCGCAAGGGAGTGACGACCACCGCCGTGGCCGCGGCGGCGGTGGCGGCTCTGGCCGCGTCCCAGGCTCCGGGCGTGACGACCGACGGCCAGGGCAGAGAGACCACGTCGGACACCACGCCCTCGCCCGACGAGACCGCCGACGGCGCCGGCGCGACCGGCAACTCCCCCTACTACACGGACCTGCCGCCGCTCAACAGCCCCAACCCCGCCCCGTCCGCGAGCACCGGAACGGGCCCGTCCGGCGTGACCGAGGCCGGCATCCCCGCGACCGTCCTCGACGCCTACAAGAAGGCCGAGGCCGCGCTGCGCGAATCGAAGCCCGGCTGCAACCTGCCCTGGCAACTGCTCGCCGCCATCGGCAAGGTGGAGTCCGGGCAGGCCCGCGGCGGACGCGTCGACGCCGACGGCACCACCCTCTCGCCCATCCTCGGCCCCCAGCTCGACGGCAACGGCTTCGCCCTCATCAAGGACACCGACGACGGCGCCTACGACGGCAACAGCTCCTACGACCAGGCCGTCGGCCCCATGCAGTTCATCCCCTCCACCTGGGAGTGGGCGGGCCGCGACGGCAACGGCGACGGCCGTGAGGACCCCAACAACATCTACGACGCCGCGCTCGCCGCCGGCCACTACCTGTGCCGCTTCGACTGGGACCTGTCCGACCAGGACGACCTCGACAAGGCGATCCTCAGCTACAACAACTCGACGGACTATCTGAACACCGTCATGTCGTGGCTGGAGTACTACCGCAAGGGCACCCACGAGATCCCGGACGGCTCCGGCACGCTGCCCGCGGACCGCAGCGACGACGTCACGGTGCGGCCCTCCCCGGTGACGCCGAGCGTGTCGGCGCCGCCGAAGCCGAGCACGAGACCGAGCACGAAGCCGACCGAGCCGTCCGGCTCCGGCTCGAGCAAGCCGCCGGCCGACTCCGGCAGCCCGAGCACGCCGCCCGGCACCACCCCGCCCACCCCGACCGACACGGTGGACCACCTGGAGGACGCCGGCACCGCGACGCTCACCGCGATGGCGGGCGACGCGTTCACCGAGCGGATCAGCGCCCGCGCGGAGACGAAGGCCGGCAAGGCGGTGGCCAAGGTGCGGATCCGGTTCACCGTCGTCGGCGACACCGACACCACCTTCACCGGCGGCGAGAGTGTGGCCACCGTCGTCACCAACGGCTCGGGCGTCGCCGTGGCACCCGCGCTCCTGGCGGGTGAGAAGACCGGCCCCGTCGTCGTCCGGGCCACCGTGGTCGGCCGCACGGTCAAGGGCGTCGCCTACAGGGCGACCGTCACCGAGCGCGCCGCCGACACCCTCGTCCGCACCGGCACGAAGGAGCTGACCTGCACGCCGGGCGGCGAGTTCGCGGACGCGGTCGAGCTGAAGGCCACCTACAAGGGCGCGGTCGCGGACAAGGTCACCGCCACCGCGACGCTCGTCACGTCGGCCGAGGACGACACCGAGAACGACAAGGGCCCCTACTTCAAGGACACCGACGGCAAGGCCGTACGCACCCTGAGCGGCCTGACGACGGACGCGGACGGGCTGCTGAAGCTGCCTCAGCTCTACGCGGACGACACCGAGGGCACGTTCCTGCTACGCGTCACCACCGCGGGCGGGGCGACCCTCACGGTCAAGCTGACCGTGGCGGAGCCCCCGGCCGAGACGGAGACCCCGGCCTCGTCGGAGACCCCGGCCACCAGCCCGTCGGCGAGCCCCGCCACCTGACGGAACCGGAACAGGACGGACGGATCACCGCCGGAGCCGGGCGTTGGTGTGCCGGGTCGGCTCGGCGGTGGCCGGATCCTCCGGCCAGGGGTGCTTGGGGTAGCGCCCGCGCAGTTCGGCCCGCACGCCCCTGTAGCCGTCCCGCCAGAACGAGGCGAGGTCGGCGGTCACGGCGGCGGGCCGCCCGGCCGGGGACAGCAGGTGCACCAGCAGCGGCACCCCGGCCACCCGCGGCGACTCCTGGAGCCCGAACATCTCCTGGAGCTTCACGGCGAGCACCGGCCGCTCCGGGTCGGAGTAGTCGATCCGGATTCCGGACCCACTGGGTACGGTGATCCGCTCGGGGGCTAGCTCGTCGAGCCGCACGGCCTCGCCGGAGGCCCAGGGCAGCAGCCGCGCGAGCGCCTGCCCGGCGTCGATCCGCGCGAGATCGGCCCGCCGCCGGGCACGGCTCAGCTCCGGCTCCAGCCACTCCTCCACGCGCGCGTGCAGCGCCTCGTCGGAGACGTCGGGCCACGGTTCGCCGAGCCGGGCGTGCAGGAAGGCCAGCCGCTGCCGCAGTACGGCTGCCCCGGCCGGCCACCGCAGCAGCCCGAACCCCTCCCGCCGCAGCCCGTCCAGCAGCGCGCCCCGTACGAGCGAGGGCTCGGCACCGGCATGCGCCCGTACGGCCACTTCCACCGCCCCGAGCCGCTCGACCCGCCGCGCGACGACGTCCCCGTCGCCCCAGCCCACTTCCTCCCGGTGCTCCAGCAACGCCCCCGCCGCGACCCGCGCGACCCCCTCGTCGACGACGCCCGCGAGCCGCACGCGCGCGTGCCCCCGCCCCACGGGCCGATCGGCCACGGCCACGGCGATCCACTCGGCACCCCGCAGCCGCGACCCGGCCCCCACCTCGGCCCGCGTCCCGCCCACCATCAGGTACGACCCGCCCTCCACCCGGGCGACCCGCTCGGGAAAAGCCAGCGCGACGACGAACCCGACCCGCCCGTCCTCGTCGCCCCCGGCCACAGGCGGGAAACCGGCTCCGTCCGTCCACGGGGGCTGGGAGCCCTCAGCCGCCCGCGACGCCACCGGTCCGGCGCTCCCGTCCCCAGGCCCCCGCGGGGTGCCCGGAGCGGACGTTTCCGCGCCGCCGGCGGCCCGGGCGTCGCCCCCTGCCGCCCGCCCCGGAGACCGGCCGGGGACGGTACGGGTGTCGCCCCGGTCCGCCGGTGCCGGCGGGGAGGTCCGTGCGGGCTCCGGGAGGAGAGCGCGGAGGCGGGCGGCCTCCTTGCGCCACCGCGCGGCGTACGCGTCGCCGCCGCGTCGGGCGGCGTGCAGCGCGGCGGTGAGGTCGTCGCCGTACTCACGCGGTGGTTCCTCGCCGATCAGAGCGACCACCTCGGCCGCGAGGTCCGGGCCCACCACCGGCGCCGCGTCCAGCAGGGCGCGGCCCAGACGCGGGTGCAGGCCCAGACGGGCCAGCCGCGCCCCGCGCTCACCGGCCCGTCCGTCGGGACCCACCGCCCCGATCGCCGTCAGGACGGAGCGGGCCGCCGCCATCGCCCCGGCCGGCGGGGGATCGAGCAGCGCCAGCCCCGAGGCGTCGGGATCGCCCCAGCAGGCCGCCTGGAGCGCGAACGCGGTCAGGTCGGCCACCTTGATCTCGGAGGAGGGGAACCGCGGCAGACGGGCGTCCTCCGCCTCCGCCCAGCACCGGTACACCGTCCCCGGCGCCTCACGCCCGGCCCGCCCCGCCCGCTGCCGCCCCGCCGCGCGGGAGGCCCGTACCGTCGTCAGCGCGCTCAGCCCCCGCGCGTGGTCCACGCGCGGCTCCCGCGCCAGCCCGCAGTCCACGACCACCCGCACTCCCGGAACCGTCAGCGACGACTCCGCGACCGAGGTCGCCAGCACCACCCGGCGCCGCTCCCCGGCGGACAGCACCGCGTCCTGCACGGCGGCCGGCGCCCGCCCGTGCACCTGGAGCACGTCGACACCGGCGAGGTCCCCGAGCTGCCCGGCCACCCGGGCGATCTCGCCGACCCCCGGCAGGAACACCAGCACGTCCCCGTCCCGCTCCGCCAGCGCCCGCCGCACCACCGACGCCACGTGCGTCAGCAGCGCCGGATCGACCCACGTCCCGTGCGGCGGCCGTACCGCACGCGCGGGAGGCGCCCACACCACGTCCACCGGGAACGCGGCACCACGCGCCTCGACCACCGGCGCGTCCCCCAGCAGCCGGGCCCAGCCCTCCGCGTCCGTCGTCGCCGACGCGGCCACCAGCCGCAGCTCCGGGCGCAGCGCCTGGCGCACGTCCCACAGGAACGCCGCCGCCGTGTCCGCGTCCAGGTGCCGCTCGTGGCACTCGTCGAGCACCACCACGTCCACCCCGGACAGCTCCTGGTCACGTTGCAGGCGCTGGAGGAGCACACCGGTCGTGACGACCTCCACGCGCGTGTGCCGCCCCACCGCCCGCTCCCCGCGCACGGTGAAACCGGCCGACTCCCCGACCCGCTCGCCCAGCAGCCACGCCATCCGCCGCGCCGCCGCGCGGGCCGCGATCCGCCGCGGCTCGGCGACCACCACCCGCCGCGCGGGCCCGTCCCCGAGCAGTCCCGCCAGCACCAGGGGCACCAGCGTCGTCTTGCCGGTGCCGGGCGGCGCCACCAGCACGGCGGTGCCGTGCGCGTCGAGCGCGCCGGTCAGCCCCGGCAGGGCCTCGCGCACGGGAAGGGCGTCCAGGGCGTCGTAACGGATCACGCACTCAGTCCCGTACGCACACGAAGATCGCCGTCCCCGGGATCAGGTTCCCGCGCAGCGGTGACCAGCCGCCCCACTCGGAGGTGTTCCAGGCCGGCCACTCCGGCTCCACCAGGTCCACCAGCCGGAACCCCGAGGCGACGACGTCACGGACGCGGTCCCCGAGCGTCCTGTGGTGCTCCACGTACACCGCGCGGCCCTCCTCGTCCTGCTCGACGTAGGGCGTGCGGTCGAAGTACGACGCGGACACGCTCAGCCCTTCCGGACCGGGCTCGTCGGGGAACGCCCAGCGGATCGGGTGCGTGACCGAGAAGACCAGCCGGCCGCCGGGCCGCAGCACCCGCCGCACCTCACGCAGCACCAGCCGCGGATCGGCGACGAAGGGCAGCGCCCCGTACGCCGAGCAGGCCAGGTCGAAGGAGCCGTCCGCGAACGGCAGCGCGCCCGCGTCGGCGCACACCAGCGGGACCGGGCCGCCGATCCGCAGCGCGTGCTGCAACTGCCGGTGCGAGATGTCCAGCGCCACCGGCCGCGCGCCCTGCGCGGCCAGCCAGCGCGAGCACTGCGCCGCTCCGGCGCCCAGCTCCAGGACGTCCCGCCCCTTCAGCCCCTCCGGCGGGCCGAGCAGCTCCGCCTCCACCTCGTCCAGGCCCTCGGGCCCCCACACGAAGCGGTCGTCGCCGAGGAACGTGCCGTGCTCGATCTGGTACTCGTCCGCGTTGCGGTCCCACCATCCCCGGTTGGCTCGGGAGCTCTCCGTGACACCGGCCTGCCGCCGGGTCGCCTCCGGTTCGGGCGCTTCGGGCTCTTGGATGATCGGCTCCCTCGTCGTACTCTTCCGTCCAGTCAGCCGGTCCCCGGCGTGTCGCCACAGGGGTCTCATCACCCCTGCGTGGCCTCGGGAGACCGCAGTTGTGCCGGTTATGCGGCGATCCGCCCCGGGTGGGCGGCTTCGCGATTGACCATGCCCGGCAGCCCCCGTATGCTACAAGTTGCGCTGCGAGCTTGCGCACCTCAGACGTAGCAGGCTGCGCTCGCATCTGTTGTATGTCCCCTCGGTTCTCGAGGTGTCATCACTGGTCAACGGTGAGGCGCTTCCTTGGCTGTCCGGCTTCTGCAGAGCGAAACGGGCTCCGGCGTAGCAGTACCTACGACTTCAATGTCCGTACCGGAGCCCTTTCCCACATGACGAGCAGCACCGAGACCACCGCCACCACCCCGCAGGTTGCGGTCAACGACATCGGTAACGAGGAAGCGTTCCTCGCCGCGATCGACGAGACGATCAAGTACTTCAACGACGGCGACATCGTCGACGGCGTCATCGTGAAGGTCGACCGGGACGAGGTCCTGCTCGACATCGGTTACAAGACCGAAGGTGTCATCCCGAGCCGCGAGCTCTCGATCAAGCACGACGTCGACCCCAACGAGGTCGTCGCCGTCGGCGACGAGATCGAGGCCCTCGTCCTCCAGAAGGAGGACAAGGAAGGCCGCCTGATCCTCTCGAAGAAGCGCGCCCAGTACGAGCGGGCCTGGGGCACCATCGAGAAGATCAAGGAAGAGGACGGCATCGTCACCGGTACCGTCATCGAGGTCGTCAAGGGTGGTCTCATCCTCGACATCGGCCTCCGTGGCTTCCTGCCGGCCTCCCTCGTCGAGATGCGTCGTGTCCGCGACCTCCAGCCCTACGTGGGCAAGGAGCTCGAGGCCAAGATCATCGAGCTGGACAAGAACCGCAACAACGTGGTCCTGTCCCGCCGTGCCTGGCTGGAGCAGACCCAGTCCGAGGTCCGCCAGACGTTCCTCACGACCCTCCAGAAGGGTCAGGTCCGTTCCGGCGTCGTCTCCTCGATCGTCAACTTCGGTGCCTTCGTGGACCTGGGCGGCGTCGACGGTCTGGTGCACGTCTCCGAGCTGTCCTGGAAGCACATCGACCACCCCTCCGAGGTCGTCGAGGTCGGCCAGGAGGTCACGGTCGAGGTCCTCGACGTCGACATGGACCGCGAGCGCGTCTCCCTGTCGCTGAAGGCGACCCAGGAAGACCCGTGGCAGCAGTTCGCCCGCACCCACCAGATCGGCCAGGTCGTGCCCGGCAAGGTCACGAAGCTGGTTCCGTTCGGTGCGTTCGTCCGCGTGGACGAGGGCATCGAGGGTCTGGTCCACATCTCCGAGCTGGCCGAGCGCCACGTGGAGATCCCGGAGCAGGTCGTCCAGGTCAACGACGAGATCTTCGTCAAGGTCATCGACATCGACCTCGAGCGCCGTCGCATCAGCCTCTCGCTGAAGCAGGCCAACGAGGCCTTCGGTGCCGACCCGTCGGCGGTCGAGTTCGACCCGACCCTGTACGGCATGGCCGCGTCCTACGACGACCAGGGCAACTACATCTACCCCGAGGGCTTCGACCCCGAGACCAACGACTGGCTCGAGGGCTACGAGACCCAGCGCGAGGCGTGGGAGACCCAGTACGCCGAGGCGCAGCAGCGCTTCGAGCAGCACCAGGCGCAGGTCATCAAGTCCCGCGAGGCGGACGAGAAGGCCGCTGCCGAGGGTGGCGAGGACGTCGCCCCGGCCGCGTCCGGTGGCGGTTCGTACTCCTCCGAGGGTGGCGACCAGTCCGGTGCGCTGGCTTCGGACGAGGCGCTGGCCGCGCTGCGCGAGAAGCTGGCGGGCGGGCAGAGCTGACGCTCCGCACCGACGCTGAGCCGTTGACCGAGGGGTCGCACCTTTTCGAGGTGCGGCCCCTCGGTGCTGCCCCCTGGGGAAGCCGCCGGCGCCCTCGTCGAACGTCGAAGGGCTGCCGGCGCCCGGGAATGTCGGTGCCGTGTGTCACGTTGTGCAGTACGGACACGAGGAGGAGCGGTCACTGTGCTTGATCCGCAGGGTTTGTACGCATGGGAGCCGAAGGGGCTCGGCGTCGTCGACATGGCGCTGGCCCAGGAGTCGGCCGGACTTGTCATGCTCTACCACTTCGACGGATACATCGACGCGGGGGAGACCGGGGACCAGATCGTCGACCGGCTGCTCGACTCGCTGCCCCACCAGGTCGTCGCCCGGTTCGACCACGACCGGCTCGTCGACTACCGCGCCCGGCGCCCGCTGCTGACCTTCACCCGTGACCGGTGGAGCGACTACGAGGTGCCCGCCCTCGAGGTACGCCTCGTCCAGGACGCCACGGGAGCGCCCTTCCTGTTGCTCTCCGGGCCCGAGCCGGACGTGGAGTGGGAGCGCTTCGCCGCCGCCGTCCAGCAGATCGTGGAGCGGCTCGGCGTACGCCTGTCGGTGAACTTCCACGGCATCCCCATGGGCGTCCCGCACACCCGGCCCGTCGGCCTCACCCCGCACGGCAACCGCGCCGACCTCGTCCCGGTGGCCGGCAGCGCCTTCGACGAGGCGCAGGTCCCCGGCAGCGCCGAGGCGCTCGTCGAGTACCGGCTCATGCAGGCCGGGCACGACGTCCTGGGCGTCGCCGCGCACGTGCCGCACTACATCGCCCGTTCCCCGTACCCGGACGCGGCACTGACCGCCCTGGAGGCCATCACGGCCGCGACGGGACTGGTCCTGCCCGGCGTCGCGCACGCGCTGCGCAACGACGCCCACCGCACCCAGACGGAGATCGACCGCCAGATCCGGGAGGGCGACGACGAACTCACCGCCCTCGTCCAGGGTCTCGAGCACCAGTACGACGCGGCGGCGGGCGCGGAGACCCGGGGCAACATGCTCGCCGAGCCGGTGGAGATCCCGTCGGCGGACGAGATCGGCCGCGAGTTCGAACGTTTCCTGGCGGAGCGGGAGGGCGACGGCTGACGCCTTAGGCTTCCTCTCATGCTGAAGGTGGGCCTGACCGGCGGTATCGGCGCCGGCAAGAGCGAGGTGTCGCGGCTGCTCGTCGAGTGCGGGGCCGTGCTGATCGACGCGGACCGGATCGCGCGCGAGGTCGTCGAACCGGGGACGCCCGGTCTCGCGGCGGTCGTGGACGTCTTCGGCCCGGAGGTCCTCACCGCGGACGGCAGGCTCGACCGGCCCAAGCTGGGCTCCGTCGTCTTCGCCGACCCCGAGCGGCTGGCCGTCCTCAACTCGATCGTCCACCCCCTGGTGGGCGCCCGCTCCCGCGAGCTGGAGGGGGCCGCCGCCGAGGACGCCGTCGTGGTCCACGACGTCCCCCTCCTCACGGAGAACGGCCTGGCCCCCCTCTACGACCTCGTGATCGTCGTCGACGCGAGCCCCGAGACCCAGCTCGACCGGCTGGTGGGCCGGCGCGGCATGACGGCGGAGGACGCGCGCGCCCGGATGGCCGTCCAGGCGACCCGCGAGCAGCGCAGGGAGATCGCCGACATCGTCATCGACAACGACGTCCCCCTCGACGAGCTGGAACAGCGCGTCAAGGACGTGTGGTCCGGGCTCGTCCGCCGGGCGCGGACCTCCCGCCCGGAACAGTGATCCCGGGCGCGGCCCCCGCCCGGAATAGCGGGTGCCGGGCGGGGCGTTGAACCCGTCCAGTGAGGGAAGGATCCCGCCGTGCCCGAGACCAGCGGTTCGACCGGACGTACGCCGGAAACGCATGTCATCGACTTCCGTGCCGCCGAGCGCCTGCTCGCCTCCCGTGACCCGAGGGGCGCGGTGAAGCTGCTCGACGGTGTCATAGACGTCCATCCGGAGAACACCGCGGCGCGGCTGCTGCGCGCCCGCGCCTTCTTCGCGGCGGCCCAGCTGCGCCCCGCCGAGCTGGAGTTCTCCCTGGTCCTGGAGCGCGAGCCGGACAACGCCTTCGCCCACTTCGCGCTCGCCCGCACCTACCAGCGGCAGGGCCGCCCGCACCCGGCCAAGCGGCACTTCCGGCTGGCGGCCGCGCTGGACCCGAACCCGGAGTACCTGGAGGCGGCCCGCTTCGACGCGTGACGGCCCGCGCTACGGACGGCTCCTCGGCGGCTGGTACGGGGGCACGTCGCGCCCCGGCTGGTAGTGCGGGCCCTGGCGGATGTGCCGCAGGACGACGACCAGGTCGACCGTGACGACCAGCCACAGCAGCCCGCAGACGAGGGCCCAGCCCGGATGCCCGGCGAGCGCGAACACCGTCGTCCCGGACACCGTCCAGACCACGCCCCACACGCTCAGACAGAACCGCATCCGCAGAGCACTGCGCGCGGTCGTCGGCTCACTGCCCGTGCGCATCGCGATCACCGTCCCGTCCGCGCGGATCCTCCGGTCCCGGGTTCCCGGAACCGCCTCCATGACCACGTGTCACTCGGTCGGGTGAACCGGCGGGAGAGGGGAACGGCTGTGCGGGCGCGGGCCGTTTGACGGGCATGGAACCGAAAATGCGTGAGGGGTACGAGGGGACGGGTCCCGGGGCGATCACCCCGGACGGCTGCGCGGTGGAGCTGTACGCGCGGCTGCCCGTCGGGGACGAGCCGGACGTCATCGCCGCCGCGGTGCCGGAGCGGGCGCGGATCCTGGAGCTGGGCAGCGGAGTGGGGCGGGTGACCCACGCGCTGCTGGAGCGCGGCTTCGAGGTCACGGCGGTGGACGAGTCCGCCGAGATGCTGGAGCGGGTGCGCGGGGCGCGGACGATATGAGGCCCCATAGAGCGGCTCGACCTCGGCGAGACGTTCGACGTGGTGCTGCTCGCGTCGTTCCTGGTGCACGCGGGGGACGTCGAGGTGCGGCGGGGCATGCTGCGCGCCTGCGCGCGGCATCTGGCGAAGGGCGGGTGCGTGCTGATCCAGCGGGAGGGCGAGGACTACCACACCGATGTGCCGCGCGAGCGGGTGGACCCGGCCGGCTTCACCGTGCGGATCGTGTCGGCGGAGCCGGTCGGCGACGGCGTGGACTCGGTGCGCGCGGAGTACGTGTTCCCGGACGCGACCTGGACCCAGACGTTCCGCGCCCGCCCCCTGACGAGGGAGCGGTTCGAGGAGGCGCTGGCCGAAGCGGGCCTGAAGGTGGACCGGTACCTGACGGAGGACAGGACGTGGGTGCGGGCGGTGCCGATGTCCGGCACCTGAGCGCGCGGCCCGCGGTCACGGCCGGGCCGCACCACCGGCCCCCCTGCCACGGCTCTTGCGCCCACCACCGCCCGATCCGTGCCCGGCCGACCTGCCGCGCCCACCACCCGTCCCGCGTCCGGTGGTTCCGCCGCGCCCGCCGGACACGGCCCCCGGGTCACCGCTGCCGCCCGGTCCACCCGGCCCACCCGGTCCGCCGGGCCCCGCGTACCCGCCGAACGGGCCGGGCCCGCCCAGCCCCCGCAGCCGCTCCATCTCCCGGCGGTCGCGCTTGGTCGGGCGGCCCGCGCCGCGGTCGCGGATGCCGGCCGGGGCGACGGCCTCGCGGGGCGGGGGCGGCGGGGAGTTGTCGACGTAGCACTGGACGGCCACGGGGGCGCCGACCCGCTTGCGGATCAGCCGCTTGACGACGACGATCCGCTCCCGGGTCTCGGCCCGCAGCCGCACCTCGTCGCCGACGCGGAGGGAGTGCGAGGGCTTCACGCGCTCGCCGTTCACCCGGACGTGCCCGCCCTTGCAGGCGGCGGCGCCGAGCGACCGCGTCTTGACCAGCCGCACCGACCAGATCCAGCTGTCGATCCGCACGGACTCACCACTGCCCGGACCGGCCGCCTCGGCGGCCGCCACGGCGGCGGCGACCTTGGGGTCCTCGGCACTCTCAGAAGCCATGGTCCCGACCTTAACTCCCGGGCCCGGCCGGTGGTGCGGGGTTTTCGCCCGCCCCGAACACCTACGGTGGAACCATGGACGTCCGTGGCCTCGACCGGCTCGACCGGCGCATCACCGGCTGCCGTGCCTGCCCCCGCCTGGTCGGCTGGCGTGAGGAGGTCGCCCGTACCAAGCGGGCCGCGTTCGCGGACTGGACGTACTGGGGGAGGCCGGTGCCCGGGTTCGGGCCGTCGGACGCCCGGCTGCTGATCGTCGGCCTGGCACCCGCCGCCCACGGCGGCAACCGCACCGGCCGGATGTTCACCGGGGACCGTTCCGGGGACGTGCTGTACCAGGCGCTGTACGACGTGGGGCTCGCCTCGCAGCCGGGCTCCACCCACGCCGGGGACGGTCTGGAGCTGTACGGCGTGCGCGTCACCTCGCCCGTGCACTGCGCCCCGCCCGCCAACAAGCCCACCCCCGAGGAGCGGGACGCCTGCCGGCCCTGGCTGGTGCAGGAGTTGCGCCTGCTGCGGCCGACGGTGCGGGCCGCGCTCGTGCTGGGGGCCTTCGGCTGGCAGGCCGTGCTGCCCGCGTTCGCCGAGGCCGGCTGGACCGTGCCCCGGCCCCGGCCCGCCTTCTCGCACGGCGCCCACGTCACCCTGGACGCCCCCGACGGGCCCGGCCTCCACCTCTTCGGCTGCTTCCACGTCAGCCAGCGCAACACCTTCACCGGCCGGCTCACCCCCGAGATGCTCCGCGAGGTGCTGCGCACGGCGGCCGGGGCGGCGGGACTGCCCGCGCGGAAATGAGATGTGCCGCCCCGCCCCCGGCGTTATGTTGCCCCGATGGCCAGGTATCCGGAGATCGAACCGTACGACCACGGCATGCTCGATGTCGGTGACGGCAACCACCTCTACTGGGAGACCAGCGGCAACCCGCGGGGCAGACCCGCGGTGGTGCTGCACGGCGGACCGGGCTCCGGCGTCGGCCCGAACCTCCGGCGCTACTTCGACCCGGCCGCCTACCGCATCGTGCTGCTCGACCAGCGCGGCGCCGGCCGTTCGACACCGCCCGCGAGCGACCACGCCACCGACATGAGCGTCAACACGACCGCCCACCTCATGGCGGACCTGGAGCGCCTGCGCACGTACCTCGGCATCGAGCGGTGGCTGGTGTGGGGCATGTCGTGGGGATCGGTGCTCGGCCTGCGGTACGCGCAGACGCACCCCGGTGTGGTCTCCGAACTGGTGCTGACCGGCGTGGCGACCGGCTCCGACGCCGAAGTCGGGCTCCTCACCCGCGGGCTGGGCAACATCTTCCCCGAGGCCCACGAACGCTTCCTCGCCGCGCTGCCCGCCGACGAGCGCGACGGAAACCTGGCCGCCGCCTACAACAGGCTGCTGGAGTCGCCCGACCCGCAGGTCCGGGAACGGGCCGCGAAGGCCTGGACCGACTGGGAGACGGTGATGATCCCCGCGCCCCCGGGCTCGGTCGCACGCTTCCAGGACCCGGTGTTCCGCATGGGCTTCGCCCGTACCGTCACCCACTACTGGGGCAACGGCCACTTCCTCGGCGACGGCGGGGACGACGGCCAGGAGGTCGTCCTGCGCGACGCCCACCTCCTCAAGGGCATCCCCGGCACCCTCGTCCAGGGCAGCCTCGACTTCGGCAACCTCCTCGGCACCGTCTGGCGCCTGCACCACGCCTGGCCGGACAGCGAGTTGACGATCGTGGACGAGGCCGGTCACGACGCGGGCGACGTCGGCGACGACGTACTGGTGGCGGCGACGGACCGGTACGCGCGCCGCGGCGGGTGAACGCCGTCCCCCTTTGCTCCAGGGGAGGGAAATCCCGCTCCCCACAGGCATGATCCGCGCGCCGGACATACGCTTCCGGCGAGGGAGGGGAGACGCGGAATTCCAGCCGAGGAGGCCCGGTGGCCGAACGCACCGCGAAACGACGGGGCTATCGAGAAGGCGTCCTCGGCGACATGCTCGCCGAATTCCTGGGCACGTTCGTCCTGCTCCTGCTGGGTATCGGATCCGTGGCCGTGGCCGTCGTGGGACTGCCCGGTTCGGGCCGGCAGGCGGTGGACTTCGGGCCCGCCAACTGGCTCATCATCGCGTGGGCGTGGGGATTCGCCGTCGCGTTCGGTGTTCATGTGGCCGGCGGTGTCAGCGGCGCCCACCTCAATCCCGCGGTGACCCTGGCCTTCGCCGTCCGGCGGGACCTCCCCTGGCGGAAGGTCCTGCCCTACTGGTTCGCGCAGGTCCTGGGCGCCTTCGTCGCCGCCGCGCTCGTCTACGCCTGCTACCGGTGGGCGATCGACGCGGCCAACGCGAAGGAGGGGATCATCCGGGAGGAATCGCTGGGCACCTATTCCATCTTCGCCACGTTCCCCGCCGAATACTTCGGGGATTCCTGGTGGGGCCCCCTGCTCGACCAGATCGTCGGAACGGGAATCCTGCTCCTGCTGATCTGCGCGCTCATCGACACCCGCAACACGGCTCCGGCGGCGAACCTCCATCCGTTCCTCATCGGTCTGGTGGTCGTCGTCATCGGCATGGCCTTCGGCACCAACGCCGGATACGCGATCAACCCGGCGCGCGATTTCGGACCCCGGCTGTTCACCTTCTTCGAGGGCTGGGGGGCGATCGCGCTGCCCGGGTCGTTCGAATGGTTCAGCGGCTACTGGTGGATCCCGATCGTCGGCCCGCTCATCGGCGCGGTCCTCGGGACCCTCGTGTACGACCTGCTCATCGGCCCGGTGCTCAGGGCGAGGGCGGGGCAGGCCGAGAAGGGCCCGGCCACCGAGGAACCCTAGGCACACCCACCGCCCGGCCGCCGCTCCGGCTCCCGCCACTGTTGACAGCACTGGCTAACGCCACTAGCTTTTAGCTAACACGCTTAGCCGAATGTCGGGTCGGCCGATCCTGGGAGATGTCATGACCGAGTACCTCGCTGTCGACGGTGGCACGATCGCTTACGAGGTGGCGGGGTCCGGCCCGTTGGTCGTGCTCGCGCACGGCATGGGCGACCACCGCGCCGCCTACCGCGCCGTGGTCCCGCGGCTGGCGGCGGCGGGCTACCGGGTCGCCGCGGTCGACCTGCGCGGCTGCGGCGAGTCCAGCACCGACTGGCCGGACTGGAGCCGCACCGCCATCGCCGGCGACCTGCTCGCCGTGATCCGCCACCTGGGCGGTCCGGCCGTGCTCGTCGGTCACTCGATCTCCGGCGGCGCCGCCACGATCGCCGCGGCGCGGGAGCCCTCGCTGGTCACCGCGGTGATAGAGCTGGCCCCCTTCACCCGCAAGCAGTCCGTCGGCCTGGGCGACCTGCGCAGCAAGCGCCTGCGGCGGGGCATGACGCGGCTGCTCGGCGCGACCGTACTGGGCAGCGTGCCGCTGTGGCGCTCCTACCTGGACGTGGCCTACCCGGGCGTGAGGCCGGCCGACTTCGCCGAGCGGCTCGACCGCGTCGAGGCGGTGCTGCGCGAGCCGGGCCGGATGAAGGCCCTGCGGGGCATGGGCCGCACCACCCCGGCCGACGCCGGCGCGCAGCTCGCGGCCGTGCGCTGCCCGGTCCTGGTCGTGATGGGCACGGACGATCCCGACTGGGCCGACCCGCACGCCGAGGGATCGGCGATCGTCGAGGAGCTGCCCGCCGGCCTCGGCCGCCTCGAAATGATCGAGGGCGCCGGTCACTACCCGCACGACCAGTACCCTGACCAGGTGGTTTCGCTGACACTCTCCTTCCTCCGAACGGACGCCGCCCGTGCCTAGGGCCGGCCTCGACCCCGCGACCGTGGTCGCGGCCGGTGCCGACCTCGCCGACGAAGTCGGTCTGGCCCGCCTCACGATGGGGCTGCTGGCCGAGCGCCTCGGCGTGCGCACCCCGTCCCTGTACAAGCACGTGGGCGGCCAGGAGGACCTCGTACGGCGCATCGCGGCGCTCGCCACGGCCCAGGCCGCCGACGTCGTCGGCGCCGCCGTCCAGGGGCTGTCGGGCAGCGACGCCCTGGCCGCCGCGCTGCGCGCCTTCCGCACCTTCGTGATCGCCCATCCGGGCCGCTACGCCGCGACGACCGGCATGGAACCCATCGGCCCCGACGATCCGATGGCCCTCGCCGGCCGGCGGCTGTTCGACGTGTTCCGGGCCGTTCTGCGCGGCTACGAGATCGAGGAGTGCGACGTGAACCATGCCCTGCGCATGTTCCGCAGCCTCTGCCACGGTTTTGCCACGCTGGAAGCGGCGGGCGGCTTCAAGTGGAGCACCGACATCGACGAGAGCTTCGAATGGCTGATCGCCTTCACCGACCGAGGTCTGCGCGCCGTGTGAAAGCGCCCACGCCGCCGTCCGTCCACGGGAGCGGCTCAGGCTGGACGGACGGCGTGTCCGACAGGCGTACGGTGCGCCGGCACCGGTGCTGAGACACCGGACGCGACCTCGGACCACCTGTGTGGTGTCCGGGCCGGGAACGGCGGTCGCCGCCCGCACCGGCCGAGGCGGACACGGCTCCGGGACCCGGACGATCGCCGACGCCCACGGGCGACCGCGCACCGGGCGCGCCGAAGCCGGCCCGGTCGTCCAGGACCTGCCCTCGACCTCCGCCCGATCGGCGGCAAGGCGGTCCGGCGGCGGGCACCGAGGGACCTCTTAGGAGCCCGCGCCCTCCTCCGGTACGACCGCCGTCGCCGTGATCTCCACGAGCTGCCCGGTGTACCCGAGGCAGGCCACACCGATCAGGGTCGACGAGTGGGGCCCCGTGCTCAGTCCGGACACCTCGACCACGTCCCACACGGAGGTCAGCACCGAGGACTCACCGCTCACGACGTACACATCCGTCGCGACGACGTGCCCCAGGTCGGAGCCCACCGCCCGCAACTGCTCCTCGAGATTGGCGATCACCTGCCGGGCCTGCCGCACCGGATCGCCCTCGCCGACCAGCTTCCCCTCGGCGTCCAGCGGAACCGATCCGGCGAGGAACGCCAGCCTGGTCCCCGCCTCGACGACGGAGGCGTGGGAGTAGGTGGGCGGCGGGAAGAGGGTGGGGACGGTGACACGGCGGATCATGCGGACTCCTGTAGCCGAGGGGAGGACGGACGGCCCTCGATCCTGCATGGCACACCGAGCCACCGCACCCGTATTTCGCTCGCCCCCTCGACCACGTCCCCGTACCCTGCCCGATGCCTCCCGCACGCCGTCGATCACCAGGAGCCCCCGTGCCGTCCGCCCTCCCGGACCAAGCCTTCCTCGACCGTACGGCCGACCGCCTCGCCGGCCTCCCCGGTGTCCGGGCCGTCGCCCTCGGCGGCTCGCGCGCCCAGGGCACCGAACGGCCCGGGAGCGACTGGGACATGGCGCTCTACTACCGGGGTTCCTTCGATCCGGACGGCCTGCGCGCGGTCGGCTGGGAGGGCGAGGTCTTCGGCATCGGCGACTGGGGCGGCGGCGTCTTCAACGGCGGTGCCTGGCTGACCGTCGACGGGCGCCGGGTCGACGTCCACTACCGCGACCTGGACAGCGTCGAGCACGAACTGGCGGAGGCGGAAGCGGGCCGCTTCCGCGTCGAACCGCTGATGTTTCACCTGGTCGGCATCCCGACCTACCTGATCGTCGCCGAACTCGCCGTCAACCGGGTGCTCCGGGGAGAAGTGCCCCGCCCGGACACCTATCCGCAGGCGCTCCGCGACAGCGCCCCGCCCCGCTGGGCCGGCGTGGCCACCGCCACCCTGGCCTACGCGAAGGCGGGCCACGCCCCCAAGGGCGCCCTCACCCAGGTCGTTGGCGCCATCGCCGTGGCCGCGACCTGCACCGCGCACGCGGTGATGGCGGCACGCGGGGAGTGGGTCACCAACGAGAAGGGGCTGCTCCACCGTGCGGGCCTTGAGCGCGTGGACGACATCATCGCCGGAATGCGAGCCACGCCGGAATCACTCGTCACAGCCGTCACCGACACCGAGGCGCTGCTGGAAGCCGCACCACGTTGACTCCCACGGCCGTCGGAACACCGGAACCCGTCATGGACCGGGGAGAAGCGCCGGGCGGCCACCAGGACCGGAGGAACGCACCCCGGACCGGGCCGGGACCACCCGAACCGGACGGTGCCCACGGCCGCCACACGTACCGGACGTCCGGCTCCCGCTCCTCGTTCCCGGACCCGCCCGTCCACTCCACGGGCGCGAAACCGTGCCGTTCGTAGAAGCGGTGTGACGGAAGCAGCCGTGCACCTCGTCGTCGGGCCGGGGCCGGACCACGCCCGGCAGGGCGGCGGCGAAGGAGCGCGGCCAGACGTCGGCCGCGGTACCGGCGTCGGCGGGCAGGGCCCGCCGCACACGCACCGCTCGGTCACCGGTCATCACGCGGACTCCGATCCATGGGCCGCGGGCAACCCACCGGTCATGCGGGTCCCGCCGCCCGGGCGCACCCGTATCTCCGCCGGACCGGCCGAACGACGCGAGGCGTCGGGGAGTTCAGGGCCAGACGCCGGTGAAGTCGATCGCGCGGGCCCACTCGGGATGGTCTATCAGCGGATTCCGGTTGCCCTGGACCTCCGCGATGGCCGCGTTGCGGTGCAGTTCGTACTCGCTGACCGCCTCGCCCTCGTGCCACTTCAGCAGGACGGGCAGCCGTTCCGCGGGGAACTCGCGCGCCGCGTCGCCGACCTGGCCCGGATAACGGAGCAGGAAGTACAGCGTGGCACGGGCGACCGCGCCCCTGCCCTCCTCGGGCTCGAACCCCACGTCCTCGCGCATCCCGCAGTCCTCCCGGACCGCTTCGTCGAAGTCGGGGAAGTCGAAGTACGGGAAGTTGCCGCGGAAGCTGTTGCAGCCGACCTCGCACGCGAACAGGTGGTGCAGGTCGCCCCGCATCGGCTCCTTCCTCGCGAACCACGACTGCGGCACCACGTGCTCGCAGTTGAACGGCATGGACGCCTCCAGGGCGTCGAACTCCGCCTCGAACTCGGCCGGTCCCGCCGTGCTCTCCCGCAACAGCAGTTCCTGCACGCGGGCCAGCCGGGCCTCCGCCACGGCCGCGTCGGCCCGTATGAGCTCCTCGGCGGAGAAGTCCTTGCCCGAGTAGATGCTGCGCAGCCGGCCGTCCTTGTGCAGGTCGACCCACGGATAGACCATGCTCATCGGCTTGTACCGGGGCCGGGGCCCATGGGTCTCGGTCAGCAGCCCGGTCAGCGCGTCGCGCAGCGCGCCGCCGCCGCTGCCGGGGTCGACGTCCGCGTAGTACGCGTCGCGTGCGGCGAGGTCCGCGGTCCGGTCGTAGTAGGGCCCCTCCCGTGCGAGCCGGTGGCTGGTCAGGGCCGCCTCGACGTCCTTCTCGACCGCGGACACGATGTCCGGCCGCCCGGCCGGGGACGGCTGGGGCGCCACTGTCGGCGCCGGCGCGGCCGACGAGGACAAGGGCGTGTCGAGACCGAGGCCGAGACCGAGGGTGATCCGCAGGGGGATGGTGAGCTGGGCGGCGCCGTCGGCCGCCCGGGCCTGCGAGCCGTCGGTCCCCGGCAGGGTGACCGTGCCGAGGGGGGAGGGCGCCGGCGGCGCGCTCTCCTCGGGGGACGGGACGAGACCGGTGGTGAACACCTCGTCCCGCAGCCGGGCCGCCTCACCGGTCAGGGGTATCGCACGCAGGGCCTCCAGCACGCGGCTGATGCGCACCCCCTCGTTGGCCCGCCACGCCAGTTGCTGTTCGCCCGTCTCCGGCCGCCACACCGTGCCGTCGACGCTCAACGGCCGGCCCTCGGCGTCCGTCTTCGGAACGGCCGAGTGGTGCAGCGCGACGACCTCCCACTGGTCGTTGAAGACCGCGGAACCCGAGGAACCCTCACGGGTGTCGGACTCGTAGTGCAGGAACCGGTCCAGCAGGTCGACGACCCGGTTGTCGCGCAGCGCGATCTGCTTGGGTTCGCCCCTGGGATGCTGGACGATGTTGACGTACTCCCCGATGACGACCTTTCCCTGCGCCTCGCTGAGGACCAGCCGGCCGAACGACGCCAGCGCCTCGCCCTGCGCGCCGCGCGGGGCCACCGCGACGAGGCTGAAGTCCAGCGCCCGGTCGGTGACGAAGAACCGGAGCGGCTCCAGCGGGAAGACGGCCGGTACGAGGGGGCCGCCGTCGACGCCGTCCTGGAACGCGAACGCGACCCTGCCGCGGTCCGCCTCCTGAACGCCGGGCAGCACGTGGTTGTTGGTGAGCAGCAGGGAGGGGGACACCATGAAGCCGGTGCCGTGCCCGCCGCCCGGTCCGCTGACGGTGATCCGGCCGACCGAGCGGGAGACCTGTACGCCCTCCTCCAGGAACGCGATGGGGGTGAGGTTGTTGCGCCCGATGAGGCGCTCCAGCCCCAGCATCTCGCTGGTGACGTTCTCCGGCGGCAACCGCAGGGTGCTTCCCGCGCTGCTGGCGGGTTCCGTCGGCGTCCGCTCGATCGCCCGGGCCATGGCCCAGTCGGTGCCGAGGCGTGCCAGCCGCTTCTCGACCCGCTCGGGAGTGTCCGCGTACAGCGGTCCGCGTGTCTCGAGGACCGCCCGGTTCCGTTCCCGCCGTTCGGTCCGGTTCTCGTAGCGTGTCGCGGCCATCGTCAGTTGTGACAGATAGTCCGACTCTCGTCGGGAAGCGAGTTCCGCCGTGGCCATGATCCGCCTCCTGGCCTGTTGGTGGTGCCGGCGATGGGGGACAGGACTCTTCCGAGCCGTGTCCGAAGTTACGGAACCGCCGTCAGCGCGGCGTCATCGATCCGGTTGCGCGGCACGGGCGGGGGGCCAAGACTGGTGACGACACCTCCTCCTCGAAGGACGCGGCGCCCCGGAGCCGCACCAGGCAGACCACGAGCAGCGATGCGCCGGTGGCGAGGCCGGACGGCCCCCGGAGGCGCTCGCGCGGGACACGGTGAGCGAGGCGATGAGGCCGGTTCCCCCGCCTCCCCGGCTGCGGTTGCTCGGCCAGTTCCGGCTGGAACTGGGTACCGAGACCGTCGAACTGTGCCGCAACGGCCAGCGGCTCCTGGCCTTCATGGGACTGCGGGGACGGGTGTCCCGCACGGTCCTCGCCGGCACGCTGTGGCCCGAGGCCACCGAGGAGCACGCCCGGGGCAGTCTGCGCACCACCCTGTGGAAGCTGCCGCGCGGGGAGCCGCCCCTGATCCGGTGCCACGGGGACACCCTGCTGATCACCCCGGTCCTGCGCGTGGACGTCCACGCCCTCACACGGACGGCGCTCGGCGTCGTGCGGGACCACGGTCCACCGCTCTACGCCACGCCGCCCCTGGAAGCCCTCACCGGCGAGGACCTGCTGCTCGGCTGGGACGAGGACTGGGTCCTGGTGGAGCGCGAACACCTGCGGCAACTGCGGCTGCACGCGCTCGACGCGCTGGCCGCGACCCTGATCCGGCAGGGCAGACCCGCCCTGGCGATGGAGGCCGCGTGGGCGAGCGTCCGCGCGGAGCCCTTACGGGAGAGCGCCCACCGGGCCGTCGTGTCGGCACACCTGGCGGAGGGCAACGTCAGCGAGGCCGTGCGCCATTACCACGCCTTCTGCCGGATGCTGAACGAGGAACTGGGCGTCGCGCCCTCACCGCAGTTCACCCGGCTGCTCCCCGGACGGACCGGGTGGACCGGGTGGACCGGGCAGGCCGGGCGGACCGGCTGAGCCTCGGCCCCTGACCCGGCGGCGGCACCGCCCCCGGGACGAGGGCACCGTGTCAGTGCCGTGCGAACTGGACGCGGGTCGGCTGTACGACGTCCGGCCGTACGGCGATGCCGTCGACGGTCAGCCGCTCCCCGTAGACGTCGGTGAGCCTCAGGGCGCCGCCGCACCCGGTGCCGTCGGGGGAGAGGAAGTAGTTGTACTCGGTACGGGTCAGCCGCTGCCACCCGGAGCCGGTGGCGACCTCCAGCCGGGCCAGCGGATTGCGGTGGCCGATCGCCTGGATGCCGCACCAGTGGCTGCTGGATCCGGTCTTGTAGCGGATCGAGACGGTGTCGGACGTGCCGGGGCTGAGCAGGCTCCACGTGACCGGGATCCTCCCGGCGGAGAGTCCGGCGAGCTTCGCGAAGGCCTCCCTGCTCAGGTCGAGCTGCCCGGGAGCGCAGGGCGCGGGGCACTCGTTGGTGATCCGGACCGTCACGGAGGCGCCGCCGGCCGCGCGGACCAGGACGTACGCCCCGCACGCCCTGGACGTCTCGTAGTCCGCGGTGTTCATCGCCGCGATCATGAGGTCGGGGCTCGGACCGTACAGGCAGGCGCCGTCGCCGTCCCCGGCGTCGTAGTGGGTGGCGACTCCGCTGTAGGCGGTCCCGGGCTCGATCCGTCCCGCCAGCGGTGCCCCGCCGGAGGCCGGGCGCGGGGCGGTCGCGGGGGTGCTGCCGCGCGACGGCCGGGCCGACGGGGTCGTCGCGGAGGGCTTCGGGGCGGCCGGGGACGCGGTGGACGGCCTGGCTTTCGGTGTCCGCCCGGTCGCCGTGGGCGAGGCGCTCGGCCGGGCGGTGGTGTCGGCACCGGCGGCGGACGTGGCCGTGGCCCTCACGGTGTCGGATCCGCCGTCGTGGGTGAGGGCGACGACCAGCGATATGAGGAGGCCGACGGCGGCCACGGCGACGGCCGGGGCCAGGAGGCCGCGCCGCTTGCCACGCGGACGGCGGTGGGAGGGGGATGCCACGGATGAGTCCTTACGTGGTGCCGGAGAACGCACACTTCCGACTCATCGGTCGTCACAGCCGCCGAAAAGGTTGCCGGACTCTCGGGCGCGACCGGTCACGGGCAGCAGGTGGCCCAGGGGCCGACCCAGGGGCCGGGGGCTGCTCGGAGGTACGTCGTCCGGATACAGCAGCGGTGGGTCCGGGTGTGCGAGAGCGGCCTGGTCGACCTCGTCGATGACCGCGGTGAGCAGTGGCCCGTGGAGGATGTCCGTGGTGAGCTCGTGGCCGGTGTGCTGAGCCATGACCTCCAGGCACGCCGTCGTCCGGCTCGTGCCGGTGGAGATGAGGGCCTCCGTCCTGCGGGCGAACGCGTGTGCGCTCCGGCCGCGGGCGCTGGGCGGACAACCGGGCTCGAACTTCTCGACGACACGCCCGTCGACCACGTAGGAGAACACGGTCAGGCCCTTCTCCGTCTGAAACAGGAGCAGTGCCTCCGTCCCCGCCGACAGGTCACGCATGATCGTTTTCGTGCAACCGATGTAGTTCTCGAACTCCACGCAGAAAGACCATTCCCCCAACAACCCCACGCGCAGTGTCGTGCCCCGGAGAAGGGCGCTGGGCGCGCTTTTCGCGGGCAACGGGCGAGCACTGTCCGCGTCGGCCCCGTAGCGGGCGAGCACTTCTTCCGGGCTTCTGTTCCGGCAAAAGGTCAGGCAGAAGTGCTGGGAGTCCGCCAGGCGCCAGGAGCCGGGCATAGTTTCCCCTTCAGCGCGATGACGGTCGTGGACGCTGACGACGTTACCGGCAGCGGAAGCCGGCCACGGCGGGGACGTCGTCGCGGACGTTCGAGGAATGTGATCGACCCCTGTCCGCTCACACCGGCCGTCACGGCCGGAACATCCCCGTGTGGACTGCTCGCCGCCGAGGGGGAACCACTGTAAACAGTAGCCATGTACATAGTAGCCATGTAATCTATTCGGTATGAGCAAGGGTTCACCGGGCCCCACGCCCGGCTTCCTGGTATGGCGGCTCGCCAACAAGTGGCGCGTCGCGGTCGATCGCGCGGTCGCTCCGCTCGGCCTCACCCACGCGCAGTACTCGCTGGTCGCGTCGCTGTACGGCATGCAGCGCACCGGCGAGCGGCCCAGCCAGCGCCGGCTCGCCGACCACACCGGCCTGGAGGCGTTGTACGTCTCGAAGCTGGCGCGCGCCCTGGAGACGGCCGGCCTGATCGAGCGCACCCGCGATCCCCGCGACCCGCGCGCCGTGCAGCTCGCCCTCACCGAACGGGGACAGGCCGTCACGAGGCAGGCCATCGAGGTGGTCCAGGACCTGCTCCAGCAACTGCTGGAGCCACTCGGCGGCCTCGACGCCCCGCGGACCCGCGCGTTCACCGACGAGCTGACCACCCTGCTCGACGCACCTCTCGCTCCCTCCGTACCGAACGACGAGAGAACCAAGGGGACACCACCATGACCACCACCGCACCCGCCGCCGACACCCGCGCCCTCGGCCTGGCCCACTACGCCGCCCGGGGCGTCCTGGAACACTTCCTCGCCCGGCACGGCCTCACCTTCCAGCAGCAGATCACCCTGCGCGCCGCCGTCACCGCCGACGCCCCCTGGACGCCGGACGACCTGGTCGCCCGGGTCCGTGACGACCTCAAGGCCGACCCGGCCGACATCCGTGCCGCCCTCGGCGTACTGCTGGAGCGGCGACTGCTCGTCGCGGACGGCGCGCACCTGCGCCCCACGGAGGCAGGGCGCGGGCTGATCGCCGCCGTCCGCGCGGAGAGCGCCCCCGTCACCGCCCGCATCTGGGGCGGGATACCCGCCGAGGACCTGGCCGCCGCGGGCCGCGTCCTCGCCCTGGTCACCGAGCGCGCCGACGCGGAACTGGCGGCGCTGACCGCGTGACCGCCCGAGCGCGGGACCGCCGGCCGGCGAACCGGCGGCCGCGCTCGTCGTTCACGGAGCACGCGCCTTGTCCATGGAGCACGTGCCTTCCGTCCGCATCGTCACCTCCCGGAAACACGGCCGTTCGCCTCCCTCCAAGAACGCCGACTACCGTGGAGGGCACGCTTCCTCCCGCCCGGTCACCGTCGCCCGCGAGCCCGTCCCGTTTCCGATGCGACCGACTGGAGCCCCGTGACCCGTGCCGTACCCCCGTGGCTGGCCCACGCCCTGCGCGCCCAGCGCGGACCGGTCCCGTGGAGCGCCGTCGCGCGCGGCGCGCTGGGCGGCGGGCCGCTGCTGCTCACCGCCGTCCTCGCCGGGCGGCCCACGCTCGGGGTCGTCGCCGCCATCGGCGCCATGTTCGCCGGCATCAACGACCGGCCGGGCAGCCGTCGCGCCTCCGTCGGACGCATCGGCGGGCCCGCGCTCGCGGGGGCGACCGGGCTGGCCGCGGGGACGTACGCCGGGGACCACGTCTCCGCCGTCCTGCTGACCCTGCTGCTGACCGGGCTCGGTCTCGTCGCCGGCGCGGTCAGCGCGCTGGGGCCCGTCGGGTCCTCCGTCGGTACGCAACTGCTGGTCGGCGCCGCCGTCGGCGCCGGGATGCCACTGCCCGAACCGGGCTGGCAGCGGGCGCTCGCCTTCCTCGCCGGCGCGGGGTGGCTGCTCCTGCTGCGGCTCGCGCTGCCCACGCCCGGCTCCCTCGCCGGGGGCTTCCGGTTCGACGGGGAACGGAACGCCGTCGCCGGGGTCTACGCCGCCGTCGCCGACCTGCTCGACGCCACCGGGACGGACACCGCCACCGCGCGGCGGGCCGCGCTCACCGCCGCGCTCGACCACGCGCAGGACGCGCTCGCCGGCCCCCGGCTGCGGCGCTACGCCTCCTCCGCCGCCGAACGCCGGCTGCACGCCCAGTACGCCGCCGCCCTCCCGCTCGCCGAGGCCGCCACCGCGCTGGCCTGGGCCGGGGAGCCCGTACCACCCCGCGCCTCCGAAGGACCCCGGCGCCTCGCCGCCGCCGTACGGGACAGCACTCCCACCGGCCCGCTGCCCGCCCCCTCCCGCACCGTCCCCGCCCTGCGCGCCCTCGACGACGCCCTGCTGCGCGCCGCCGAGGCCTTCGACCGGGGCGACGGCGGCGACCTGCACAGCCGCAGGCGCTCCCGGACCGCCGGGGTGCGGACCGTCCTCGGCGTCCGGGGCCGGGAGTACGGGCTGCGGGTCGCCCTCTGTTTCGGGGTGAGCGCCGCCCTCGCCCAGGCCCTCCACCACACCCGCTGGTACGGGCCGCACGAACACTGGTACTGGCTGCCCGCCACCGCCGTCTTCCTCGTCAAACCCGACCTGGGGCCGCTCGCCTCCCGCGTCCTGTCCCGGGCCGCCGGAACCCTCCTCGGGGCGCTCCTGTTCGCCGGGTTCGCGGCCGTCCTGCCCCGCCCGGAGGGACTCGTCGCGCTGGTCGCGGCCAGCGGCGCGCTGATCCCCGTCGCCGCCCGGCACTTCGCCGCGCAGACCACCGTCGTCACCGTGCTCGTCCTCGCCCTGGTGATGGCCGGCGGCGAACCCCAGGCCTCCCTCGGCCGCATCGCCGAGACCCTGCTGGCCTGCGCCGTCGTACTCCTCGTGGGACACCTCCCGACGCCGGGACGGCGCGGCGACGCCATCCGCTCCCGGCTCACCGAAGCGGCCGGCGCCGCCCAGGCGTACCTCGACCACGTGCTCGGCGAGTCCGACGACCGCGCCGGCCGCTGGGCGCTGCGCCGCGAGGCCTACCGCACCCTTGCCGAGGCCCGCGCCGCCATCGCCCTCGCCTCCGCCGAACTCCCCCCGCTCGCCCGGCACGCCGACGGCACCGACGAGACCGCCGCCACCCTCGAACTCCTCGTCGACACCGTCACCGCCGGCGCCGTCCACCTCGACGACACCGGCCGCCTCGACCCCCTGCACGTCCGGCGGCTGACCGAGCTCGCGGACCGCCTGGGAAGTCGGGGCGATGTGGCGGTTCGGCTCACGCCGGGCCACGACCGCGTCGTACGTTGACGGGATGACGCCCGCTGCCACGGAGAGCCCGGCCGACCTCGTCATCACCGGGTGCACCGTCCTCACGCACGACGACCGGGAACGGATCGGATTCACGCAGGACGCGGCCGTCGTCGTGCGCGACGGGACCGTGGAGGAGGTGACGAGCGCGCAGGCGGCGCAGGGGCGGACGGCCCGCGAGCGGATCGACGCGCGGGGGCAGGTCGCCCTGCCCGGACTGATCAACTGCCACACCCACGCCCCGATGGCCGCCCTGCGTGGTCTCGCCGAGGACCTGCCGACCGGGGAGTGGTTCAACGACGTCATCTGGCCGGTCGAGTCCAACCTCACCGGGCGGGACGTCGAACTGGGCGCGCTGCTCGCCTGCGCCGAGATGATCCGCGGCGGCGTCACCTGCTTCGCCGACCACTACTTCGCCATGGACGCGGTCGCCGCCGTGGTCGCCGGGTGCGGGATGCGGGCGCTGCTGGGGGAGACGTACTTCTCCTCGCAGGGGGCCGAGGGGCGGGAGCGGTCGCTGGCGTTCGCGCTGCGGCACCGGGGGGCCGCCGACGGCCGCATCACCACCGCCCTCGCCCCGCACGCCCCCTACACCGTCGACGACACCGACCTCGCCGCCACCGCGCGGCTGGCGCACGAGCACGGGCTGCCCGTGCACCTGCACGCCGCCGAGAACCGCGACCAGACCGAGGCCAGCCTCGCCCGGCACGGCGTCACCCCCGTCGAGGTCCTGCACCGCACCGGCATCCTCGACATCGACGTGCTCATCGCCCACGGCACCGGCATCGTCGACGGCGACCTGCCCCTGCTGGAGCGCGCGGACGGCCGTACGGCCGTGGCCACCGCGCCCCGCGGCTACCTCAAGTTCGCCTGGCCCCGCACCACACCCGTGCGCGCCCTGCGCGACATCGGCGTCCCGGTCGGACTCGCCACCGACGGCGCCGCCTCCAACAACTCGCTCGACGTGTGGGAGTCGATGGCGCTCACCTCCCTGATCCAGAAGTCCACCGAGGGCGACCCCCGGTGGCTGACCTCACGGCAGGCCCTCCACCACGCCACCCTGCAGAGCGCCCGCGCGGTCGGCCTCGGCGAGAGCGTCGGGAGCATCGCGCCGGGCCGCCGCGCCGACCTCGTCCTCGTCGACCTCACCGGCCCGCACACCCAGCCCGTGCACGACCTCGCCGCGACCCTGGTGCACAGCGCCCGCGCCGCCGACGTCCGTACGACGATCGTCGACGGCCGGGTGCTGATGCGTGACCGGGAGCTGCTCACCATCGACGTGCCCGAAGTGGTGCGGGAGCTGGGGGAGCGGCTGCCCGCGCTGGTCGACCGCAGCCACGGGCGGCGGATCCAGGAGTACGACACCTGACACGGCGGGCACGGCGACGACACCTGGCACGATCGGTACGGCGGCCGGCACGGAAAGTAGCCGTTTGGTGCGATCGGCTGAGAGTCCGGTCACACTTGGCGGTGAACGGGTGTCAACTACGTCTCAGTACCGTCACCGGGCGAGGCGTTCACCCCATGGTTGGCGTTTAACTCATACGAGTACAACGCAGCATGGAGGTGGCAGGGTGAACGGGCGAACCGTGCTCGAACGCTTTCCCGCAGGTGGACCGCGTGGCTCATGGCCGGCGGAGGAGTTCGCCCACGCGCGCCGCCTGGAGGGTCTGCCCGCCGAGGTTGTCATGGACCTCGCGACCGACATGTTCCTGGTGATCGTCCGGGGGGACGGCGGAGGCGGTGACGCCGCGGCGTAGCGGGGCCGGGGGTGTCCGGGGGGTGCGCGGCTACGCGGTGACGGGGCGTGACCAGGTGGGGGTCGTGCCCGTCAGACGGCACAGGGCGAGATAGAGCGGTATCGGCGGCGTGTAGGGGAGCGTGCCGGCGGGACGGTGGATCAGCCCGGGGAGGTCCCGGGCGCCGGGGGCGTCCGAGGGGCCGGGAAGGACCGCGCCGGTGGCGTACCGGGCGGGGGCCGGCCACTCCAGGGCGTAGTCGGAATCGGACGGGACCAGCCACCACCAGTGCGCCTCGTCGGCGTACACGCAGCCCACACGGGGCAGCCGGGGCATCACCAGCGGGCCGAGGCGCGCCGGTACCGCCACGGCGTCGCAGCCCATGGGAGCGGTCATGCCGTCGGGGACCGGGAGCCGGCGGGGGGCGGCGGGGGTGTGCCGTCCGCGCTGGATCCGCACCAGCGAGTCCAGGTTCAGTGCGCGGATGCCGGGTGTGCCCGTCACGCCCGGCCCCGGGGGTGGGGGACACGCTGGTGCGGGGGGAGCGACGGGGCGTGGGTCCGGTTCTCCGCCGGGCCGTGGGACTGGTCCGGTTCGTTGCCGGTGTCGTCGTCCGGGGTGCCGGGCGGGCCCGGCTTCGGACGGGCGCCCCAGCCCAGGTCGCCGGTGGGCTCCGCGGGACCGTGTCCGGTGTCACCGGTGTCCGCCGTGCGGGGGAGGTCGGCCCAGACCAGCAGTCCGGGTCCGTTCTCGTGCGCGCCCCACGAGTGACACAGGGCGTCGACGAGGAGCAGTCCCCTGCCGTGCTCGTCCTCCGGGCACTGCCGGGGGTTCGCACGCGGCTGGCCCGGCGCGCACCCCTCGTCGCGCACGGCTATGCGCACCAGCTCGCCACCGTCGTGCAGCTCGCAGACCACATGGCTGCTCGCCGTGTGCACGATGGCGTTGGTGACCAGTTCGGAGACGACGAGAGCCGCGGTGTCACAGGTGTCCTCGCACACCGACCAGCCGGTCAGCCGTGCCCTCGTCAGGCGTCTGGCCTGAGCCGGGGAACCCGGATGAGCGGCCAGTTCGAAACGGAACCGGCGCTCGGCGGCGGACCCCGAGGGGGCGGCTTCCGAGGCGGCGCCGAGGCCGATGGACCTTGCGGCGGCGTCTGTTCCTAAGGGCGCGGACGGAATCACGCTTGCCACTATCGCCCCGCCGTGAACACTTGGCAAGTGTCACTCTGAAAAATGCAGAGTGTGGTGTGACGGTCTGGACGGGCGTGGCACACTGCTCACAACAGCACCCCGCGCGGCGCCAGTTGGAATCACCGAAGATTTGTCCGGATGTGAGTTCGGGCAGAACGGGTCTTCGGGCGGTCTTCGAGTGGCGCCGCCGGGCTGTCAGCTTTTGTTCGAGTCGTGTCCGAGGGAGGTGGAGCGTGAGCGAACCCCGGTCCGCGCCGACGGTGGGGCAGGTCGTCCTCGGCCGGCGCCTGCTGGACCTGCGGGAACGCGCGGGGCTCAAGCGTGAGGAGGCGGCCCGCGTCCTCCGCGTCGCGCCCGCCACCGTCCGCCGCATGGAGATGGCCGAGGTCGCGCTCAAGATCCCCTACCTCCAGCTCCTGCTGAAGGCGTACGGCGTCTCCGACGAGGAGGCCGACGCCTTCGTGCAGCTGGCGGAGGACGCCAACCGGCCCGGCTGGTGGCAGCGCTTCCACGACATCCTGCCCGGCTGGTTCTCGATGTACGTCAGCCTGGAGGGCGCGGCCTCCCTCATCCGCAGCTACGAACCCCACTTCGTCCCCGGACTGCTCCAGACCGAGGACTACGCGCGCGGCGTGCTGCGCTCCGGGGCCGTCGGGCAGACCCGGCCCGAGGACATGGAGCGCCACGTCGACCTGCGCATGCAACGGCAGGAACTGCTCACCCGCGAGGACGCGCCCCGGGTGTGGGTCGTGATGGACGAGACCGCGCTCCGCCGCCCGGTCGGCGGCCCGGAGGTGATGCGTGCGCAGATCGACAAGTTGCTCGAGGCCACGAAGCTGTCCAATGTGACGCTGCAGATCGCGACGTTCGCCGGCGGGCCCCATCCCGGCACGTACGGGCCGTTCGTGCTGTTCCGATTCGCCATGCCCGAACTTCCGGACATGGTCTACAGCGAGTACCTGACCGGCGCCGTCTACCTGGACGCGCGCGAAGAGGTGGCGACCCACCTCGAGGTCATGGACCGCATGGCGGCGCAGGCCGCTACGGCACATCGCACGAAGGAGATCCTCCGGGATCTCCGCAAGGAGCTGTGAATGGAACTCATCAAGCCCCTGAAGTCCCCGCCCCGCCCACGGGCGCGCACCGGAAGGATCTACAACGGCATGCCCGCGCGGGAACTGGGCAGCGAGGGCTGGCACAAGCCGTGGAGCGGCGGCAACGGAGGCAACTGCCTGGAGGCGATGAAGCTCGAGGACGGCCGGATCGCCGTACGCCAGTCCACCGACCCGGACGGGCCGGCACTCATCTACACCTCCGCCGAGATGACGGCCTTCATCGAGGGAGCGAAGGCGGGAGAGGCGGATTTCCTGCTGTCCTGAGCCCTGTTGCCCGCTCCACCTTTTTGTTTCCCCCTTCTGAACGTGGCACCGACTTGATCACTAACAATTGCAGAGACTTATGGAGTCCCTCATGACCGGGCAGCACCCCGTGGAGATCGACACGAGCAGGCCGCACCCCGCGCGGATGTACGACTGGTATCTCGGAGGCAAGGACAACTACCCGGTCGACGAGGCCATGGGCAAGCAGATGCTGGCCCTCGACCCCCGGGTGCCGGTGATGGCGCGGGTGAACCGCGCGTTCATGCAGCGGGCCACGCGCTGGCTGGCCGGACAGGGGGTACGGCAGTTCCTCGACGTCGGCACCGGCATCCCGACCGAGCCCAACCTGCACCAGGTGGCTCAGCAGGTCGTGCCCGACGCCCGCGTCGTGTACTGCGACAACGACCCCATCGTGCTCGCCCACGCGGCGGCCCTGCTGCGCGGCACGGACGAGGGGGTGACCGAGTACCTCCAGGCCGATGTGCGCGAACCGGACACCATCCTGGAGGGTGCGCGGAAGATCCTCGACTTCGACCAGCCGATCGCGCTGTCGCTCATCGCGCTGCTGCACTTCGTCTCCGACGAGGACGGGGCGCACGAACTGGTCGGGCGACTGCTGGGCGCGCTGCCCCCGGGCAGCTACCTGGTCGTCACCCACGCGACGTCCGACTTCACCCCGGAGGAGTCGAAGGCGGCCACGGACAAGCTCAAGGCGGCGGGCGTCACCCTGGCGCTCCGCTCCCGCGAGGAGTTCACCCGCTTCTTCGACGGCCTGGACCTGATCGACCCCGGCGTCCAGGTCCCCCACCAGTGGCATCCGGAACTGGGCGACCCGGTCCCGGGCCAGGACGACGGCGTCATTCCGGGCTACGGCGCGGTGGCCCGCAAGTCGTGACCCGGCTGGAGTGGTGGGACCACGGGTCCTTCGTTCCGGCACCACTCCACCGGCGGCGGCCCGCCGTACCCCACGGCGGCCCGCCGTACCCCACGGCGGGCCGTCGTCGCGTGCGCCGCTCCCGCGGGCAGCCGTGCCTCCCTCCGTGTTCCAAGGGCCTGGGAGGTGCCCCGGGGTGATGGGCGTGGGCGGGCGGTGGGGTACCTTCCGCTCATGGGAGCCTCCCCGCTCAAGCGAAGCCGGGAACGGGAGAGGCACCCCGGCAAGCACCGGGCCGCGCGACCCCCACCCCCGCCGACGTGGCGCACCCCGCAAGCGCCGGCCCCACCGGCACCGGGCAGCGCGGGATCACACCCGCATCGGACGATCGTCCGGAGCGATCGGTGCCGGCAGACGGCTGGACGCACCGGTCAGATAGCCGTCGACCGCCGCCGCGACCGCCCGCCCCTCGGCGATGGCCCACACGATCAGGGACTGGCCGCGAGCGGCATCCCCGGCAGCGAAGACACCCGGCACGTTCGTGGCGAAGCACGCATCCCGCGCGACCGTGCCACGAGGCGACAGCTCCACTCCCAACCGGTCGACGAGCCCGTCCCCCCGGTCCGGCCCGGAGAACCCGAGCGCGAGCAGAACGAGATCCGCCGGCAGCACCCGCTCCGTGCCCGGCACGGTCCGGCGCCCGGCGTCCACCTCGACCAGGTGCAGCGCACACACCCGCCCGCCCCCGTCACCGGTGAAGCGCAGCGTGGACGCCGCGAACAGCCGCGCGTCCGCGTCCGCCGCCGGCGCCGTCCGCAACTCACCGGCCTCCTCGTGCGCCGCGGACAGCCGGTACAGCCTCGGGTACGTCGGCCACGGCTCGGCGTCCTCGTCGCGCTCGGAGCCCGGCCGGGCATAGATGTCGAGCTGGGTGACCGACGCGGCCCCCTCCCGCACCGCCGTACCCAGACAGTCCGCCCCCGTGTCACCGCCACCGACGATGACGACATGCCGGCCCGCGGCCGACAGCGGTGACGACTCCAGATCCCCCTCGCACACCCGGTTCGCGAGCGGCAGGTACTCCATCGCCTGGTGGATCCCCGCCAGTTCGCGCCCCGGCACGGCGAGCTCCCGCCACGCCGTCGCCCCCGTCGCGATCACCACCGCGTCGTACCGCGCCCGCAGCTCCGCCGCGTCCACATCGCGCCCGACCGTCGTGGACGTACGGAACTTCGTCCCCTCGGCCCGCATCTGCTCCACCCGCCGCTCCAGATGCCGCTTCTCCATCTTGAACTCGGGGATGCCGTACCGCATCAGCCCGCCGATCCGGTCGTCCCGCTCGTACACGGCGACCGTGTGCCCCGCCCGGGTGAGCTGCTGGGCCGCGGCCAGCCCGGCCGGGCCCGAACCGATGACCGCGACCGTCCGGCCGGAGAGCCGCTCCGGTGGCGCCGGTGGCGCGAAACCCTCCTCCCAGGCCCGGTCGGCGATGGCACACTCGACGTTCTTGATGGTGACCGCCGGCTGGTTGATGGCGAGCACACAGCCCGCCTCGCAGGGCGCCGGACACAACCGGCCGGTGAACTCCGGGAAGTTGTTGGTGGCGTGCAACCGCTCCGCCGCCGCCCGCCAGTCCTCCCGTGAGACCAGGTCGTTCCACTCGGGGATGAGATTGCCGAGCGGGCAGGCCTGGTGGCAGAACGGCACACCGCAGTCCATGCAGCGGTCGGCCTGCGCGCTGACGATGGGCAGCAGCGCCCCCGGGACGTACACCTCGTTCCAGTCGCGGACCCGTTCCTCGACGGGCCGGCGCGGCCACTCCTCGCGGGGCGTGGTCAGGAAACCCTTGGGATCGGCCATGGCCGTGGTCCTTGCGTGCGTGGGTGACAGGCCGTGCGTCGTCGGGCGGCACTCCTCGGGCCACGATACGTCCGCTCACCCGCCCCCGCAGAGCGCCGGGACAGCGCTTTCCGGGGCTTGCCGGCCGAGTTCCTCAGACGAGGGCCAGGAGGTACGCCACCGCCGCCCCGGCCGAGGCGAGCGCGCGGACGTGGTTCCACGCCGTCCACTCGCGCACGTAGACCGGCCAGTACGCGACCGCCTCCGGGCCGTCCGGTTCGAGCCGGGCCAGCGCCTCGTTGCGCGGTATGTTCGCGACCACGGTCAGCCCGGACGACCCCGCCAGATACAGGACACCGCCCACCAGCATCTCGACCGCCCCCTCGTCCGGCCACAGCACGAACGTCACCACCGTGACCACCGCGCACAGCACCGCCGTACCGAGGAACAGCAGCATGAAGGCCGGACGCACCGCGGGCACGTTGACCGCCCGCATCGCGGCCACCCCCTGCGCCGGCGGCAGCGTCGCGAGCCCTCTCATCACGAACGTCGAGAAGGCGCAGAAGACCCCGGCCGTCAGCCCGGTCCCGAGCACCCCCAGCACCGTCAGCGCGAAGTACGGCCCGTCGATCACGTCGTCACCCCCGTTTCCTGGCCGGGACCCTTCCCGGCCACCACCCTCGCCATCAGTGAACGCGCCCCTCGGCACCCCGGCCATGCCCCAGGAGCGCGGGCGCATGCGCGAACGTCCAGGGACGTCGGACGCCCCGGGCACCCCGGTCCGCCGGGCACCCCGGTCCGCCGGGAGACCCGCGCGGCCGGACGGGCCGTCGGCGCATCATGGCCGTGTGCGACTCGAAGCGATCACCTGGGACCGGCTCGGCGACCTCCTCGCCGAGCGCCTGCTGGAACTGAAGACGGCCGACGGCGGACCCTGGCCGCGGGTCGCCCTCGACGGCGCCCCCGCCGCACGTCCGGGGGATCTCGCCGAGCGGGTCGCCGAGGCGCTGCGGCTACGCGGCCGGCCCTCCCTGGTCGTCGGCACCGAGGGCTTCCTGCGGCCCGCCTCCGTCCGGCTCGAGTACGGCCACCGGGACCTGGAGTCCTACTACGGCGGCTGGTACGACACCGGTGCCCTCTGGCGAGAGGTGTTCGGCCCCCTGGAACCCGGCGGGAGCGGACGCGTCCTGCCCGACCTGTGGGACCCCGTCACCGACCGCGCCACCCGCAGCCCTTATGTCCGACTCCCGCCCGGCGGAGTGCTGTTGCTGCACGGCCCCCTTCTGCTGCGCCACTGGTTCCCCTTCGACCTGAGCGTCCACGTCCTCCTCTCCCCGGGCGCCCTGCGCCGCCGTACTCCCGAGGCCGAGCACTGGACCCTCCCCGCCTTCGAGCGCTACGAGCAGGAGACCGACCCCGCCGGCACGGCAGACGTACTGGTACGGGCCGACGACCCGCGCCATCCGGCCTGGCGGGGCTGACACAGCCGGGCGCCGCCCACGGGCCGTCCGGCGAGCACCGACGACACCAGGACCGCGGAAGGAGTCCCGAGGGCCGGTCTCAAAGCCAGCGGCTGCGCCGGAACGCCCGGTACAGCAGCAGACACGCCACGGATATCACCCCGATGACCATGCCGTAGCCGTACCGCCAGTGCAGCTCCGGCATGTGGTCGAAGTTCATGCCGTACATCCCGCAGACCATCGTCGGCACCGCCACGATCGCCGCCCAGGCGGTGATCTTGCGCATGTCCTCGTTCTGCGCGACCGTGACCTGCGCCAGATGCGCCTGGAGGATGGAGTTCAGCAGCTCGTCGAAGGCCGCTATCTGCTCCTTCGCCCGCAGCAGATGGTCCGAGACGTCACGGAAGTACGCCTGTGTCTCCGGGGCGACCACCCGGATCGGCCGGGTGGCGAGCTCCTCCAACGGCCGGCCCAACGGCACCACCGCCCGCTTCAGCTCGAGGAGTTCACGCTTGAGCTGGTAGATGCGGCCCGGATCGACCCGCGCGCCGTGCTCCGCGAACACGTCCGTCTCGACCTGGTCCATGTCGTCCTGCACCGAGTCGATGACGGTGAGGTAGTCGTCGACCACATGGTCCGCGATCGCGTGCAGCACCGTGGACGGTCCCTTGGCGAGCTGTTCGGGATCGGATTCCAGCCCTTCGCGCAGCGGTCCCAGCGAGCCGTGCCGGCCGTGCCGCACCGTGACCACGAAGTCCTCACCGAGGAACACCATGATCTCGCCGGTGTCCACCACCTCGCTGTTCGCGGTGAGTTCCTCGTGCTCGACGTAGCAGACCGTCTTGAACACGGCGAACAGCGTCTCCCCGTACCGCTCCAGCTTGGGCCGCTGATGCGCCTCGACCGCGTCCTCCACCGCCAGCGGGTGCAGGTCGAACAGCTCCGCGATACCGGCGAACTCCCGGGCGGTCGGCTCGTGCAGCCCCAGCCAGACGAAACCTTCACCGTTCTTGCGGACCTGCCGCACCGCGTCCACCAGATCGCCACGCGCGGCGGTGCGGTGACCGTCCTGGTACGTCACGCAGTTCACCACCGAGGAGCCCAGCGGGGACCGGGCCGGATGACTCAGGTCCACACGGGGCCGCCGCCGGGCCAGCCGCGCCACCCGGCGCAGTCCGCCGACCCTGCCGAGGTTCGTGACCTTCCGCAGATTCCCTGCCATGGACATCCGGCTCTCCTTGCGTGGTTCCCCCGCGCCGTCCTGCTTCCCGCGCCTTGCCGCGCCAGTCTGCCAGCACCGGACGCGTCGCGTGCGAGGCTGTGGGCAGGGAACATTCCGCTTTGTTCCCGCCTGTGGACAGGGGCAGTTCACCCCCTCGTGACACCCGTTCGTCAGGCGGGCGCGGGCGGGCGGCCCCCTATGCGTTCCACCGCCTGCGCGCCCGCCCGGCACCCCTCCTCGGCCGCCTTCTCCGGGTCGGCACCCGCGAGCAGGGCCGCCAGGAACGCGCCCGTGAACGCGTCACCGGCGCCCGTGGTGTCCCGGGGCACCGCCGGTACGGCCGGGACACGGGCGTACACCTCCCCGGACCGGGCGAGCAGCGCGCCCCCGGCACCCCGCTTGGCCACCACCAACGGGACGTGCCGGCTCAGCCGCGCCGCGGCGTCCGCGACATCGGACGCCCCCGTGAGCAGGCACGCCTCGTCGCGGCTGGGCAGCAGGACGTCCACCCCCTCGACCAGAGACAGGAACCGGTCGGCGCCCAGCCGCACGAGGAACCCCGCCGACGCCGGATCCAGGCTCACCGGCACCCCACGGGCCCGCGCCGCCTCCAACGCCACCGCGACCAGAGCCCTGCCCGGCTCGCTGAACAGCAGATAACCCGACAGGTGCAGCCGCGCCACCCCGTCCAGCAACGCGTCCGACCAGTCACCGGGGTCCAGCCGCAGTGACGCGCCGCTGTCGGTGAGGAACGTCCGCTCGGCCGCCGCGCCCTCGTCCACCAGGCAGATCACCGTCCCCGTCGGCGCCTGTCCGTCCACGACCAGAAGCGGGCGGACCCCGCAGGCGGTCAGCTCCCGCTCGTGCCAGGCCGCCGCGTCCTCGCCCACCCGCCCGAGGAGCCGCACCTCCGTACCACCGTGACGCGCCGCCCAGCAGGCCACATTGGCGCCCGCGCCGCCCGGCAGCGTCCGGATCGCCGCCGCCGTGTCCGTCCCCGGTGCGAGCGGCTCCCGGTGCCGGGCCACCACGTCCGTGACCACATCACCGACGACCAGCAGCGCCCCGCCCCGCACGGAGTCCGTCACTCCCCGGCGGCCCAGGACGCCGCGACCCACGCGGCCAGACGTACGTTGCCCCGGACCGCCGCCAGGTTCGCGGCGAGGGACGCGCCGTCGGTGCGGCGGACCAGGTGGCCGAGCAGGAACGGCGTGACCGCCTGACCCGTGACGCCCTCCGCCTCGCACGCGTGCAGCGCCTCGTCGAGCACGCGCGCGTGCAGCACGGGATCCAACTGCTCCGCCTCGGGGACGGGGTTGGCCACGATCAGCGCCGACTCGGGCCCGCCCAGCGAGTCCTGCGCCCGCATGACCTCCGCGACCTGCGCCGGAGTGTCCAGCCGCCAGTCCACGGGATGTCCCGAATCGGACAGGTAGAAGCCGGGGAAGCGGTCCGTGCCGTATCCGGCGACCGCCACCCCCAGTGTCTCCAGCCGCTGCAGGGTCGCGGGCACGTCCAGGATCGACTTCACGCCCGCGCACACCACGGTGATCCGCGTCCGCGCCAGCAGACCCAGATCGGCCGACTCGTCCTGGGTCACCGTCCACTGCCGGTGCACACCGCCGAGGCCTCCGGTCGCGAAGACCCGTATGCCCGCGAGAGCCGCCAGCAGAGCCGTGGCCGACACCGTGGTCGCCCCGCTCGCCCCGGTGGCCACCGCGAGCGGCAGATCACGATGGCCCAGCTTGCGGATGCCGTCCTCGCCCGCGACCCGCTCCAACTGCTCCTCGCCCAGGCCGATCAGGGGCCGCCCGTCCAGCACGGCGATCGTCGCCGGTACCGCGCCCTCCTGCCGTACGGCCGCCTCCAGCTCCAGCGCCACCTGGAGATTGCGCGGCCGGGGCAGTCCGTGAGCGATGATCGTGGACTCCAGGGCCACCACCGGGCGACCCGCGGCGATCGCCTCCCGTACCTCTTCGGACACCATGAGCACCACGCGTCTGCCTCCTGTCTGCCGGTTCTCCCTCATCTCTGGCGGGTCGGGAACGGGACCAAACCCCTTGCGTGCCGTCACGGACGTCGCGGAGGCTGGGAGCCATGACGGACAACACGACTCGCCTCGACCACATCGTCCTGTGGGTGGACGACCCCATCGCCGCCGCCGGTTTCTACGAGAAGGCCGTGGGCCTGGAGCCCGTCAGGCTCACCGACTACTCCGCCGGTGAGGCGCCGTTCCCCTCGGTGCGGGTGAACGAGGAGACGATCCTCGATCTCATGCCGCGGGCGAAGGCGGAACGCATGGGCATGGTTCCCGGTGCCGCCGAAAGCTCGGGGCATCCCGTCAATCATGTCTGTCTGTCCCTGCCGGCCGACGCCTTCGACACCCTCCGCGACCGCCTGGAGGAGAGCTCCGTACCGGTGTCGGACGTCTCGCGCGACTCCTTCGGGGCGCGCGGCCCGGCCAAGCGCAGCTTCTACTTCCGCGACCCGGACGGCAACGTCTTCGAGGCCCGCCACTACGACTGACCCGAGCCCCCGCGATCCGCGGGCCGTCGTGCCTCCCCGGTGCCCCGCACCCGAAAGGCACCTCGGGGCACCGGACTGGCGCGACGGCGCCCGGCGGGCGCCGCGAGCGGATCCCCGAGCCGTCAGAACAGCGGCTCGGGGAGGACGCCCTCCAGGACGAGGAGGCGGCGCTTGGTCTCCAGGCCGCCGCCGAACCCGCCGATGCCCCCGTCGCTCTCCACCACCCGGTGGCACGGCACGACCACCGGCAACGGATTCGCGCCCATCGCCATGCCCACGGCCTGGGCCGCGCCGGGCCGGCCGACCCGCCGGGCCAGATCGCCGTACCCGACGACCGAACCGAACGGCACCCCGGAGGCCAGCTCTCGCAGCACCTCACGGTTGAAGCCCGAGACCAGCGACCAGTCCAGCGGCAGCTCGAAGCCCCGCCGCTCACCCGCGAAGTACGCCTCGACCTGGCGTATCGCCTCGGTCAGCAGCGGTGAGCCGGGCTCCTCGACGGGCTCGGCACCGAGCCGCGACGCCAGCCGCTCCAGCGCACCAGCGCGCACCTCTTCGGTGGCGTGGAACACGACGTTGACCAGGCCCTCGCGGGTCGCGGCCAGCAGCAGCGGGCCGATGCCGGTGCCGACGACGGCCCACACCACCCGCTGCTCGTACTGCCCATGGCTGTCCATGCGCACCACCGTACGGCCCGCCACCGACAACGCCCCGGGAGCGCGGACGGACGCCTCAGCCGCGCACCGCGTCCCGCACCACGTCAGGCGTGTCGGTGATGATCCCGTCGACCCCGAACCCGGCGACCCGCCGGGCGGCGGCCGCGTCGTTCACGGTCCAGGTGCACACCTCCAGCGGCTTGCCGTGCGCCCCCTTGAGGGCGTGCACGGCGGCGACGTAATCGGCGGAGAGGGAGCCGTGCGAGGGATTGATCTGGTCGGTGAAGTCCACGTACGCGGGCAGGTCCGACACGGGCGGCGTCCCGAGGAAGCCCGTCTTCACCGCGGGCCGCAGATCGTGGACCGTCCGCACGCTCCGCGCGCTGAAGCTCTGCACGATCAGCCGGTTCCGCACGTGCCGGCGGTCCAGCCAGCCCTCGTTGCCCAGCACCTTGACGAGCTGCCGCTCCAGGCCGGGATACAGCTGAGGGTTCTTGATCTCCAGCAGGAGCTTCTGGCGGTGCCGCTCGACGCGGTGCAGGAACTGCTCCAGCGTCGGTACGCGCGCGCCCGCGTACGCGGAGCCGAACCAGCTGCCCGCGTCCAGCCGGGCGATCTCCGCGGCGGTGAAGTCCTTCACCTTCCACGGAGCCCGGTCGGGGAAGACCTCCTCGACGTCGGTGGTGCGCCGGAGGCTGTCGTCGTGCAGGACGACGAGTTCACCGTCCCTGGTGCGCTGGACGTCGGTCTCCACCCGGTCGACGCCGAGCGCGGCGGCCTTGTCGACGGCCTCCAGGGTGTTCTCGGGCGCGTACGCGGACGCGCCCCGGTGGGCTGTCACCAGGGGCCGCGCGGAGCTTTCCGCGGCCCGCGCGGGGGAGAGCGGGAGCAGGAGGGCGGCGGTGCTCAGGAACGCGGCGGCCGAGGCGGTGACAGCGCGTACGTGCATGGGTACTCCTCGCGTCGAGCGGTCACGGTCGGCTCAACTGTGGCAGCAGAGGGTCGACGCGGGGCGAGTGCGGGATGGACGCGGATTGAACGGGGTCGCCCGAATTCCGCACACTGATGCCACACACCTGGGGCAAGGACGTGTTTCTTTGTCGGAAAGTCGTTCGACCGTTCCGGTGGGGTCATACTCTCTGCGTCATCCCTGGCCGCCGTCACGGCGTCAGGAGGGGGGTATATCGGGACGTCACGGTACGCACGGGTCGGGAAGGGCAGCCGCGCATGCAGGGCACGGTCGACGGATTCAGCTACGGCCTGGTCACACCGCTGGTGGCCTTCCTCATGGCCGGTCTCGGCGGTGCCCTGGGCCTGCGCTGCACCGCAAGGGCCGCCAGGGCGTCCCGGTCCTGGCGCCCCGGCTGGCTCGCGCTGGGGGCCGCGACCATCGCCTCCGGCATATGGACGATGCACTTCGTCGCGATGACGGGCTTCACCGTCGCGGGCACGCCGATCCACTACGACCGGCTGATCACATTCGCGAGCCTGGCCGTCGCCGTCGTCATGGTGGGCATCGGGATCTTCATCGTCGGCTACAAGGGCGCCTCCGGGACGGCCCTGTTCACCGGGGGCACCATCACCGGCCTCGGCATCGCCTCGATGCACTATCTCGGCATGGCCGGCATGAACCTCGACGGACGCCTGGAGTACGACGTCCTCACGGTCGCCGCGTCCGTGGCCATCGCCATGGTCGCCGCCAGCGCCGCCCTGTGGGCGGCCGGACGGGAGCGGGGCCTTCGGTGGAGCGTGGGCGCCAGCGTCGTCATGGGGCTCGCGGTCACCGGGATGCACTACACCGGCATGGCCGCACTCGAGGTGCACGTCCACGGCACGGCCGAGCCCGCCGCGGGAGAGCCGGCGGCCGCCCTGCTCGGGCCGATGATGGTCGGCCCGCTCGCCTTCCTCGTCCTCGCGGGCGTCGTGGTGGTCTTCGATCCGCTGATGGTGGCCGGCGGGTCCGCCGCGCCCCCCGCCGAGCACAAGCCCGGCGTCCCCGCCCATTCCCCGGCCCACCACTCACCGGCGCGCTCGCGGCTGCGGGCCCGCGGCCCCGTGGAACACCGCTCCCGGACCCCGCAGCGCCGCTGATCCGGACCCGTTGTCAGTGGGGGGCCGTACGGTGGATGGCATGCGGCCCGTTTCCCAGATCGAACGCACGGTGGCGCCCTTCGAGGTCGTCAGTCCCTACCAGCCGAGCGGTGACCAGCCGGCGGCCATCGCCGACCTCGCCCGGCGCATCCAAGCAGGTGAGAAGGACGTCGTCCTGCTCGGCGCGACCGGCACCGGAAAGTCCGCCACCACCGCGTGGATGATCGAGAAGCTCCAGCGCCCCACCCTGGTCATGGCGCCGAACAAGACCCTGGCCGCCCAGCTGGCCAACGAGTTCCGCGAGCTGCTGCCGAACAACGCCGTCGAATACTTCGTCTCGTACTACGACTACTACCAGCCCGAGGCGTACGTCCCGCAGTCGGACACCTACATCGAGAAGGACTCCTCGATCAACGAGGAGGTCGAGCGGCTGCGCCACTCCGCGACCAACTCGCTGCTCACCCGCCGCGACGTCGTCGTGGTCGCCTCCGTCTCCTGCATCTACGGCCTGGGCACCCCGCAGGAGTACGTGGACCGCATGGTCCCCCTCCGCGTCGGCGACGAGCTCGACCGGGACGAGCTGCTGCGCCGCTTCGTGGACATCCAGTACACGCGCAACGACATGGCCTTCACCCGCGGAACCTTCCGCGTCCGCGGCGACACCATCGAGATCTTCCCGGTCTACGAGGAGCTCGCCGTGCGCATCGAGATGTTCGGCGACGAGATCGAGGCGCTGTCCACGCTCCACCCGCTCACCGGCGAGATCATCAGTGACGACCAGCAGCTGTACGTCTTCCCGGCCTCCCACTACGTCGCGGGCCCCGAGCGCCTGGAGCGCGCGGTGGGCGACATCGAGAAGGAGCTCGGCGAGCGCCTGACCGAGCTGGAGAAGCAGGGCAAGCTCCTGGAGGCCCAGCGTCTGCGCATGCGCACCACGTACGACATCGAGATGCTCCGCCAGATCGGCTCCTGTTCCGGTGTGGAGAACTACTCGATGCACTTCGACGGCCGCTCTCCCGGCTCCCCGCCGAACACCCTGCTGGACTACTTCCCTGACGACTTCCTCCTCGTCATCGACGAGTCGCACGTCACGGTCCCGCAGATCGGCGCCATGTACGAGGGCGACGCCTCCCGCAAGCGCACCCTCGTCGACCACGGCTTCCGGCTCCCCTCCGCCCTGGACAACCGGCCGCTGAAGTGGGAGGAGTTCCAGGAGCGCATCGGGCAGGCCGTCTACCTGTCGGCCACCCCCGGCCAGTACGAGCTCTCCCGCGCGGACGGATTCGTCGAGCAGATCATCCGCCCCACCGGCCTCGTCGACCCCGAGGTCGTGGTCAAGCCCACCGAGGGCCAGATCGACGACCTGGTGCACGAGATCCGCACCCGCGTGGAGAAGGACGAGCGCGTCCTGGTCACCACGCTCACCAAGAAGATGGCCGAGGACCTCACCGACTACTTCCTGGAACTCGGCATCCAGGTGCGCTACCTGCACAGCGACGTCGACACCCTGCGCCGGGTCGAGCTGCTGCGGGAGCTGCGCAGCGGCGAGTACGACGTCCTCGTCGGCATCAACCTGCTGCGCGAGGGCCTCGACCTGCCCGAGGTGTCCCTGGTGGCCATCCTCGACGCCGACAAGGAGGGTTTCCTGCGCTCGGGCACCTCCCTGATCCAGACCATCGGCCGCGCGGCGCGCAACGTCTCCGGCCAGGTCCACATGTACGCCGACAAGATCACCCCGGCGATGGAGAAGGCCATCGACGAGACCAACCGCCGCCGGGAGAAGCAGGTCGCGTACAACAAGGCGAACGGCATCGACCCGCAGCCCCTGCGCAAGAAGATCAACGACATCGTCGCCCAGATCGCCCGCGAGGACATCGACACCGAGGAACTGCTCGGCTCTGGCTACCGCCAGACCAAGAAGGACGGCGGCGGCACCAAGGCACCCGTGCCCTCCCTGGGCGCCAAGGCGGCCAAGGGCGCGAAGAGCGCCAAGGGCGCCAGGGGCAAGGCCGCCGAGACCGTGCCGACCGACCGCCCCGCCGCCGAACTCGCCGAGCAGATCGAGGAACTCACCACGCGGATGCGGGCCGCCGCGGCCGACCTCCAGTTCGAGATCGCGGCCCGGCTGCGTGACGAGGTGTCCGAGATGAAGAAGGAGTTGCGGCAGATGCAGGAGGCCGGCCTGTCCTGACGGCCGTGTACGCGATGTGTTGCAAGAACGACACAAAGTGCGGTCCTGGGTACGTCGCTGTCAGTGCCCCTGCGTAGTGTTCTGGTCAACCGCGACCGCGCGGCAACAGGGGAAGTTCGAGAGGGGAATCAGCGCGTGACCGTCAACATGACCAAGGGTCAGGCCATCAGTCTGCAGAAGAACGACGGCGGCAGCCTGACCGCGGTGCGCATGGGTCTCGGCTGGCAGGCGGCTCCCCGTCGCGGCCTGTTCGGCTCGCGCACCCGTGAGATCGACCTGGACGCCTCGGCCGTCCTGTTCGCGGACAAGCAGCCGGTCGACGTCGTCTTCTTCCGCCACCTCGTGAGCGACGACGGCTCGGTGCGCCACACCGGTGACAACCTCGTCGGCGGTGTCGGACAGGGCGGCGACGACGAGGCCATCCTCGTCGACCTCGCGCGCGTCCCGGTCCACATCGACCAGATCGTCTTCACCGTGAACTCCTTCACGGGCCAGACCTTCCAGGAGGTGCAGAACGCGTTCTGCCGCCTCGTCGACGAGACCAACGGCCAGGAGCTCGCCCGCTACACGCTGGCCGGCGGTGGCGCCTACACGGCTCAGATCATGGCGAAGGTGCACCGCACGGGCACGAACTGGACGATGACGGCCCTCGGCAACCCGGCCAACGGCCGCACCTTCCAGGACCTGATGCCGACGATCCTGCCGGTCCTCTAGGCACCGCACCCGAGGCCGGGACACGGCACGCGACACATCACACGCGACACAGGGGGACGAAGGCGATGACGGCCGAGCTGGTGCGGGGACAGAACCACCCGCTCTCCCAGTCCCGTCTGGAGATCCGGATCTCGGCCGGCACACCGGTCGTGGCCGCGGCCGCGCTCGGCGACGAGAACGGCCGGATCCACGGAGTGGAGTGGGTGGCCCACCCGGGCGCGCCCACCCAGCCCGGTCTGGAGGTGTCGCGGCAGGCGGCCGCCGACCACCGTCTCGCGGTGGACCTGGACGCCATGACGGACGCGGTCCACCGGGTCAGTGTGCTGCTCGCCCTGCCCATCCCGGGCGGTGGTCCCGTCCGGTTCGGCGCGGTGGCGGCCCCCTTCGTCGCCGTCACCGGCCTGGACGGCGGCGAGATCGCCAGCTACACCATCACGGGCCTGGAGCCCGAGTCGGCCGTCGTCGCGCTGGAGCTCTACCGGCGGCAGGGTGCCTGGAAGGTGCGCGCCGTCGGCCAGGGCTACGCGGGCGGCCTCGCCGACCTCCTCGCCGACCAGGGCCTGCCCGAGGCCGTACAGCTCGCCGGGACCATCGACGAGGCCGTCGCGCGGGGACTCACCCGCTCCGTGCAGGCGCCCCCTCCCCGCCCGGCCGACGGCGACCGCTCCCGTCAGCCGGCCGCTCCCGCGATCGGCCCCGACCAGGGCGGCACCGCACCGCAGGGCGCCCCCGGCCCCGTACCGCCGTCGTACGGCGGGCAGCCGGCCGGCGGACCGGGACAGACCGGGCCGCAGCCGTCGTACGGCGGAACCGGTGCCGCGGACCCGTCCGCCACCACCGGCGGCCCGATCGACTACAGCCACCCCGGCCGGCGGAACTCCGCCCCGCCGCCGCCCCCGCCCACCGCGCCGCCGGCGCGGCCCGGACAGCCCGCGCAGCCCGTCGCGGGGGACGCGACCGGCTGGTCCATGGAGGAGCGGCTCTACAACCAGGTCTGGGGCATGTTCGAGGACCTGGCCCGTACCGCCGCCGCCTACCGCAGCGCCGTCGACTTCGCCGAGTCCCGCATGGACAAGGAGCTGGAGCAGGCCCTGTCCGATCCGCGCAGCCGGATCGGCGGTCAGGGCGACGCCGCGCGCGAGGCCGCCCGGGCCCGGCACGCGCACCTCGTCGACCAGGCGCGAGAAGTCCTCGACCGGGACCTCGCCCAGCTCGTCGCCGAGGCCGACGTCGTCGAACCCGCGCTGCCCCCGGCCTTCGCCCGCTGGGACAACCCCGCCTGGCACGCCTACCGGGTGCCGATGGAGATACCCATGGCGCTGCGCCTGGGCGACCTGCGGCTGCCCGAGGCCGACCGGATCCGCATCCCGATGCTGCTCCGGCTGCCGCTGGAGCGCGGTCTGTGGATCGACAGCGGACGGGCCGACTCGGCCGACGGGTCGTTCACCGACTCCCACGACATGCGGCGCCTCGCCATGGAGACGGCGGTGACGCACGCGGCCCGGCTGCTCGCCGTCTACCCGGCGGGCCAGTTCACCGTGCACGTCATCGACCCGGCCGGATCCGGGGCGCAGCCGCTGGAGCCGCTGACCCGGACCGGTGTGCTGGCGGCCCCACCGGCCCAGGGCGCCGCGGGGGTGACGGAGGTGCTGGGCCGGCTCACGCAGCGGGTCGACCTGGTGCAGATGGCGCTGCGCGGAGGCGCCCCCGACGCCCTGCCGCCCGGCTTCGACACCTCCCAGCAGTTGCTGATCGTCAACGACTTCCCGCACGGCTTCGACGACCGGGCCGTGAACCAGTTGCGCTACCTCGCCGACGAGGGCCCGTCCGTCGGGGTCCATCTGATGATGGTCGCCGACCGCGAGGAGTCCGCGGGCTACGGTCCGCTCCTCGACCCGCTGTGGCGTTCGCTGCTGCGACTGACTCCCGTGCCCGATGACCATTTGGCCGACCCGTGGGTCGGACACGCCTGGACGTACGAGCCGCCGCTCGTGCCGCCGGGAAGCCAGGTCCTCCACCAGGTGCTCACCCAGGTCGCGGCGGCCCGCCGCTCATGGGGCAGGTGACCTCCCCGCACCTTTGGCCAAGTTCGCGTAAAGCTCCACCACCTGGAGCTTTGTATCTTTCTTTACCCACCTCTTTACCAATCCTTGGTGATTGGGTACTGTTGACCGCACGGAGGGGAGTACTCCCTGTCTGTGCGGCGACCCCGTCAATACGGATCAGGCCAGATCCCGGGGCGTCGGCCCGAAGGACCGTCCGGACGCGACCGAGCGCCGGCGACCCGGGTGGAAGAGACCTCCGGCAGCGACGACGCTGACATTTGCCGTGTGACGTACCTGCCGGAGGCGCAGTGGATGTTTCCCCGACCCTATGGGTCCTGACGATCGTGGGCCTGTGCGTCCTCATCGCGGCCGACTTCTTCATCGGCCGCAAACCGCATGACGTGTCCATCAAGGAAGCCGGTATCTGGACCATCGTCTGGATCGTCCTGGCCGCGCTCTTCGGACTCGGCCTGCTGATCTGGGGCGGAGGCCAGGCCGGAGGCGAGTTCTTCGCCGGCTACATCACCGAGAAGTCGCTGAGCGTCGACAACCTCTTCGTCTTCGTCCTGATCATGGCGAAGTTCGCGGTGCCGTCGCAGTACCAGCAGCGGGTGCTCCTCGTCGGTGTCCTCATAGCCCTGGTGCTGCGCGCGATCTTCATCGCCGCCGGCGCGGCGATCCTCGCCAGCTTCTCCTGGGTGTTCTACATCTTCGGCGCCTTCCTGATCTGGACCGCCTGGAAGCTCATCCAGGAGGCCAGGGCCGACGAGGAGGACGAGGAGTACGAGGAGAACAAGCTGCTCAAGGCTGCCGAGCGACGCTTCGGCGTGGCCGACCGGTACCACGGCACCAAGCTGTGGATCGAGCAGAACGGCAAGCGGGTCATGACCCCGATGCTCGTCGTCATGCTCGCCATCGGCACCACGGACATCCTGTTCGCGCTCGACTCGATCCCCGCGATCTTCGGCCTGACGCAGGACCCGTACATCGTGTTCACGGCGAACGCGTTCGCGCTGATGGGCCTCAGGCAGCTGTACTTCCTCATCGGCGGCCTGCTGAAGAAGCTGGTCCACCTCTCCTACGGCCTGTCGATCATCCTCGGCTTCATCGGCGTGAAGCTGGTGCTGCACGCACTGCACGAGTCCGGGGTACACGTCCCCGAGATCAGCATCCCGGTCTCGCTGGGTGTGATCTGCGCGGTCCTGATCGTCACCACGATCACCAGCCTGCGGGCCTCCCGCAAGCAGGCGGAGGCCGAGGCGGCAGTGGGCCGGGGAGAGGACCCCGTGAAGAACGACATCGACGTCTGACACTGTCGGACACCGGAACGCCCGGCCCGGGAGCGGAGGTCAGCACATCACCGACCACCGCTCCCGGTCCTGTCCGTTCCCACCCCGCGCCGCGTGCCGGCGCCGACCGAATGCGACTCGTACGAGGAGGCCATGCGTGACCATGATGACCCCGAGACGATCAGGATCGCGGAGCGGAGGGGCACGCCGTGAGGCGGTGACCCCCCCTACGCTCCCCGGGGTCGGCCGGTGGTCGAAGGAGCGCAGTGAGGTGCGCCACCCGTTCACGTCTGCGACGATCGCCCCATGACCGCTCGGCTCAGGTCACTCGCGGCACAGTGGACGACCCTGGTGCCGGTGTTCGCCGTGGTTCTGCTGATCCTGACCTGGGGACGCGAACTGCCCGGCTGGATCGTCGTACTGGTGACCGCGGTCCTCGCGGGATCCGTGCTGGCGGCCGTGCACCACGCCGAGGTGGTCGCGCACCGGGTCGGTGAGCCCTTCGGCTCCCTGGTCCTCGCGGTCGCCGTCACCGTCATCGAGGTGGCGCTGATCGTCACGCTGATGCTCGACGGCGGGGACAAGAGCGCGACCCTCGCCAGGGACACCGTGTTCGCGGCCGTGATGATCACCGTCAACGGCATTCTCGGACTGAGCCTGCTGGTGGGCTCACTGCGCCACGGCACGGCGGTGTTCAATTCGGAAGGCACCGGCGCGGCCCTCGCCACGGTCGCGACACTGGCGACCCTCAGCCTGGTGCTGCCGACGTTCACCACGAGCAAGCCGGGCCCGGAGTTCTCCACCGTGCAGCTCACGTTCGCGGCGCTCTCCTCACTGACCCTCTACGCCTTGTTCGTGGCGACCCAGACCGTCAGACACCGCGACTACTTCCTGCCGATCGTCAAGCAGAGCGAGACGGCCACCACCGAGCAGGAGCACGCCGAGGCGCCCTCCACGCGCACCGCCCTGATCAGTCTCGGGCTGCTGGGCCTGGCCCTGGTCGGCGTGGTCGGGCTGGCCAAGGGAGTCTCACCCACGATCGAGTCCGGAGTGGAGGCCGCCGGGCTGCCCCACTCCGTCGTCGGTGTGATCATCGCCCTGCTGGTCCTCCTCCCGGAGACCATCGCCGCGGTGCGCGCCGCGCGCCGCAACCAGGTGCAGACCAGCATGAACCTCGCGCTCGGCTCGGCGATGGCCAGCATCGGCCTGACCATCCCCGCCGTCGCGCTCGCCTCCCTCTGGCTCCCCGGTCCGCTCGTCCTCGGGCTCGGCAACACCCACCTGGTGCTGCTCGCCCTGACCATGGTGGTGGGTGCGCTGACCGTGGTCCCCGGGCGGGCCACACCACTGCAGGGAGGCGTGCACCTGGTGCTGCTCGCGGCCTATCTGGAGCTGGCGGTCAACCCCTAGCGGGGAGCATGACCTGTGATGTCCGTCCGGCGGCGGGGGACGCGCTCTCTCCAGGGCTCGTGGCCGTCCGGAGACCTGGTTCTCCGGGCGGCCCACGAGCAATGCCGGGAAGCGTCCGAGGCACGGCCGCGCGGTCGCCCGGTGCGGGCCGGGGCGGAGCTCAACGGCCATGCGCCGCACCGTGATAAACCGGGTCCGAGCAGCGGTTCCGGCGAGGACCGCCCCACCCCGACGGACCGGAGGAACCGTGCCCCGCAACCTGGCTGACGCCCCCATCATGATCCTCAACGGCCCCAACCTGAACCTGCTGGGACAGCGCCAGCCGGAGATCTACGGCTCCGACACGCTCGCCGACGTGGAGGCGATGTGCACCGAGGCGGCGGCGGCACGGGGCGGCACGGTGGATCTGCGCCAGTCCAACCACGAGGGCCGGCTGGTGGACTGGATCCACGAGGCGCGGCTGAACCACTGCGGGATCGTCATCAACCCCGGCGCCTACTCGCACACCTCCGTCGCCATCCTGGACGCCCTCCAGGCCTGTGACGGCCTGCCCGTGATGGAGGTCCACATCTCCAACATCCACCGGCGCGAGTCCTTCCGGCACCACTCCTACGTCTCCCTGCGCGCCGACGGGGTCATCGCGGGATGCGGGGTGCAGGGGTACGTGTTCGCGGTGGAGCGGATCGCGGCGCTGGCCGGACCCGGAGTGGCCGAGGCGTAAGCCCCGTCTCACCAGCCCCGCGCGCGCCACTCCGGCAGATGCGGGCGTTCCGCGCCCAGAGTGGTGTCGTCGCCGTGCCCGGGATAGACCCAGGTCTCGTCCGGGAGGACATCGAAGATCTTGGTCTCGACGTCATGGATCAGACTGGCGAACGCCTTCGGGTCCTTGTGGGTGTTGCCCACACCGCCCGGGAACAGGCAGTCCCCGGTGAACACATGCGGATGCCCGTGGGGATCGTCGTAGACCAGGGCGATCGAGCCGGGCGTGTGCCCGACCAGGTGGCGGGCGGTGAGCTCCACCCGGCCCACGCGGATGGTGTCGCCGTCGTCGACCGGCACGTCGGTCGGCACCGGGATGCCCTCGGCGTCCTCCCGGCCCGCGTGGGTGCGGGCGCCGGTGGCGGCGACGACCTCGGCGAGCGCCTGCCAGTGGTCGCCGTGCCGGTGGGTGGTGACGACGGACGCGATGCCGTCGTCACCGATCGTCCCCAGCAGGGTCCTCGCGTCGTTGGCCGCGTCGATCAGCAACTGCTCGTCGGTGGCCCGGCACCGCAGCAGATAGGTGTTGTTGTCCATGGGGCCGACCGCGACCTTGGTGATCATCAGGTCCTTGAGTTCGTGCACGTCGGCTGGGCCGCCGACCGTCACCCGCCCGCTGTACGTCATGACCGTCAGCCTATAGCGGGAACCCGCGCCGGACAGGTGCTACAGCGGGGGAAGCGACGGAAGATCGCCGCCCTTGACCGTCAGGGCGGCGCCGTCCCGGCGGCCGGAGAGCCAGCCGAGCAGGTCGGCCGCCCTCCCCTCGACCACGACCGGGCCACCGGCCTCCTCGCCGCCGGTCGTCCAGGTCCTGCCGTCCACGGTGGCGAGGGCGGTCGACGGTACGTCCGGGTGGCCGGCGAACCGCGCCGCGAGGAAGTCGATCTCCCGCTCCGTGAAGTCCGGCGGAAGGTCCTCCAGCTCGTAACCGATCCCGAGGTCCACATGGTGCAGCTCCACCTCGATCCACCGGCGGAACGGCACCCGCTCCGCCCGGTCCGTGATCCCGTTGCGCAGCTGCACCGTGCGTGACCAGTCCGCCGGGGCCGCGCCCGCCGAGCGGAAGCGCTCCCCGCTCTCCCGCAGGTCGGCGAGGTGCACGTCGAGGGAGCGCGGCGCGTCCCGCTCGATGTCGGCGTCCCGGGCCTCGTCGGAGGCGTACATGGGGCGGCCCTCGAAGACGTTCACCAGGGCGTCCGCGTTGCGGGCCAGGTGGGCCAGGACGTGGCCGCGGGTCCAGCCGGGCAGCCGTGACGACTGGGTCACAGCCGCGTTGTCCAGTGCGGCGACCGCGGTGAGCAGCCGGTCGGTCGCTGCTTGTACAGACGCCAGGTCATCAGCGTGATCAATCATGGTGCTGACCCTAGCCCCGTCACACCTTCGGGTGAAGGTGGCGAAGCCGTACCCTAAATCGAATGCACGTGCTATATGGTCGTGTTCGGCGTCGGGCATGCTGGAGAGCCGGGGTTTGTTGACAACCCGTGAATCCGAACCGGCGTTGTCAGTGGCTCCCCCTAGTCTGAGGAAGACGGGGGCCCCGCCCCTGTCACTTCTCTCAAGAAAGGTGCGGACCGGCGTGGCCGACCGTCTCATCGTCCGTGGAGCCCGCGAGCACAACCTCAAGAACGTCTCGCTCGATCTCCCGCGCGACTCGCTCATCGTCTTCACGGGCCTGTCGGGGTCGGGCAAGTCCTCGCTGGCCTTCGACACGATCTTCGCCGAAGGACAGCGGCGCTACGTGGAGTCGCTCTCCTCGTACGCCCGGCAGTTCCTCGGCCAGATGGACAAGCCGGACGTCGACTTCATCGAAGGTCTGTCCCCGGCGGTCTCCATCGACCAGAAGTCGACCTCCCGCAACCCGCGCTCCACGGTCGGCACCATCACCGAGGTCTACGACTACCTGCGCCTGCTCTTCGCGCGCATCGGCAAGCCGCACTGTCCCGAGTGCTCCCGGCCGATCTCGCGCCAGTCGCCGCAGGCCATCGTCGACAAGGTCCTGGAACTGCCCGAGGGCAGCCGCTTCCAGGTGCTCTCCCCGCTGGTGCGCGAGCGCAAGGGCGAGTTCGTCGACCTCTTCTCCGAGCTCCAGACCAAGGGCTACTCCCGCGCCCGGGTGGACGGCGAGACGATCCAGCTCTCCAGCCCTCCCACGCTGAAGAAGCAGGAGAAGCACACCATCGAGGTGGTCGTCGACCGCCTCACGGTCAAGGACGGCGCCAAGCGCCGCCTCACCGACTCCGTCGAGACCGCCCTCGGCCTGTCCGGAGGCATGGTCGTGCTCGACTTCGTCGACCTCCCCGAGGACGACCCCGAGCGCGAGCGCATGTACTCCGAGCACCTGTACTGCCCGTACGACGACTTGTCCTTCGAGGAACTGGAGCCGCGCTCCTTCTCCTTCAACTCACCCTTCGGCGCCTGCCCCGAGTGCACCGGCATCGGCACGCGCATGGAGGTCGACCCCGAGCTGATCGTCCCCGACCCGGACAAGAGCCTCGACGAGGGCGCCATCCACCCGTGGTCGCACGGCCACACCAAGGACTACTTCGGCCGTCTGATCGGCGCCCTCGCGGACGCGCTGGGCTTCCGCACCGACATCCCGTTCGCCGGCCTGCCGCAGCGCGCCAAGAAGGCCCTGCTGCACGGCCACAAGACCCAGGTCGAGGTCCGCTACCGCAACCGCTACGGCCGCGAGCGCCGGTACACCACGGCCTTCGAGGGCGCCGTCCCCTTCGTCAAGCGCCGGCACAGCGAGGCCGAGAGCGACGCCAGCCGCGAGCGCTTCGAGGGCTACATGCGCGAGGTGCCCTGCCCCGCCTGTGAGGGCACCCGGCTCAAGCCGGTCGTCCTCGCCGTCACGGTCATGGGCAAGTCCATCGCCGAGGTCTCCGGGATGTCCATCAGCGACTGCGCGGACTTCCTGGGCGAGCTGAAGCTCACCGCCCGCGACAAGAAGATCGCCGAGCGGGTGCTCAAGGAGGTCAACGAGCGGCTGCGGTTCCTGGTCGACGTCGGCCTGGACTACCTCTCGCTCAACCGCGCGGCGGGCACGCTCTCCGGCGGCGAGGCACAGCGCATCCGCCTGGCCACCCAGATCGGCTCCGGACTCGTCGGCGTGCTCTACGTCCTCGACGAGCCCTCCATCGGCCTGCACCAGCGGGACAACCACCGGCTGATCGAGACCCTGGTCCGGCTGCGCGACATGGGCAACACGCTCATCGTCGTCGAGCACGACGAGGACACCATCAAGGTCGCCGACTGGATCGTCGACATCGGCCCCGGCGCCGGTGAGCACGGCGGCAAGGTGGTGCACAGCGGCTCCCTCAAGGAGCTCCTCGCCAACGCCGAGTCGCAGACCGGCCAGTACCTGTCCGGCAAGAAGGCCATCCCGCTGCCCGACGTCCGCCGCCCGCACGACCCCTCGCGCCGGCTCACGGTGCACGGCGCCCGCGAGAACAACCTGCGGGACATCGACGTGTCCTTCCCGCTGGGCGTCTTCACCGCGGTCACCGGTGTCTCCGGCTCCGGCAAGTCCACCCTGGTCAACGACATCCTGTACACCCACCTCGCCCGTGAGCTGAACGGCGCGCGCAGCGTCCCCGGCCGGCACACGCGCGTGGACGGCGACGACCTCGTCGACAAGGTCGTCCACGTCGACCAGTCGCCCATCGGCCGCACCCCGCGCTCCAACCCGGCGACGTACACGGGTGTCTTCGACCACGTCCGCAAGCTGTTCGCCGAGACCACCGAGGCGAAGGTCCGCGGCTACATGCCGGGCCGCTTCTCCTTCAACGTCAAGGGCGGCCGCTGCGAGAACTGCGCGGGCGACGGCACCATCAAGATCGAGATGAACTTCCTCCCGGACGTGTACGTCCCGTGCGAGGTCTGCCACGGCGCCCGTTACAACCGGGAGACCCTGGAGGTCCACTACAAGGGCAAGTCCATCGCCGACGTCCTGAACATGCCGATCGAAGAGGCCATGCACTTCTTCGAGGCGGTCCCGGCCATCTCCCGCCACCTGCGGACGCTCAACGACGTCGGTCTCGGCTACGTCCGCCTCGGCCAGTCCGCGACCACCCTGTCCGGCGGAGAGGCGCAGCGCGTGAAGCTCGCCAGCGAGCTGCAGAAGCGCTCCACCGGCCGCACGGTCTACGTCCTGGACGAGCCGACCACCGGTCTGCACTTCGAGGACATCAGCAAGCTGTTGAAGGTCCTGTCCGGCCTGGTCGAGAAGGGCAACACGGTCATCGTCATCGAGCACAACCTCGATGTGATCAAGACCGCCGACTGGGTCATCGACATGGGGCCCGAGGGCGGTTCCGGCGGTGGCCTGGTGGTCGCGGAGGGCACCCCGGAGCAGGTCGCCGGCGTACCGGCCAGCCACACCGGCAAGTTTTTGCGCGACATCCTGGGGGCGGAGCGGATCAGCGACGCCGCGCAGGCCCCGGCCCCGCGCAAGGCGGCGAAGAAGACGGTCGCGGCCAAGACCGGCACGAGGAGGACGGCCACCAAGAAGATCGACGGTACGGCCCCCGCGAAGACACCCGCCAAGAAGACGGCCACCAAGGCCGCCGCGAAGAGGACGACGCGGGCGCCCAAGGCCTGACCGGCCCGCACCCGTACGCGCCGTGCCGCACGGAACCCCCGTGCGGCACGGCGCGTACGCGCGTCAGACGGCCTCCGGCTCCAGTTCACGGGCGTACGGCGGCTCCGCGCCCGCGCGTGAGCAGGTGACCGCCGCCGCGCGCGCCGCGAAGCCGAGCAGGTCCGTCCAGCCCTCGTCGCCCAGCGCGGCCACCCCCGCGTCACTGAGCGCGTCCCGCACCGCCAGGCCGTGCAGCAGCGCCGCGTTCACCGTGTCACCGGCGCCGATCGTGTCCACCACCTCGACCCGCTCACCCGGCACGGAATACTCGCCGCCGTCACGGGTGAACGCGGTCAGCCCGTCACCGCCCCGGGTGACCACGACCGCCGCCGGACCGGCCGCCAGCCACTCCTTCGGGGACCCGCCGAGCCACTCGGCGTCCTCCGCGGACAGCTTCAGCAGCGACACCGACGGCAGCCAGCTGTGGAACCGGGCCCGGTAGGCGTCGGCGTCGGGGATGAGACCCGCCCGGATGTTGGGGTCCAACGCCGTGAAGACGCCCTGCGCGCGGGCGGTGCGCATCAGCTCCTCGTACGCGCTCGCACCCGGCTCCAGCACGAGGGAGCAGGTCCCGAAGGACACCGCGCGGGTGCCGGCCGGCAAGGCGCCGGGGGCCGTGAACAGGCGGTCCGCCGTCCCCTCCACGTAGAAGGTGTACGCCGCGGAGCCGTCCGCGCCGACGGTGGCGACGGCCAGCGTCGTCGGCTCGTCACCGCGCTGCACCGACGACAGGTCCACACCGGTCTCCCGCAGCCGGTCCAGCAGCGCCGTACCGAAGGCGTCGCGCGACACCCGGGAGCAGAACGCGGTGGGGGAGCCGAGGCGGCCCAGTGCCACCGCCGTGTTGAACGGGCCGCCGCCGAGCGCCGGCGTCAGCGGCGCGAGCGCGCCCGCGCCGCGCGGTACCAGGTCGATCAGTGCCTCACCGGCCACGACGATCACGAGGGGTTCCCTTCTCCGAAGGTCTCCGAAGGACCGGGCTTCACGACCCGCCGGCTTCGCACAGCCGTACGCCACGTGCCGCCTCTCGGGTGGGGACCGTATCCCATTCGCCGGACGTGCGTAAACGCCTGCCGGGCCACCTCGCGACAGCCCCCGCCCTTAGCCGGAACGATCACTCCCGGTATCGTCCCCGATGTCCACCCGCGCATCGTCGTCCCACCCGTGGAGCCCTCATGCCCGCCCGCCGCCCCGCCGTGACCCGCCGCACCGTCCTGCGAGGCGCGGCCCTGACGCCCGTGGCCGGACTGGGCCTCACCGCGTGCGGGAGCACCGAGGAGGGCGCCGCCCCGCTGACCGGCCCCGTCGAGCTGGGCCCCGAGGGCGAGGTCGCCGAGGGCGGCGCGAAGCTGTACCGGGACCACAACGTCGTGGTCAGCCGGAGCGGGGACGGCACCCTCAAGGCGTACGACACCGTCTGCACCCACGCGGGATGCCCCATCAACAAGCTCGAGGGCACGAAGCTGGTCTGCCCCTGCCACGGCAGCGAGTTCGACGCCACCACCGGCAAGGTGCTGCGCGAGCCGGCCGTGGCCCCCCTGAAGACGCTGGCCGTCGAGGTGAAGAACGGCACGCTGGTCGTCAGGCCGCAGACCTGACCGGGATCACTCCCAGTCCCAGGCGATCCCCACGTAACCCGACCGCACGCGCGGTTCCACCAGGTGCACCGAGCGGTGCCGCCCGCTGAGCACCAGCTCCTGGTGGCCGCCGCGCGGTGCCGCCGCCGAGTGCTGGGTGAACCGGTGGCAGCGCACCGGGAGCGTCCCGGAGCCGAAGCACACCTGGAGCGCGTACTGGCCGCCGGGGGACTCCACCCCGCGCACGTACTCGTGCGAGACGCCCGCCGTGCCGTCCTCGACGGCGTAGCGGAAGAGGAAGGTGTCACCGGCCCGCAGCCGGGTGTCGAAGAGCAGCTCGGCCGCGAGCACCCCGCTGTCGTGGTGCCGGCGCACGCGCCCGGTACGGCAGTTCTCCAGCGCCCGCACGGTCATCCGCTCCGGCACGGCGCCGGGGTCGCCGTGGTGGACGGCCACATAGCGGTCGACGCCGTCCCGGTGGGCGCGCACGATGTGGTGCGACTCGCGCTCCGCCAGTTCGCGGCGCGCCCCGATCCGTATCCGTTCGTGGTGCCCCAGGGTGTGCAGTCCGCCGTCGCGCGGGGCGCCGGACTCGGCCAGCAGCCGTTCCCGTACGTCCGAGGCCTCGACCAGGGAGCGGTAGGACCGCCCCGGGGAGTGCCGGTCCGCCGCGTGCTCGTCCGGCTGGGCGAGCAGCCGGATCAGCGACTCCTCCGGCAACTGCAGGATCTCCTCCAGCGCCCGTACGGCGCGCAGCGATTCCGGGCGCTGCGGGCGGCGGGCGCCCTGCTGCCAGTAGCTCAGACTGGTGACGCCGACCTTCACGCCGTGGCGCGACAGATGGTGCTGCACACGCTGCAACGGCAGCCCCCGCGCGGCGATCGCCGCGCGCAGGGCGACGTGGAAGGGGCCGCCGCGCAGGGCCGAGTCCAGTTCCGCGGTGACGGGGTCCGCGTGCGGTGTGGCGTGCGGCATGCAGGGGCCTTTCTGTGAAGTCCGCGACGGCTGGTCAGACCGTCGCGCGGGCACCCCGGAGCCGCCCCCGCCGGCGTGGCGGAGTCCTTGCGTCCGTACGCCGTCGTTCAGGTCCCGGAGTTCCCCCGCATTGAAGCGTGTTGACCAAGCCCCGACAACACCTGACGCCCGACAGCGGCGCATCCCGGCCGCGTCGGCCCCACGGCCCGCCGGTTCCGTCCCGGTCCGTCGGCCCTACGACGCGCCGCCCCCGTCCCGGTCCCCCAGCCGCGACCGCAGGCGCTTCGCGCGCACGATGTCGGGATCGCGCGGGTCGAGGGAGTCGAGGAGGCCGGACGCCTCGTCCGCGTACCGGCGGGTCCGGGCCGTCCGTCGTGGTTTCTCGATCCGCGTCCGTCGCATCCGACCAGCCCTCCGACTCGTGACCGCCCTCGTGGCCGTCCGCCGATCATCCGAGGGACGGAACCCCCACCTTCCCGCTTCCCGCACGCCGTAACCCATCCGGCCCCGGCCGGGCCCCGCCGTCCACAGGCCCGCCGCGGTGTCGGTCCCCGCCAGTAGGGTGTGAGACATGGCCGACCCCTCCAGCTACCGCCCCAAACCGGGTGAGATCCCCGACTCGCCGGGGGTCTACCGGTTCCGCGACGAGCACCGCCGGGTGATCTACGTCGGAAAGGCGAAGAGCCTGCGCCAGCGCCTGGCGAACTACTTCCAGGACCTGGCCGGGCTGCACCCGCGCACCCGCTCCATGGTCACCACGGCCGCGTCCGTGGAGTGGACGGTGGTGTCCACGGAGGTCGAGGCGCTCCAGCTAGAGTACTCCTGGATCAAGGAGTACGACCCCCGGTTCAACGTCAAGTACCGCGACGACAAGAGCTACCCGTACCTCGCGGTGACGATGAACGAGGAGTTCCCGCGCGTCCAGGTGATGCGCGGTCACAAGAAGAAGGGCGTGCGGTACTTCGGTCCGTACACGCACGCGTGGGCGATCCGCGACACCGTGGACCTGCTGCTGCGCGTCTTCCCGGTGCGCACCTGCTCGGCCGGGGTCTTCAAGAACGCCGCCCGCACCGGCCGCCCCTGTCTGCTCGGCTACATCGGCAAGTGCTCGGCACCGTGCGTGGGCCGCGTCTCCGCCGAGGACCACCGCGCGCTGGCCGAGGAGTTCTCCGACTTCATGGCCGGCCGCACGGGCGCCCACCTGCGCCGTCTGGAGCAGCGGATGACGGAGGCGGCCGAGGAGATGGAGTACGAGCGGGCCGCCCGCCTGCGCGACGACATCGGGGCGCTGAAGAAGGCCATGGAGAAGAGCGCGGTCGTGCTCGCCGACGCGACCGACGCCGACCTGATCGCGGTCGCCGAGGACGAGCTGGAGGCGGCCGTCCAGATCTTCCACGTGCGCGGCGGACGCGTGCGCGGCCAGCGCGGCTGGGTCACCGACAAGGTCGAGGAGATCACCACCGGCGCCCTCGTCGAGCACGCGCTGCAGCAGCTCTACGGCGAGGAGACCGGCGACGCGGTCCCCCGGGAGGTCCTGGTCCCCGCCCTGCCCGACCCGGTGGAGCCGGTCCAGCAGTGGCTGACGGAGCGGCGTGGCTCCGGTGTCTCCCTGCGCGTCCCGCAGCGCGGCGACAAGAGGGCCCTGATGGAGACCGTGGAGCGCAACGCCCAGCAGGCGCTCGTGCTGCACAAGACCAAGCGCGCCTCCGACCTGACCACGCGCTCGCGCGCGCTGGAGGAGATCGCCGACGCCCTGGAGCTGGACAGCGCCCCGCTCAGGATCGAGTGCTACGACATCTCGCACCTCCAGGGCGACGACGTGGTGGCCTCCATGGTCGTCTTCGAGGACGGACTGGCCCGCAAGAGCGAGTACCGCCGCTTCCAGATCAAAGGTCGTGTCGGAGACACGCAACTCTGGCACGGTGCGGGACAGGACGACGTCCGTTCCATGCACGAGGTGATCACCCGCCGCTTCCGCCGCTACCTCGCGGAGAAGGAGCGCACGGGGGAGTGGACCGACGGCGAGGACCCCGGCGCCGAAGGGCCCCCCGGAGGCCTCGCCGAGCCGCCCGCCAACACCCTCACGGAGGACGACGGCCGGCCCAGGCGCTTCGCCTACCCGCCGCAGCTCGTCGTCGTCGACGGCGGCGCGCCGCAGGTCGCGGCGGCCCGGCGGGCGCTGGACGAGCTGGGCATCGACGACATCGCCGTGTGCGGCCTCGCCAAGCGTCTGGAGGAGGTCTGGCTGCCGGACGAGACCGACCCGGTGGTGCTGCCGCGCACCAGTGAGGGCCTCTACCTGCTCCAGCGGGTCCGCGACGAGGCCCACCGGTTCGCGATCACCTACCAGCGCGCCAAGCGCGCCAAGCGCTTCCGGGCCGGCCCGCTGGACGACGTGCCCGGCCTCGGCGAGACCCGCAAGCAGGCACTGATCAAGCACTTCGGTTCGGTGAAGAGGCTGCGATCGGCGACAATCGACCAGATCTGCGAGGTTCCGGGCATAGGCCGCAAGACGGCCGAGACGATCGTCGCGGCGTTCGCCCGGGCGGCACCCGCCGCCCCGGCCGTGAACACGGCGACGGGCGAGATCATGGACGACACGGACCAGATCATGGATGACAGGGGAGAACCCGGGCAGGCGACGGATTCTCCCGGGGAGCCCGTGTCCACGGGCGCCCCGGACGGACGACGGGGGCAGGAACGATGACCGAGCACGAGACGGGGCCCGCGCCGGAGCGGGACCGGACCCAGCAGGAGACGGGCGGGGAAGGCGCCGGCCCGGCCGCCGCCCGCCAGGACGACGGAGCACAGGTGAGTACGGGCAAGGAAAAGGCCGGGGTGCCCGAGGTGGCCATCCCCGAGCTGGTGATCATCTCCGGCATGTCCGGGGCCGGCCGCTCGACGGCCGCGAAGTGTCTGGAGGACCTCGGCTGGTTCGTCGTGGACAACCTGCCGCCCGCTCTGATCCCCACCATGGTGGAGCTCGGCGCGCGCTCCCAGGGCAACGTGGCGCGGATCGCGGTCGTCGTCGACGTCCGCGGCCGGCGCTTCTTCGACAACCTCCGCGAGTCCCTCGCCGACCTCGACGGGCGGGGCGTCACCCGGCGGACCGTCTTCCTGGAGTCCTCCGACGACGCCCTGGTGCGCCGCTTCGAGTCGGTGCGCCGCCCGCACCCCCTCCAGGGCGACGGCCGCATCGTCGACGGCATCGACGCCGAACGGGAGCTGCTGCGCGAGCTGCGCGGCGACGCCGACCTGGTGATCGACACCTCCAGCCTCAACGTGCACGAGCTGCGCGCCAAGATGGACGCCCAGTTCGCCGGCGAGGAGGAGCCCGAGCTGCGGGCCACCGTCATGTCCTTCGGCTTCAAGTACGGCCTGCCGGTCGACGCCGACCTGGTCGTGGACATGCGGTTCCTGCCCAACCCGCACTGGGTGCCCGAGCTGCGCCCGTACACCGGACTCAACGAGGAGGTGGCGTCGTACGTCTTCAACCAGCCCGGCGCCAAGGAGTTCCTCGACCGGTACGCCGAGCTGCTGCGGCTGGTCGCCGCGGGCTACCGTCGTGAGGGCAAGCGCTATGTGACCATCGCGGTCGGCTGCACCGGCGGCAAGCACCGGTCGGTCGCCATGTCGGAGAAGCTCGCCGCCCGGCTCGCCGCCGAGGGCGTGGAGACGGTGGTGGTCCACCGGGACATGGGACGGGAATGACACGACGTACTCCGCGGCTGAGCCGGCTGCGCAGAGCGGTCCCCGAGGGACGCGCGAGCCGGCCGGCCGAGACCCGTGGCGCGAGACCGCGCCGCCGGGGTGCCCAGCCCAAGGTCGTCGCCCTCGGCGGCGGCATGGGCCTGTCCGCCTCGCTCGCCGCGCTGCGCCGGATCACCGGCGACCTCACCGCCGTCGTCACCGTGGCCGACGACGGCGGCTCCAGCGGGCGCCTGCGCGACGAGCTGGGCGTGCTGCCGCCCGGTGACCTGCGCAAGGCCCTGGCCGCGCTGTGCGGCGACGACGACTGGGGCCAGACCTGGGCCCGCGTCATCCAGCACCGCTTCCAGTCCCAGGGCGACCTGCACGAGCACGCGGTCGGCAATCTGCTGATCGTCGCCCTGTGGGAGCAGCTCGGCGACCACGTCCAGGCCCTCGACCTGGTGGGCCGGCTGCTCGGCGCGCACGGGCGGGTGCTGCCCATGTCCGCCGTGCCGCTGGAGCTCCAGGCCCGGGTCCTGGGCCACGACCCCGAGCGGCCCGACGAGATCGGCACCGTCCGCGGCCAGGCCACCGTCGCCCTCACCCCGGGCGAGGTACAGTCCGTGCACCTGGTGCCGAACGACCCGCCCGCCGTCCCCGAGGCGGTCGCGGCGGTCCTCGACGCCGACTGGGTGGTGCTCGGCCCCGGCTCCTGGTTCTCCTCGGTCATCCCGCACCTGCTCGTGCCGGAACTGCTGGACGCCCTCATCGAGACCAAGGCGCGCCGGGTACTCTCCCTTAACCTCGCGCCGCAGCCAGGAGAAACCGAGGGCTTCTCCCCGCAGCGTCATTTGGAGGTTTTGGGACGACACGCCCCTAAACTCGCCCTGGACGTGGTGCTGGCCGACGAGGCCGCCGTGCCCGACCGCGACTCCCTGACCGACGCCGCCCGGCGGTTCGGCGCCGCGGTCGAGCTGGCCCCGGTGGCCAGGCCCGACGGAAGCCCCCGGCACGACCCGGAGCTGTTGGCCGCCGCGTACGACCGTATTTTTCGGATGCATGGAAGGATCGGCCCATGGCGATGACGGCAGCGGTGAAGGACGAGATCTCCCGGCTCCCCGTCACCCGGACCTGCTGCAGGAAGGCGGAGGTCTCCGCCGTTCTGCGGTTCGCCGGCGGCCTCCACCTGGTGAGCGGGCGCATCGTGATCGAGGCGGAGCTGGACACCGCGATGGCGGCCCGCCGCCTCAAGCGGGACATCCTGGAGATCTTCGGCCACAGCTCCGAACTGATCGTGATGGCCCCGGGCGGGCTGCGCCGCGGCTCGCGCTACGTCGTCCGGGTGGTCGCGGGCGGTGACCAGCTGGCCCGCCAGACCGGCCTGGTGGACGGCCGCGGCCGTCCGATCCGCGGTCTGCCCCCGCAGGTGGTCTCCGGGGCCACCTGTGACGCCGAGGCGGCCTGGCGCGGCGCCTTCCTGGCCCACGGCTCCCTCACCGAGCCCGGCCGCTCCTCCTCCCTGGAGGTGACCTGCCCCGGTCCCGAGGCCGCGCTCGCCCTGGTCGGCGCCGCCCGCAGGCTGTCGATCGCCGCCAAGGCGCGCGAGGTGCGCGGCGTGGACCGGGTCGTGGTCCGCGACGGCGACGCGATCGGCGCGCTGCTCACCCGGCTCGGCGCGCACGAGTCGGTGCTGGCCTGGGAGGAGCGCCGGATGCGCCGCGAGGTGCGCGCCACGGCGAACCGGCTGGCCAACTTCGACGACGCCAACCTCCGCCGCTCCGCCCGCGCGGCCGTGGCGGCCGGTGCCCGCGTCCAGCGCGCCCTGGAGATCCTCGCCGACGACGTCCCCGAGCACCTCGCTGCGGCCGGCCGGCTGCGCATGGAGCACAAGCAGGCCTCCCTGGAGGAGCTGGGCGCGCTCGCCGATCCGCCGCTCACCAAGGACGCCGTGGCCGGCCGGATCCGCCGGTTGCTGGCGATGGCCGACAAGCGCGCCGCCGACCTCGGCATCCCCGGCACGGAGGCCAACCTCGGCGAGGAGCTGGACGACAAGCTCATGGTCTGACGGACGCTCAGGCGACCGGCGTCGGCGCCCGTTCGGGTGGCCGGCGCCGGTTCTCACGTGGCGTGGCGGCACCCTTGACTCGATCATGATGTGTCATGAGCCTGGCATCTGTTCGCCGCTGTGGCGGACCACTTCCAGGGGGGCTCATGAGACACAGAGCGAGAACGATCCTCGCTGTCGGCACGCTCCTGATCGGCGGAGCGAGCCTCGCACCCATCGCCCAGGCACAACCCGGAAACCCCGCGGCCTCCGACACCGACGAGGTCAAGGTCTTCCGCGCCGACGTCACCAAGGAGCAGGTTCCCCTGCTCCTCGCGGCGGGGCAGGACGGCCACGAACTCGGTGAGCGGGTGCCCGACAAGGGCACGGCCACCGTGGAGGTCTACCTCACCGAGGGACAGGCCGGAAAACTGGAGGAACAGGGCGTCGACCTCACCGAGCACACGCTCTCCGCCCGGGCGGAGGACCGTGTCGAGGACGCCGCCGAGGGCGTGTTCCGCCCGTACAGCGGAGAGGGCGGTCTGCGCGAGGAGATCCTGCGCACCGCGCGGGAGAACCCCGACCTCACCAAGGTCGTCTCCATCGGCAAGACGGTCAGGGGACAGGACATCCTCGCCCTGAAACTCACCAAGAAGGCCAAGAAGACGAAGGACGGGTCGAAACCGGCCGTCCTCTACCTGTCCAACCAGCACGCGCGCGAGTGGATCACGCCGGAGATGACCCGGCGGCTGATGCACCACTACCTGGACTCGTACCGCACCGACAAGCGGATCAAGAGGATCGTCGACACCACCGAACTGTGGTTCGTCCTCTCCGTCAACCCCGACGGCTATGACCACACCTTCGCCGACGAGGACAACCGCCTCTGGCGCAAGAACCTGCGGGACGTCAACGGCGACGGCGCCATCGGCACCGGCGACGGCGTCGACCTCAACCGCAACTTCCCCTACAAGTGGGGCTACGACGACGAGGGCTCGTCCCCCAACCCCACCAGCCAGACCTACCGCGGCGCGAGCCCCGGCTCCGAGCCCGAGACCAAGGCCGTCGACGCCTTCGAGAAGCGGATCGGTTTCACCTACGGCATCAACTACCACTCCGCGGCCGAACTCCTCCTCTACGGGGTCGGCTGGCAGGTGGCCACGCCGACCCCCGACGACGTCCTCTACGAGGCCCTCGCCGGCACGCCCGACAACTCCGCGATCCCCGGCTACCACCCGCAGCTCTCCTCCGAGCTGTACACCACCAACGGCGAGGCCGACGGCCACGCGGCCAACGTCAACGGCATGGCGATGTTCACCCCCGAGATGTCGACCTGCCAGACCGCGTCCCAGACCGACCCCGACGACGAGTGGGACGCCGGTGACTGCCAGTCGATCTTCAACTTCCCCGACGACGAGAAGCTGATCCAGCAGGAGTTCGCGAAGAACATCCCGTTCGCGCTCTCCGTCGCCGAGACCGCCGCCCACCCCGACCGGCCGTCCTCCTCGGTCGGCCTGGAGGCCGCGGACTTCACCCCGGCGTCCTTCGGCACGTCGTACGCGCGCGGCGCCGACCAGGAGGTCTCCGTCGTCGTCCGCAAGGCCGTGCGAGACAAGGAGCTGAAGTACCGCGTCAACGGCGGCCGTACGCACGACGTGGACCTCAGGCCCTGGAAGGGCGGGGAGCGGTACGGCGGTGAGGACGACCTCTACTTCGACGGGTACCGGGCGAAGGTGAGGCACGGCGGGCCCGGCGACAAGGTCGAGGTGTGGTTCACCGGGGAGGGTCGCGGGGGCGAGGACGTCTCCAGCGAGCACTTCACCTACACCGTCGCCGAACGGCCCCGCGCGGACGTGCTCGTCGTCGCCGAGGAGGGCGCGAAGAGCACGCAGACCCGGAAGTACGTCGACGCGCTGAAGGCCAACGGCCGCCGCGCGGCGGTCTGGGACGTCGCCGAGCAGGGAGCCCCGGACGCGCTCGGCGTGCTGAACCACTTCGACACGGTCGTCCACCACACCGGCGCCGCCACCCCGGGCATCGCCACCCAGCTCCAGCTGCGGGCCTTCCTCAACGAGGGCGGCCGGCTGATCGAGGCGGGCGAGCAGGCCGGCGGCAGCGTCGACCTCGGCGGCGGCACCCTGTCCGACGACTTCAGCCAGTACTACCTGGGCGCCTACTCCCGCACCTCCACCCCCGGGGCCACGGCGTTCACCGGCTCCGGCGGCCTGGACGGCTTCACCGGCCCGCTCGGCGACACGCCCGGCAACCCGCTGGACGAGGCCGGCACCTACGGGATCACCTCCGACGAGCTGCCCGCCGAGCAGTACCCGCAGTTCGCGAGCGCCGGCGCCGGAGGGTTCCCCGACACGGTCAACCCGTACGGGCCCTACGCCGGCTCCTTCATGGCCGCCGCCGTGCACACCGACGACGGCTACAAGCGCCTCACCCGCACCATCGACCTCACCGGCACCGCCGCGGCCGACCGGCCCACCCTGCGCACCCAGCTGCTGTGGGACACCGAACCGGGCTACGACCACGTCGTCGTCGAGGCGCACACCGCCGGCGCCGACGACTGGACGACCCTGCCCGAGGCGGGCGGCGCGACCCGCACCACCGTGCCGAGCGAGTGCGCCGCCGGGTTCTACATGGGCGAGCACCCCTGGCTGGAGCACTACCTGACCCTGGGCGACGACGGCTGCGCCACGACCGGCACCACCGGCTCCTGGAACAGCCTCACCGGTTCCTCCAGCGGCTGGCGGCAGGTGGAGTTCGACCTGAGCGCCTACGCCGGGAAGACGGTCGAGATCTCCCTCGCCTACGTCACCGACCCGGGCAGCGGCGGCCACGGCGTCCTCGCCGACGAGGCCTCGCTCGTGACCGGTGGCACCGCGGCCGGCACCGAGGGCTTCGAGAGCTCGCTCGGCGCCTGGACGGTGCCCGGACCGCCCGCGGGCAGCCCGGCCGTCCTGAAGGACTGGACGCGCACCGGAGCGCTGTTCCAGACCTACGGAGCGGTCACCACCGGCGACACCGTGCTGCTGGGCTTCGGCCTGGAGCACCTCACCTCCGCGGCCGACCGGACCGCACTGCTGGGGAAGGCCCTGGCCGCCCTGGACGGGTGACACCTCGCGTCAACGCGTACTGACGATCCGTGACGAGATCGAGTGACGTCGGAGCGTCGGACGGGGCGGTCCGCACCCTACTCACGGGTACGGGCCGCTCCGCCGGGTATGGGGCAACTCGATGTCACGGCCGGAGCCCCGGAGATGTAGGGTCGGCAGTGGTCGGGGACATCCCAAACACAGCTCGCCGGCACATCGGGCCGGCGTACCAACGAGGAGATCGGTTCGTGACGATCCGCGTAGGCATCAACGGCTTTGGCCGCATCGGTCGCAACTACTTCCGCGCGCTGCTGGAGCAGGGTGCGGACATCGAGATCGTGGCTGTCAACGACCTGGGTGACACCGCGACCACCGCCCACCTGCTGAAGTACGACACCATCCTCGGCCGCCTCAAGCAGGAGGTCTCGCACACCGAGGACACCATCACCGTCGACGGCAAGACGATCAAGGTGCTCTCCGAGCGCAACCCCGCCGACATCCCGTGGGGCGAGCTGGGCGTCGACATCGTCATCGAGTCGACCGGCATCTTCACCAAGAAGGAAGACGCCGAGAAGCACATCGCCGGCGGCGCCAAGAAGGTCATCATCTCCGCCCCGGCGAAGAACGAGGACATCACCCTCGTCATGGGCGTCAACCACGAGCAGTACGACCCGGCCAACCACCACGTCATCTCCAACGCCTCCTGCACCACCAACTGTGTGGCGCCGATGGCGAAGGTGCTCGACGAGAACTTCGGCATCGTCAAGGGTCTGATGACCACGGTGCACGCGTACACGAACGACCAGCGCATCCTGGACTTCCCGCACAAGGACCTGCGCCGCGCCCGTGCCGCCGCCGAGAACATCATCCCGACCACCACCGGTGCCGCCAAGGCCACCGCCCTGGTGCTCCCGCAGCTCAAGGGCAAGCTGGACGGCATGGCCATGCGCGTCCCGGTCCCGACCGGCTCGGTCACCGACCTGGTCGTCGAGCTCTCCCGCGAGGTCACCAAGGAAGAGGTCAACGCCGCCTTCCAGAAGGCCGCCGAGGGCGAGCTGAAGGGCTACCTCGAGTACACCGAGGACGAGATCGTCTCCTCCGACATCGTCAACGCCCCGGCGTCCTGCACCTTCGACTCCTCCCTGACCATGGTCCAGGAGGGCAAGAGCGTGAAGGTCATCGGCTGGTACGACAACGAGTGGGGCTACAGCAACCGCCTCGTCGACCTGACGGTCTTCGTGGGCAACCAGCTCTGATCGCGGAGCGGGCAGCCTGATATGAGTGCAGGGCTCGGCCGGTGCGGCAACGCGCTGTCCGAGCCCTGACGCACGTATCGGAACGGCCGCCCGCTTTCGATCACGAGCGAACACGAGCGAACACGTCGCTGGGCACGTCGCTCCAGCCAGCTCTAGCCAGGGAGCCCCCATGAAGACGATCGACGAACTCCTCTCCGAAGGCGTCGCGGGCAAGCGGGTCTTCGTCCGCGCCGACCTCAACGTGCCGCTGGACGGCACGACCATCACCGACGACGGCCGCATCCGCGCCGTGCTGCCCACCGTCAAGGCCCTCGCCGAGGCGGGCGCCCGCGTGGTCGTCGCCTCCCACCTGGGCCGCCCCAAGGGCGCCCCGGACCCCGCCTTCTCGCTCGCCCCGGCCGCCGCGCGCCTCGGTGAACTCCTCGGCGCCGACGTCGCGTTCGCGACCGACACGGTCGGCGAGTCCGCGACCGCCACCGTCGCCGGCCTGGCCGACGGACAGGTCGCGGTCATCGAGAACCTGCGCTTCAACGCCGGTGAGACGTCCAAGGACGACGCCGAGCGCGCCGCCTTCGCCGACCGGCTCGCCGCCCTCGCCGACCTGTACGTGGGCGACGGCTTCGGCGCGGTGCACCGCAAGCACGCCTCGGTCTTCGACCTCCCGGCGCGGCTGCCGCACTACGCCGGCCACCTCATCGCCACCGAGGTCGGCGTCCTGAAGAAGCTCACCGACGACGTCCGGCGGCCCTATGTCGTCGCCCTCGGCGGCGCCAAGGTCTCCGACAAGCTCGCCGTCATCGACGAGCTGCTCGGCAAGGCCGACCGCATCCTCATCGGCGGCGGCATGGCCTACACCTTCCTCAAGGCCCAGGGCCACGAGATCGGCACGTCGCTGGTGCAGGAGGACCAGATCCCGGCCGTCCTGGAGTACCTGGAGCGCGCCGAGAAGAACGGCGTCGAGCTGGTGCTGCCGGTCGACACGCTGGTCGCCGCCGAGTTCCCCGACATGAAGACCAAGGCGCCGTCCCACCCCGCCAACGTCGCCGCGGACGCCATCCCGGCCGGCCACATGGGCCTGGACATCGGTCCCGAGACCCGCAAGCTGTACGCCTCGAAGCTCGCCGACGCCGCCACCGTCTTCTGGAACGGCCCCATGGGCGTCTTCGAGCACCCCGATTACGCCGAGGGCACCAAGGCGGTCGCCCAGGCCCTCATCGACTCCCCGGGCTTCACCGTGGTCGGCGGCGGCGACTCCGCCGCGGCCGTCCGCATCCTGGGCTTCGACGAGCAGGCATTCGGCCACATCTCGACCGGCGGCGGCGCCTCCCTCGAATACCTCGAGGGCAAGACGCTCCCCGGCCTCGCCGCACTGGAGGACTGACCCCGATGACCACCCGCACGCCGCTGATGGCGGGCAACTGGAAGATGAACCTCAACCACCTGGAGGCCATCGCCCACGTCCAGAAGCTCGCCTTCGCCCTCGCCGACAAGGACTACGAGGCCGTCGACGTCGCCGTCCTGCCGCCCTTCACCGACCTGCGCTCCGTGCAGACCCTGGTCGACGGCGACAAGCTGAGGATCACGTACGGCGCCCAGGACATCTCGGCGCACGACGGCGGCGCCTACACCGGCGAGATCTCCGGCCCGATGCTGGCCAAGCTGAAGTGCACCTACGTCGCCGTCGGGCACTCGGAGCGGCGCCAGTACCACGCCGAGACCGACGAGATCGTGAACGCCAAGGTGAAGGCCGCCTACAAGCACGGCATCACCCCCATCCTCTGCGTCGGCGAGGAGCTGGAGGTCCGCGAGGCGGGCAACCACGTCTCCCACACCCTCGCCCAGGTCGAGGGCGGTCTGAAGGACCTCCCGGCCGAGCAGGCCGAGACGGTCGTGATCGCCTACGAGCCGGTGTGGGCCATCGGCACCGGCAAGGTCTGCGGCGCCGAGGACGCCCAGGAGGTCTGCGCGGCCATCCGGGGCAAGCTCGCCGAGCTGTACAGCCAGGAGCTGGCCGACAAGGTCCGCATCCAGTACGGCGGCTCCGTCAAGTCCGGCAACGTCGCCGAGATCATGGCGCAGGCCGACATCGACGGCGCCCTGGTCGGCGGCGCCTCGCTGGACGCCGACGAGTTCGTCAAGATCGTTCGTTTCCGCGACCAGTGAGTATGCGCTAGCAGCGATCCGTCGTACCCTTGCGGGGTCCAGCACCGTGCTGGGCCCCGCGTCGTCCATCCGAATCCGAGGAAGTTGGTCCAGCCGTGGTTATGGGGTTCTCCATCGCCCTGATCGTCTTCAGCCTGCTGCTGATGCTGCTGGTGCTGATGCACAAGGGGAAGGGCGGCGGTCTCTCCGACATGTTCGGTGGCGGCATGCAGTCCTCCGTCGGCGGCTCCTCGGTCGCCGAGCGCAACCTCGACCGGATCACCCTCGTGGTCGGTCTGCTCTGGTTCGCGTGCATCGTCGTGCTCGGCATCACCATGAAGATGAACAACTGATCCGAGAGCGCGTCGCGCACCCATTTCCCAAGCATTCCGCACGTAAGGCCCCATGTTGGGTACGCGCAGCTGAGCGCGGCCTATCATGGGGCCTACGTCTGGATACGGGGCCGGTAACTCCCCACACTGGACGTGCGTTGGGCCTTACGTAGACTGAGGCGCTCGCAGCGAAGCGGAACGCCGACTCGCTTCGCGGCACCATCACGCAGGGAGTTACGACCGTGGCAAGTGGCAACGCGATCCGGGGAAGCCGGGTCGGGGCGGGCCCGATGGGCGAGGCCGAACGCGGCGAGTCCGCGCCCCGGCTGCGCATCTCCTTCTGGTGCTCCAACGGGCACGAGACACAGCCGAGCTTCGCGAGCGACGCGCAGGTGCCCGACACCTGGGACTGCCCCCGCTGCGGGTTCCCGGCCGGGCAGGACCGCGACAACCCGCCGGACCCGCCGCGCACCGAGCCCTACAAGACGCACCTCGCCTACGTGCGGGAGCGGCGCAGCGACGCGGACGGCGAGGCGATCCTCGCGGAAGCCCTCGCGAAGCTGCGGGGCGAGATCTGAGCGCCCCACGGGGCGGTACGGCGTCCACGGCGCCGTCGTGGCCGGTCGCGCCCGCGCGGCGGTAGCCGCACGTCGGTACGGTCCCGCGCCCTTTCGGAGCGCTGCCGAACCGTTTCGGATTCCTTTCGTCTTCCTCTTCCGTTCTGTTCACCGCTGATCAATTAGGTTGGTCGCAGCGGGGCCATCCAAGGAAGAAGGCTGAAGTCCGAGATGAACGCAGACGGTCGTACCAGGCTCAACCAGATGCCCGAGTGGACCGCACTGGCCAAGCACCGTGAGGAGCTCGGCGAGGTGCGGCTGCGCGAGCTGTTCGCCGCCGACCCCGGCCGCGGCACCGGGTACGCCCTCCGGGTCGGTGACCTGTACGTCGACTACTCCAAGCACCTGGTCACCGACGACACCCTGCGGCTGCTGAGGGAACTGGCCGCCGCCACCGACGTGTTCGGGCTGCGCGACGCCATGTTCCGCGGCGAGAAGATCAACACCACCGAGGACCGGGCCGTCCTGCACACCGCGCTCCGGGCCGCCCCGGACGCGGTCGTCGAGGTCGACGGGGAGAACGTCGTCCCGGCCGTGCACGCCGTCCTCGACAGGATGGCCGACTTCGCCGACCGCGTCCGCTCCGGCGCGTGGACGGGCCACACCGGCAAGCGCATCCGCACCGTCGTCAACGTCGGCATCGGCGGCTCCGACCTGGGCCCCGCCATGGCGTACGAGGCGCTGCGCGCCTTCACCGACCGCGACCTCACCGTCCGCTTCGTGTCCAACGTGGACGGCGCCGACCTGCACGAGGCCACCCGCGACCTGGACCCGGCCGAGACGCTGTTCGTCATCGCGTCCAAGACCTTCACCACCATCGAGACGGTCACCAACGCCACCTCCGCGCGCACCTGGCTGCTGAACGCCCTCGAGGACGAGGCCGCCGTCGCCAAGCACTTCGTCGCCCTGTCGACGAACGCCCAGAAGGTCGCCGAGTTCGGCATCGACACGGCCAACATGTTCGAGTTCTGGGACTGGGTCGGCGGACGCTACTCCTACGACTCCGCCATCGGCCTGTCGCTGATGATCGCCATCGGCCCGGACCGCTTCCGGGAGATGCTCGACGGGTTCCGGATCGTCGACGAGCACTTCCGCACCGCCCCCGCCGAGGCCAACGCCCCGCTGCTGATGGGCCTGCTGGGCGTCTGGTACAACAACTTCCACGACGCGCAGTCGCACGCGGTGCTGCCGTACTCGCACTACCTGTCGAAGTTCACCGCCTACCTCCAGCAGCTCGACATGGAGTCCAACGGCAAGTACGTCGGCCGGGACGGGCGCGAGGTCGACTGGCAGACGGGGCCGGTGGTGTGGGGCACGCCCGGCACCAACGGGCAGCACGCCTACTACCAGTTGATCCACCAGGGGACGAAGCTGATCCCGGCGGACTTCATCGGCTTCGCCGAGCCCGTCGCCGAGCTGAGCGACGAACTGGGGGCCCAGCACGACCTGTTGATGGCCAACTTCTTCGCCCAGACCCAGGCCCTGGCCTTCGGCAAGACCCCGGACGAGGTGCGCGCCGAAGGGGTGCCGGAGGAACTGGTCCCGCACAAGACGTTCAAGGGCGACCACCCGACGACCACGATCCTCGCGCGGGAGCTCACACCGTCCGTGCTCGGCCAGCTCGTCGCGCTCTACGAGCACAAGGTGTTCGTGCAGGGCGCGATCTGGAACATCGACTCCTTCGACCAGTGGGGCGTCGAACTCGGCAAGGTCCTCGCCAAGCGCGTCGAGCCCGCCCTCACCGAGGGCGCCGACGTGCCGGACCTGGACGCCTCCACCAAGGCCCTGGTCACCACCTACCGGGAGCTGCGCGGCCGGCAGTGAGCACGGTGCGGGAAGCGGGCGGCGGGACACCGTCCGCTTCCCGCGGAATCCCCCGCGATCATCACGGCGAACGCTCGGGGGAGCACAAGGTGGCACATACGTCCGGGAGTTGGACCGGCGGCACGCTGAGGGCCCGTACCTTCCTGAAACCCCACCACGTCGCCGGGGCGGTGTTCCACCCCGCGTGGATCCCGCAGCCGCTCGACCCGTCCATCGAGCGGCTCAAGCGCTTCAGGGTCATCGCCGGAGCGGTCGCCTCCGTCGGCGTCTACACCGTCCTGGAGGGCGGTTTCGAGATCACGGAGCTGCTGGAGAACGCGCTGACCGCCTCGGCGGTGCTGCTGTTGCTCACCCCGCTGACGGTCGGCGTGATGCTCTTCGTCTGGCGGCGCACCGGCACCGTGCGCCGGCTTCGGGTGCCGCTGCTCAACTCCCTCAAGCCGCTCCTGCTGTTCATCGGCTGCGTGGTGGCGACGGTGGTGCTGGTGCAGTGGACGAACGACTCGAACAGCATGCTCGTGACCATGGGCGTCGGCCTGACGATGATGTGGATGGCCGTCTTCCTGGTCTCCGGGGCCGTCCGGGTCTCCAGCAACTTCTTCGGCACGGCCGCCGTGCACCGCGCTCTGCCGGCGCTGCTCGCCACGGTGACCAGTTGGCTGACGGCGCTCCCGGACCTCGTCACCGGCGATCTGCACGGGCTGAGCCTCACCCTGGGCATCGTCTTCATCCTGGGCGCCCCGGTGACCGTGACGGCGATCGCCTGGGCGGAGACGGTCCGGTTGAAGCGGCGCTACGGCATCCGGCTGGGCGCCCATCCGGCGAGCCTGCCGCCGATGCCTTCAGCCATGCCGCCGACGGGACCGCCCCGCGTACCGCCGCAGGGGAACCCCTACGTCCGCGGCGGTGGCTGACCGGCTGACGCCGCGTCACACGGGGGTTGTTTCGCCCCCGCCGCCCCTTCCCGTCCCGAAACTGGGGCTCCGCCCCAGACCCCGCTCCTCAAACGCCGGAGGGGCTGAGATTTAGCCCCTCTGGGGGTACCCCCTCTGGGGGAGTTTGAGGAGCGGGGGTCCGGGGGCAGCGCCCCCGGGATGGGACGGGTAAGGGCGGCGGGGGCGAAAAAGCAAGTGGCCGTACGCGCCCCTGCCGCTCACGCCACCGCGCTCAGGGTGTCCGCCAGGCGCCGTCGGGCCGCTCGCGCCGCCGGGAGCGCGGCGAGGGCCGCGGCCCCCAGCACCGCCGCCGCGCCGAGCGGCACGAGCAGCGCGGGGGAGGGCAGCTGGGCGATACCGGCGCCGATGCCGCTCGACCTCCCCTGGGCGTCGATCAGCCAGCGCGCCAGCGGCAGCCCCAGGGCCATGGCGAGGAGCACGGCCGCCAGAGCCGTACCGGCCGTGGCGGTGACCGTGACGGCGGTGATCTGCCGGGGGGTCAGACCGACGGCCTTGAGCGCCAGCAGATCGCGTTCACCCTCACGGACCGTGCCGCCGATCGCCGTCAGCAGCTCGATCAGCCCGATCAGCGCGAGGACCACGACCAGGCCGAGGACCACCGCGCGCAGCGGGGACAGCCCGTCGGCCGGGTTGGCCACGGTGTGCACGTCCAGGTGGCCGCGGCCCGCCGCCGTCAGCCGCTCGGCGACCGCGGCCGGGTCCGCGCCGGGGTCCAGCCGGAGCTGGTAAAGGGCCGGCCGCAGGTCCGGGTCGTTGGCGCGGAGGGTGTCCAGCGAGGTGGAGACGGTCCGGCCGGCGTTCTCCGGTTCGATGCTGCGGCCGACGATGTGCAGGATCTGCGGCCGGTCGCCGACGGTCATCCGCACCCAGTCGCCCACCCGCACGTGCAGCAGGTCGAGCAGTCCCTGACCGGCCACCGCCTCGTCCGGCCCGCGCGCGGGCCGCCCCTCGGCCAGCGTGAACGGGTACGGCTCCGCACGGGTGCCGAGGCCGCGCAGGGCGATGGTGGCGGTCTGGCCGGGAACCAGCGCGGCCACCTCCACACCCGGATAGGCGGCGGCGACCTGAGGATCGCGCTCCAGCAGCGCGCGGGTCTCCCGGTCGCCCAGCGAGGCGTCCGCGCGGACACTGAGCGCCGTGGGCAGCCCCATCCGCTCCGGACTGCTGTGGAACCGGTCGATGGTGGTCCACGCGCTCAGCGCCACCACGATCAGCAGCAGCGGCAGCGCCAGCCTGCCCACCGCGCCCAGCGAACGCGACCGGCGGGTGAACGCCTTGTGCCAGCCCAGGACCAGCGCCGGCGGCACCCGCGCCCCCAGCGCCCGCCGCGCCGCACCGGTCAGCCGCCCGGCCGGGGGCGCCACCGGGCGCGGCACCGGCACCGGCGGCACCCGTCCCGCCCGCCAGGCGGCCAGCCCGGTGGTCGCGCCGATGAACAGCACCGCCCCTGCCGGTACGGCGAACAGCGCCGCGGTGTGTCCGGGCAGCCCCTGCCACACGTCGACCGCGTCCCCGAGCCGCCCCGGTACCGCGCCGCCCAGCGCCTCGGTGAGCGCGGCGGCGGCCACGGCACCGAGCAGGGCGTAACCGAGGTGCTGGATCAGGAAGACGCGGACGACCTGGCCGGGCGTGAAGCCGATCGCCTTGAGGATCGAGATGTCCCGCAGGTGCCCCCGGATCCGGGTGGCGATCGCCCCGTGCACGGCGAACCCGGCGGCGGCCAGCGCGCCCAGACCGAACAGGCCGAGCACCTGACCCAGCAGCCGGTTGTCGCCCTGTGCCTCGGCGCGCGCCTGCTGCCAGGTGGCCACCTCGCCGATCGCCTCGGCGCCCAGCTCGGTCACCGCCCGCTGCACGGCGTACCCGGTGTCGCCCGGGTCGGTCAGCCGCAGCCCGACCACGCGGCCGCCCGGTTCCGGCACCGCCGACGGCAGCGCCCACACCAGGCCCGCCCGCTCACCCGGCCGGTAGCGCGGCTCGGCGCTGTCGGCGACGCCCACCACGGTCAGTTCCCGCGCGGTGCCGGGCACGGTGAGGGTGTCACCGGGGGCGGTCAGCAGCGCCCGCGCGAGCCGTCTCTCCAGGACCACGCCGTCGGGGGTCGCCGGGTCCAGCCAGTGCCCCGAGGTGATCAACGGGCGGCCCACCTCGGGCGCCCCGGAGGTGCCGCGCAGCTCCACGGAGGCCCGGCCGCCCGCCGAGGCGAGGGTGAGCGAGGCCGTCGGGTAGGGGCCGGCGACGGACTCCACGCCGTCCAGCCCGGCCAGCCTCCCCGCGTCGGCGGAGGCGGTGGTGTGCAGCGTGACGTGCGCGCCGCGCGCCTGCGTGAAGACCCGCTGCCAGGGGTTGGTGGCGTACCCGAACAGGGCCGTGGCCAGCAGCAGCGACGCGACGATGCCCGCGGTGGCCAGCACCAGGAACAGCGCCTCGCCGCGGTGCGTGCGCAGATCGGAGTGCGCCCAGCGCAGGGTGGCTCGCACGGGCGCTCAGCCCCTCGGCGCGGGTCGGTCGTGGACGCGCATGTCAGTCCTTGAGCTCCAGCACACCGGACGCCCCCGTCCGGCGCGGCGGGACGCCGCCGTCGAGCGCGGCGTCATCGGCGATCCGGCCGTCGAAGAAGCTGATCACCCGGTCCGCCGCGCTCGCCAGCCGCGCGTCGTGCGTGACCAGCAGGATCGTCTGCCCGCGCGCGTGGAAGCGGGACAGCAGCCGCATCACCTCGCGGGTGCCCTTGCTGTCCAGGCTGCCCGCGGGCTCGTCGGCCAGCAGCAGCGGCGGATGGTTGACCAGCGCCCGGGCCAGCGCGACCCGCTGCTGCTCACCGCCGGACAGCTCGCCCGGCATGCTGCGCTCCTTGCCCTCGAGCCCCAGCTCGGCCAGGAGTTCCTCCCGCCCGGCGCGGGCCTTCTTCGGCGGCACCCCGGCGAGCAGCGCGGGCAGCTCGACGTTGTCGGCGACCGACAGGTCGGACACCAGGTTGAAGAACTGGAAGACGATCCCGATCCGCTTGCGGCGCTCCACCGCCCAGCGGGCCTCCCCGTAGCCGTCGGTGCACGTGCCGTCCAGCCAGATGCTGCCCGCGTCGGGCCGCTGGAGCCCGCCGAGCAGGTGCAGCAGCGTCGACTTGCCCGCACCGGACGGGCCGGTGATCGCCACGAACTCGCCGCGCGCCACCCGCAGGTCGACCCCGCGCACGGCGTGCGCCGGGGCGCCCTCGCCGTGGTGCGTCTTGACCAGGCCCTCGGCGCGCAGCACTTCAGCGGTGCGCTCGCTCACTGAAGCTCCTCCAGCTCCTCCTGGCACCGCTCCAGCCAGTCGAGGTCGGCCTGCAGGTGCAGCATGGCGCCCTCGATCAGCAGGTGGGAGATGCGGTTGTCCCGGTCCTCGGCGGCGGCCAGCTTCGACAACTGCCGCATGGTGTTCAGGTACTGGCGCCGCTGCCGGTTGATCAGCGCGATCCGGTCGGCGAGACCGGTCTGCGGGGCCAGGGCCAGTTTCATGAAGAACTCGTCCCGCACCCGCGGCTCGTCCGTCGTCTCCTCGTACCAGGCGCGCAGCGCCTCCCGCCCGGCGTCGGTGAGGTGGTAGACCTTCTTGTTGGGCCGGCTCGACTGCTCGACGTCCTCGCCCTCGATCAGTCCCGACTTCTCGAGGCGGCCGAGGGTGACGTAGATCTGGCCGACGTTCGGCTGAGGGTACGCGGAGCCCAGCAGTTGCTCAAGGCCCTGCTTGAGCTCGTAGCCGTGGGCCGGGCCACGGGCGAGCAGTGCCAGGAGGGACAGCCGCACTCGCGCTCTCCTCCTCGCGTCCTGGGGGGCAATGTGCCGCGGCCCCTAGTATCGCGCATACCTAACGGGTATACATGGCCTTGACCCCCGGACGACGATGCCCGGGTGCCGGTGTACAGGGAGGAACCTATGCGGTGGATCCATGCCGCGGGTAGGGGCCTCCTTGTCCTGATCGTCGTCCTGACCGGTCACGTCGCCTCCGGGGCGCGGGCCGGGGAGGCAGGCGGGGACGGCCGCGGACCGCTCACCCTGGCCACCGCCGGCGACCTCACCGGCTACCTGGGCTCCGTGCTGGAGGGCTGGAACCGCACCCACCCCGGCGAGGAGGTCACCCTCGTCGAGCTGCCCGACTCCGCCGACGAGACCCGCGCGCAGATGATCACCGACCTGCGCGGCGGCGAGCGCGGCCGGTTCGACGTGCTCAACATCGACGTCAGCTGGACCTCGGAGTTCGCCGCCGCCGGCTGGATCCGTCCGCTGCCCCGCGACCGCTTCCCGCTCGACACCTTCCTGCCCCGGGTCGTGGACACGGCGACCTACGACGGACGCCTGTACGCCGTCCCGTACGTCACCAACGCCGGACTGCTCCTCTACCGCGCGGACGTCCTCGCCGAGGCGGGCGTCCCGCCGCCGCGCACCTGGGCCGAACTGGAGCGGGCCGCGAAGACCCTCGCCCCGGAGCACGGTCTCGACGGCTACGCCGGCCAGTTCCTGCCCTACGAGGGCCTCACCGTCAACGCGGCCGAGGCCGTCTACTCGGCGGGCGGCACCGTCCTCGGCGACGAGGGCGAACGCGTCACCGTGAACTCGCGGGCGGCCCGGGACGGCATCGGCTTCCTCGCCCGCGGGGTCCGCGAGGGCTGGATCCCCCGGGAGGCGCTGGCGTACAAGGAGGAGGAGTCCAAACAGGCCTTCCAGGACGGCAGGCTGCTCTTCCTGCGCAACTGGCCCTACGCCTACGTCGCCGCCTCAGCCCCGGGCTCGAAGGTGGCCGGCAAGGTCGGTGCCGTACCGCTGCCGGGGCCGGACGGCCCGGGCACCAGCGTCCTCGGCGGCTCCAACCTGGCCGTCGCCGGCCACGCCCGGCACCCCGACTCCGCCGCGCGCCTGATCGCGTACCTCACCGGCGAGCACGCTCAGCGCCAGGTCCTCACCCGCGGCGCGCTGCCGCCCGTACGGGCCGACCTGTACGACGATCCGGAACTGGTCCGGCGGTTCCCGTACCTGCCGACCCTGCGCGAGAGCGTGCTCGCCGCCGCTCCGCGCCCCAAGAGCCCGCACTACGACCAGGTGAGCCTGGTGGTGCAGGCGGTGGTGCACGACGCGATGAGCGGGCGGCAGACGCCCGGGGCCGCGGTGCGCCGACTGGCGGCCGAGCTCGCCGCCGTCTCCTCACGATAGAACCCCTCCTAGTTACATGTTAGGTAACGCGGACGTCTCGAATGTGTCCGTTGTGCCCACGTGAGCACCTGTTTGCGCCGACCAACTCCACGGTAGCTCGTACACATTCATTGACACCCTCGCGACTCCGCTACCTAACATGCATGCATAACGAGCACTCCTCACAGACAGGTCAATGGGGTGAACAGGCACCACTGGTGGCGTGACGCGGTGATCTACCAGGTCTACGTCCGCAGCTTTCTGGACAGCACCGGCGACGGCATCGGCGATCTCGCCGGCGTCAGGGCGGGGCTGCCCTACCTGAAGAAACTCGGCGTGGACGGGATCTGGCTGAGCCCCTTCTACCCCTCGCCGCAGCACGACCACGGCTACGACGTGGCCGACTACACCGGCGTCGACCCGGTCTTCGGCGACCTCGCCGAGTTCGACCTGCTGGTCGACGCCACCCGGCGGCTCGGCATCAAGGTGCTGCTGGACATCGTCCCCAACCACTGCTCCAGCGAGCACCCCTGGTTCCGCGCGGCCCTCGCCGCCGGCCCCGGCAGCCCCGAACGGGCCCGCTTCCACTTCGCCGACGGCCGGGGCCCCGACGGCGCCGAGCCGCCCAACAACTGGCACGCCATGTTCGGCGGCCCCGCCTGGACCCGGGTCACCGAGCCGGACGGCCGGCCCGGCCAGTGGTACCTGCACATGTTCACGCCCGAACAGCCCGACTGGAACTGGCGCGAGCCCGGGGTCGCCGCCGAGTTCGACCGAATCCTCCGCTTCTGGCTGGACCGGGGCGTCGACGGCTTCCGCATCGACGTCGCCGCCGGTCTCTTCAAACACCCCGAACTGCCCGACTCCCCGGACCCGGAGGCCGACGCCCGCACCCGCGACTCGGTCAACCCGCTCGCCTGGAACCAGCCCGAGGTGCACGAGGTGTGGCGGCACTGGCGCGCGGTGTGCGAGGAGTACACCGCCCGCGACGGCCGCGAACGCCTCCTGGTCGGCGAGGTCTCCGTCCCCACCGCCCGCGAACACGCCCGCTACGTCCGCCCGGACGAACTCCACCAGGCCTTCTTCTTCGACCTCCTCGGCGCCCCCTGGGACGCCGACGCCTTCCGCAAGGTCGTCTCCGAGGCCATGCAGGACATCGCGGGCACCGGCTCCACCGTCACCTGGGTCCTCAACAACCACGACCAGGTCCGTACCGTCACCCGCTACGGCGAACCCACCCCGGAGGGCAGCGGACTCGGCCCCGCCCGCGCCCGCGCCGCCGCCCTGCTGATGCTGGCACTGCCCGGCGCCGCGTACATCTACCAGGGCGAGGAACTGGGCCTGCCCGAGGTCGTCGACCTGCCCGACGACGTGCTCACCGACCCGATCTTCCGCCGCACCGGCAGCCGCGCCCGGATACGCGACGGCTGCCGGGTGCCGCTGCCCTGGTCCGGACAGGCCTCACCGTTCGGCTTCACCTCCGGCGCCGAGGGCGTACGGCCCTGGCTGCCGCAGCCCGAGTGGTTCGCCGAGCACGCCACCGACCGGGCGCTGGCCGACACCCGCTCCTTCTGGCACCTGTACCGCGACGGCCTGCAACTGCGCGCCTCCCTCACCCAGTTGGGCGAGGGCACGCTCCGCTGGCTGGACACCCAGCCCGGCGTCCTCGCCTTCGCCCGCGACGACCTGGTCTGCGCCGTCAACTTCGGCACCGCCCCCGTACCCGCCCCGGTCGCCGGCGCCCCGCTGCTCGCCAGCGGTCCCTGCCCGCCCGGGACGCTGCCCGGCTCCACCACCGCCTGGTGGATCGACGGCTCCTGAACACCCGCACCGACCGAACTTCCGCACCGACCGAACACCCGCACCGACCGAATTTCCGTACCGACAAAGGGACATCGACGATGATGCGACGACGTACCACCCTGCTCACCGGATGCACCGCCCTGGTCCTCGCGCTCGGCGCGACCGCCTGCGGCAGCGGCGAACCCGTCGCGGCCGGCGGCGGCGACCAGGCGCTCAGCGGCCAGACCGTCACCGTCGCCGGCGTCTGGTCCGGCAGCGAGCAGGAGAACTTCCAGAAGGTGCTCGACGCCTTCACCGAGAAGACCGGCGCCAAGACCGCCTTCGTCTCCACCGGCGACAACGTCTCCACCGTCGTCGGCAGCAAGATCGAGGGCGGCAACGCCCCCGACGTCGTCATGGTCCCGCAGGTCGGCGTGCTCAAGCAGTTCGCCGGCAACGGCTGGCTCAAGCCCCTCGACAAGAAGACGCAGGCCAACATCGACAGCAACTTCGCCGAGGTGTGGCAGGACTACGGCAGCGTCGACGGCACCCTGTACGGCCTGTACTTCAAGGCCGCCCACAAGTCGACCGTCTGGTACAGCCCCGAGGCCCTCGAACAGGCCGGCGTCACCCCGCCGAAGACGTACGACGCCATGCTGGAGAACGGACGGACGATCTCCGACTCCGGTCTCGCCGCGTTCTCGGTCGCCGGACAGGACGGCTGGACCCTCACCGACTGGTTCGAGAACGTCTACCTCTCCCAGGCCGGACCCGAGAAGTACGACGCCCTCGCCGCCCACGAGATCAAGTGGACCGACCCGACCGTCGTCGAGGCGCTCACCACCCTCGGCAAGCTGTTCAAGGACGAGCAGCTCGTCGCGGGCGGCCGGAAGCAGGCCCTCAACACCGACTTCCCCGGCTCGGTGGAGAAGGTCTTCGGCCCGAAGGCCGAGGCCGCGATGGTCTACGAGGGCGACTTCGTCGCCGGTGTCGCCAAGGACCAGTTCGGCAGGAGCATCGGCACCGACGCGAACTTCTTCCCCTTCCCGCCGGTCGGCGACGGCAAGGCCCCCGTGGTCAGCGGCGGTGACGCGGCGGTCGTCCTCAAGGACGGCAAGAACAGCGAGGCCGGCATGGCACTCGTGGAGTACCTCTCCACCCCCGAGGCCGCCGCCGTGTGGGCCGAGGCGGGCGGCTTCCTCTCCCCGAACAAGAACCTCGACCTCACCTCCTACGGCGACGACGTCACCCGCGCCACCGCCGAGTCCTTGGTCCAGGCGGGCGACTCGGTCCGCTTCGACATGTCCGACCAGGCCCCCGCGGCCTTCGGCGGCACCAAGGGCACCGGCGAGTGGAAGATCCTCCAGGACTTCCTGCGCGACCCGGCCGACCCGGAGAAGACCGCCGCCGAGCTCGAGAAGGCCGCGGCCAAGGCGTACGGGAACTGACCGCCATGACCGACACACTGGTGAAAGAGGCGAGCCCACCGGCATCCGCGCACCCCGCCGGCGCGGGCGGCCGACGCCTGCGCCGTCGGGGCCGCGTCATCGCCCTGCTGTTCGTGTTCCCCGCCCTGCTCCTGCTGGGCGCCCTGGTCCTGTACCCGGTGCTGTTCTCCGTCGGCCGCAGCTTCTTCGACGCCTCCGGCAACGAGTTCGTGGGCGGCGAGAACTACGCCGAGATGTTCCGCGACCCGGTCACCCTCAAGGCCATCCGGAACACCGCGATCTGGGTCGTCGTCGCACCGACGCTGCTGACCGCACTCGGGCTGATCCTGGCCGTCCTGGTGGAGAAGGTCCGCTGGGCCACCGCCTTCAAGCTGCTGCTGTTCATGCCGATGGCCGTGTCGTTCCTCGCCGCCGGCATCATCTTCCGGCTCGCCTACGACGACGACCCGGACAAGGGCGTGCTCAACGCGGCCGTCGTCTCCGTCCACGACGCCTTCAAGGGCTCCTCGTCCTATCCGACCGCCCGTGCGCGGGACGGCGAGACGCTGACCGAGGAGGACGACGGGTCGTACGTCACCGGGGCTCAGGTGTCGCCCGGGGACACGGCGGCGGTGCTGGGACTGGTGGGGGTGGCGCCCAAGGACCTGCCCGGGGACGCCGAACCCGCGGCCGGCGCCGCGGCCGCAAAGGCCGGTTCCGACGAGGTGCGCGGTGTCGTGTACCTCGACTTCACACCCGGCGGGGGAGGAAAGCCGGGAGTGGTCGACGGCGAGGAGAGCGGACTGCCCGGCGTCACGGTCGAGGCGGTGCGCGACGGGAAGACGGTCGCCAGTACGACCACCGCCGCCGACGGCTCGTTCGGCTTCGACGGGCTCGACGGCGGGTCGTACGCGCTGAGGCTTCCCGCGTCGAACTTCGCCGCGCCCTACGACGGCATCTCCTGGCTCGGCCCCACGCTCGTCACCCCGGCGATCATCGGAGCGTACCTGTGGATCTGGACCGGGTTCGCGATGGTGCTCATCGGGGCGGGGCTGTCCACCCTGCCCAGGGACGCGCTGGAGGCCGCCCGGATGGACGGGGCCAACGAGTGGCAGATCTTCCGGCGGATCACCGTCCCGCTGCTCGCGCCGGTGCTCACCGTGGTGTTCGTGACGCTGGTGATCAACGTGATGAAGGTCTTCGACCTCGTCTACATCATCGCGCCAGGACCCGTGCAGGAGGACGCGACCGTGCTCGCGACGCAGATGTGGCTGGTGTCGTTCGGCGGCGGCAACAACCAGGGCCTCGGCAGCGCGCTGGGCGTGCTGCTGCTGCTCCTGGTGGTCCCGGCCATGGTGTTCAACGTCCGCCGTTTCCGGAGGAGTCAGCGATGAGTGCGGTGCGGCGTGTGCTGAGCAGCGTGGTGGTGCAGGCGTTCCTGGTGCTGATCGGGCTGGTGTGGATGACCCCGCTGGCCGGGCTGTTCCTGTCCTCGCTGCGGTCCGCGGAGGACACGGCGGAGGGAGGCTGGTGGACCGTGTTCACCAGCCCGGGGGAGCTGTCCTTCCAGAACTACTCGGAGCTGCTGGGGAATTCGGGGATCACGCAGGCGTTCTGGAACACCGTGCTGATCTCGGTGCCGACCACGGTGCTGGTGGTGGTCGTCGCCGCGCTGGCCGGATACGCCTTCGCGTGGCTGGACTTCCCCGGGCGTGAGCCCGTCTTCCTGGTCGTCGTCGCGCTGTTGGTCGTGCCCGTGCAGATCGGGTTGCTGCCGGTGGCGAAACTCTTCGGGCAGCTCGGGCTGTTCGGGACCATTCCGGGTGTCGTGCTGTTCCACGTCGCCTACGGGCTGCCGTTCGCGGTGTTCCTGCTGCGGAACTACTTCGCGGAGATGCCGAAGGAGATGCTGGAGGCCGCCCGGATGGACGGGGGGAGCGAGTGGCGGATCTTCACCCGGCTGGTGCTGCCGGTGGGGCGGCCGGCGATCGCCAGCCTCGCGATCTTCCAGTTCCTGTGGGTGTGGAACGACATGCTGGTCGCGCTGCTGTTCGCGGACAGTTCCGCGCAGCCGCTGACGGTGCAGCTTCAGTCGCAGATCCGGCAGTTCGGCAGCAACATCGATGTGCTGGCGCCGGGGGCGTTCTTGTCGCTGGTGGTGCCGGTCGTCGTGTTCTTCGCGTTCCAGCGGCACTTCGTGCAGGGGGTCATGGCGGGGTCCGTCAAGTAGGTTCCTTCGCCCCCGCCGCCCCTTCCCATTCCCGTCCTCCGGGGGCAGCGCCCCAGTTTCGGGACGGGAAGGGGCGGCGGGGGCGAGTCAAACGGCTCGTTCCCCACCGCCGGACCCGCCTACGCCGACGCCGCCGGATACAGCTCCCGCGGCAGCCGTGACGCCGCCGCCCTGTCCAGCAGCCACAGGGTGCGGCTGCGGCCGTACGCGCCCGCCGCCGGAGCCTGGATCTCACCCGCACCCGCCAGGGCGATCTCCGCCGCCTCCGCCTTGTCCTCGCCGGCCGCCAGCAGCCAGACCTCCCGGGCCGCCCGGATCGCGGGGAGGGTCAGGGTGACCCTCGTCGGCGGGGGCTTCGGGGCGCCGTGGACGCCCACCACCGTGCGTTCCGTCTCCCGGACCGCCGGGAGTTCCGGAAACAGGGACGCCACGTGCGTGTCCGGGCCGACCCCCAGCATCAGGACGTCGAAGGCGGGGACGGACGCGTGGTTCTCCGGGACCGCGGCCGCGGCCAGTTCCTCCGCGTAGGCCGCCGCCGCCGCGTCCACGTCCGCGCCGTGCGGGCCGTCCGACGCGGGCATGGCGTGCACGCGCTTCGGGTCCAGCGGCACCGCGTCCAGCAGCGCCTCACGGGCCTGGGTGACATTGCGCTCCGGGTCGCCCTCCGGCAGGAAGCGTTCGTCGCCCCACCACAGGTCGAGCCGGGCCCAGTCGATCGCGTCCCGAGCCGGGGCGGCCGCCAGCGCGGCCAGCAGGCCGTTGCCGTTGCGGCCGCCGGTCAGGACCACGGACGCCGCACCCCGCGAGGCCTGCGCGTCCACGATCCTCGTGATCAGCCGGGCCGCCGCGGCCTGCGCCATCAGCTCCTTGTCCCGGTGCACGACCAGCTGCGGTGCCGTACTCACTTCGCCGCCGCCTTCTTCACCGGGGCCTGCGCCGTCGCCTCGGCCGCGGGAGCTTTCGCAGCCGACTCGACGGGAGCCGGGACCGCTTCCCGTTCTCCTTTGGCCGGAGCGTCACCCTCACCCGACGACTTCAGGCGATCCACGCCGTAGCGCAGCGCCGAGGCGTACGTGTCGTCCGGGTCCAGGCGGCGCAGCTCCTCCGCGATCAGCTCCGCCGTGTCGCGGCGCTTCAGTGCCACCGCACGCTTCGGCTGACCCTGGATGGACAGCGTCGCCAGCGAACCGTCGGCACGGTCCAGCACGATCGGCCCGCAGTCGGTGTCCATGCGGACCGCCGTGAGCCCAGGCCCGGCGGAGCGGGAGCGCCTGACGGGGACGTCCAGCCGGTCCGCGAGCCACATCGCCAGCAGCTCGCAGCTCGGGTTGAACTCCTCGCCCTCCACCTCGACGCCCTGCACCTCGCAGGCGATCTGGTCCAGCGCCGCCGCCAGCATCGAACGCCAGGGCGTGATGCGGGTCCACGACAGGTCCGTGTCGCCGGGGGTGTAGGCGGCGGCGCGGGCCGCGAGCTCCTCCACCGGCTTCTCGCAGGCGTAGGTGTCGGTCACCCTGCGCTGGGCCAGCGCGCCCAGCGGGTCCTTCGCCGGGTCCAGCGGGGCGTTGACCGGCCACCACACCACCACCGGGGCGTCCGGCAGCAGCAGCGGCAGCACCACCGACTGGGCGTGGTCGACGACCTCGCCGTACAGGCGCAGCACGACGGTCTCGCCGGTGCCGGCGTCCGCCCCCACCCGCACCTCGGCGTCGAGGCGGGACTGGGTGCGGTCACGGGGGGAGCGGGAGACGCGCTTGACGACCACCAGCGTGCGCGAGGGGTGCTCGCGCGAGGCGTCGCCGGCCGCCTTCAGCGCGTCGTAGGCGTTTTCCTCGTCCGTGACGATGACCAGCGTGAGCACCATGCCGACGGCCGGGGTGCCGATGGCCCGGCGGGCCTGCACCAACGCCTTGTTGATCTTGCTGGCCGTGGTGTCCGTGAGGTCTGTCTTCATGGCCGGCGCCAGCTCCGTCCGTCTCGCTCGAGCATTTCGTCCGCCTCGACGGGTCCCCACGTCCCGGCCGGGTACTGGGCCGGCCTGCCGTTGGTGTCCCAGTACTCCTCGATCGGGTCGAGGATCTTCCAGGACAGCTCGACCTCCTCCGTGCGCGGGAAGAGGTTGGAGTCACCGAGCAGGACGTCCAGGATCAGGCGCTCGTACGCCTCCGGGCTGGACTCGGTGAACGACTCGCCGTAGGCGAAGTCCATCGACACGTCCCGGATCTCCATCGACGTGCCCGGCACCTTGGAGCCGAACCGGACCGTGACGCCCTCGTCCGGCTGGACGCGGATGACGATCGCGTTGGAGCCCAGCTCCTCGGTGGCCGTCGTGTCGAAGGGGGAGTGCGGCGCCCGCTGGAACACCACCGCGATCTCGGTGACCCGGCGGCCCAGCCGCTTGCCGGTGCGCAGGTAGAAGGGGACGCCCGCCCAGCGGCGGTTGTCGATGCCCAGCTTGATCGCCGCGTAGGTGTCGGTCTTCGAGGAGGCGTCGATGCCCTCCTCCTCCAGGTACCCGACCGCCTTCGCGCCGCCCTGCCAGCCGGCCGCGTACTGCCCGCGCACGGTGTCCCGGCCCAGGTCCTTCGGCAGCCGCACGGCACCGAGCACCTTGGTCTTCTCCGCGGCCAGCGCGTCCGCGTCGAAGGAGGCCGGCTCCTCCATCGCGGTCAGCGCCATGAGCTGGAGGAGGTGGTTCTGGATGACGTCACGGGCGGCGCCGATGCCGTCGTAGTAGCCGGCCCGGCCGCCGATGCCGATGTCCTCGGCCATGGTGATCTGCACGTGGTCGACGAACGACCGGTTCCATATCGGCTCGAACATCGTGTTGGCGAAGCGCAGCGCCAGGATGTTCTGGACCGTCTCCTTGCCCAGGTAGTGGTCGATGCGGAAGACCTGGTCCGGGGCGAAGACCTCGTGGACGATCGCGTTCAGTTCCTCGGCCGACTTCAAGTCGTGCCCGAACGGCTTCTCGATCACCGCGCGGCGCCAGGAGCCGTCCTTCTGGTCGGCCAGCCCGTGCTTCTTCAGCTGCTGGATGACCACCGGGAAGGAACGCGGCGGCACCGACAGGTAGAAGGCGAAGTTGCCGCCCGTGCCCTGCGCCTTGTCCAGCTCCTCGATCGTGTCGCGCAGCCGCTCGAACGACTCGTCGTCGTCGAAGGTGCCCTGCACGAAGCGCATGCCCTGGATGAGCTGCTGCCAGACCTCCTCGCGGAAGGGGGTGCGGGCGTGCTCCTTGACCGCGTCGTGGACCTCCTGGGCGAAGTCCTCGTTCGCCCACTCCCGGCGGGCGAACCCCACCAGTGAGAAGCCCGGCGGCAGCAGGCCCCGGTTGGCGAGGTCGTACACGGCCGGCATCAGCTTCTTGCGGGACAGGTCGCCCGTCACACCGAAGATGACCAGGCCCGACGGCCCCGCGATACGCGGGAGCCGTCGGTCGGCGGGGTCACGCAGCGGGTTGCTGCTCGACAAGGTCTCAGCCCTCCGCGGGGGCGAGGCGCTGGAGCTCCGCCTCGGTCGACTTCAGCAGGTCGTTCCAGGAGCCCTCGAACTTGTCGACGCCCTCGTCCTCGAGGAGCTGCACCACCTCGTCGTACGAGATGCCGAGCGCCTCGACCGCGTCCAGGTCGGCACGGGCCTGCTCGTAGGTGCCCGAGACGGCGTCGCCCCGGATCTCGCCCTGCTCCTCGGTGGCGAACAACGTCGCCTCCGGCATGGTGTTCACCGTGTTCGGCGCCACCAGCTCGTCGACGTACATCGTGGCCTTGTACGCCTTGTCCTTCACACCGGTCGACGCCCACAGCGGACGCTGCTTGTTGGCGCCCTCGCGCTCCAGCGCGCTCCAGCGGTCGGTCGAGAAGACCTCCTCGTACGCCTGGTAGGCCAGGCGCGCGTTGGCGATGGCGGCCTTGCCGCGCAGCGCCTTGGCCTCGTCGGTGCCGAGCGCGTCGATCCGCTTGTCGATCTCGGTGTCCACGCGGGACACGAAGAAGGACGCCACGGAGTGGATCTTCGACAGGTCCAGGCCGCGCTCCTTGGCCTTCTCCAGGCCGGTCAGGAACGCGTCCATGACCTTGCGGTAGCGCTCCAGGGAGAAGATCAGCGTCACGTTGACGCTGATGCCCAGACCGATGACCTCGGCGATCGCCGGGATGCCGGCCTCGGTCGCCGGGATCTTGATGAGCGTGTTGGGCCGGTCCACCAGCCACGCGAGCTGCTTGGCCTCGGCTACCGTCGCGCGGGTGTCGTGCGCCAGCCGCGGGTCGACCTCGATCGAGACCCGGCCGTCCTGGCCGCCGGTGGCGTCGAAGACCGGCCGCAGGATGTCGGCGGCGTCGCGGACGTCCGCCGTGGTGATCATGCGGATGGCCTCTTCGACGGTGACCTTGCGGGCGGCGAGGTCGGCCAGCTGCGTGTCGTAGCCGTCGCCCTCGGAGATCGCCTTCTGGAAGATCGTCGGGTTGGTGGTGACGCCCACGACGTGCTGCTGGTCCATCAGCTCGGCGAGGTTGCCGGACGTGATCCGCTTGCGCGACAGGTCGTCCAGCCAGATCGCGACGCCTTCGTCGGAAAGGCGCTTGAGTGCGTCCGTCATGGAAATTCCATCTCCTACGTGTCGTGTATGGGCGTCAGCGCTGGGCCGCGGCGATCGATTCCCGCGCGACGGCTGCCACGTTCTCGGCGGTGAAGCCGAACTCCTCGAACAGCAGCTTGCCGTCGGCGGAGGCGCCGAAGTGTTCCAGGGAGACGATCCGGCCGGCGTCCCCGACGTACTTGTGCCAGGTGAGACCGATGCCGGCCTCGACGGCCACGCGTGCCTTGACGGCCGGCGGCAGGACGCTGTCCCGGTACCCCTGGTCCTGCTCCTCGAACCACTCCACCGACGGCATGGACACCACGCGCGTGGGCACACCGTCGGCCTGGAGCCGCTCGCGCGCCTCGACGGCGACGTGCACCTCCGAGCCGGTCGCGATCAGGACGACCTCCGGCTCGCCGCCCTCCGCGTCGAACAGGACGTAGCCGCCCTTGGCCGCGTCCTCGTTGGGCTCGTACGTCGGCACGCCCTGGCGGGTCAGCGCCAGACCGTGCGGGGTGCCCTTGCCGAACTCCTTCGTCCAGCGGCTGAGGATCTCCCGCCAGGCGATCGCGGTCTCGTTGGCGTCCGCGGGGCGGACCACGTTCAGGCCGGGGATGGCGCGCAGCGAGGCCAGGTGCTCGACCGGCTGGTGGGTCGGGCCGTCCTCGCCGAGGCCGATGGAGTCGTGCGTCCACACGTACGTCACCGGCAGGTGCATCAGCGCCGACAGGCGCACCGCGTTGCGCATGTAGTCGGAGAACACCAGGAAGGTGCCGCCGTAGACCCGGGTGTTGCCGTGCAGCGCGATGCCGTTCATCTCGGCGGCCATGGCGTGCTCGCGGATGCCGAAGTGGATCGTGCGCCCGTACGGGTTCGCCTCGGGCAGCGGGTTGCCGACCGGGAGGAACGACGACGTCTTGTCGATCGTGGTGTTGTTGGAGCCGGCCAGGTCGGCCGAGCCGCCCCACAGCTCCGGGATCACCGCGCCGAGCGCCTGGAGCACCTTGCCGGACGCGGCACGGGTGGCCACGCCCTTGCCCGGCTCGAACACCGGGATCTTCTCCTGCCAGCCCTCGGGCAGCTCACCGGCGGCGATCCGGTCGTACTCGGCGGCACGCCCGGGGTTGTTGTCCCGCCACTGCTGGAAGGACTTCTCCCACACCGCGCGGGCCGCCTGGCCCCGCTCCAGCGCCTTGCGGGTGTGACCGATGACCTCGTCGGCGACCTCGAAGGACTTCTCCGGGTCGAAGCCCAGCACGCGCTTGGTGGCCGCCACCTCGTCGTCGCCGAGCGCCGAGCCGTGCGCGGCCTCGGTGTTCTGCGCGTTCGGCGCGGGCCAGGCGATGATCGAGCGCATGGCGATGAAGGACGGCCTGTCCGTGACCTTCTTCGCCTCCTGGATCGCGTCGTAGATCGCGTTCGGGTCCAGGTCGCCGTCCGGCTTCGGGGCCACCCGCTGGACGTGCCAGCCGTAGGCCTCGTACCGCTTGACGACGTCCTCGGAGACGGCCGTCTCCGTGTCGCCCTCGATCGAGATGTGGTTGTCGTCCCACAGCAGCACCAGGTTGCCCAGCTTCTGGTGCCCGGCCAGCGAGGACGCCTCGGCGGAGATGCCCTCCTGGAGGCAGCCGTCACCGGCGATGCAGTAGACGAAGTGGTCGAACGGCGACTCGCCCGCGGCGGCCTCCGGGTCGAACAGGCCGCGCTCGTAGCGGGCGGCCATCGCCATGCCCACGGCGTTGGCGACGCCCTGGCCCAGCGGGCCGGTCGTGGTCTCCACGCCCGTGGTGTGCCCGTACTCCGGGTGGCCCGGCGTCTTCGAGCCCCAGGTGCGGAACGCCTTCAGGTCGTCCAGCTCCAGGCCGAAGCCGGCCAGGTACAGCTGGGTGTACAGGGTCAGGGACGAATGACCGGCGGACAGGACGAAACGGTCGCGCCCGACCCAGTCGGCGTCCGACGGGTCGTGCCGCATCACCTTCTGGAAGAGGGTGTAGGCGGCAGGTGCCAGGCTCATCGCCGTACCCGGATGGCCGTTGCCGACCTTCTGTACGGCATCGGCGGCCAGGACGCGGGCGGTGTCGACGGCCCGCTGGTCCAACTCGGTCCACTCGAGGTCTGTGCTGGTCGGCTTGGTGCTCACCCTGAGTCAGGGCTCCTCTCCACATGGATTCGGACGGCCGGTGACTGCCCACCGGCGTGGTCGAGCCTACCCCCGTAGGACGTGCCTTCTCCCGGGTCGTTCCAGAGTGCGGGCACTCCCGTGGATCCGCCTCCTGACCGGTCCGTTTTCCCCGTTCGACAGATGAATACGGAGCCGCTCATCGGGGTGCTCAATCGAGCTTCCGGGCGCACCTCGGAGGAGGTCTTCCAACACGAGCGGACCCCCGCGGATGCCCGGGTCTGGGCAACGTCTACAGTGGCGTGGTACGCGCGAGCCTTTACCCCCGCTTCACGCGGGGAGGCTTGCTGGAATCTCTGTAGGGGTGTGCGTGACGGCCGTTGAATCCCGTCCTGGGGGTACCTCCCAGGCCCTTAAGGCTCTGGGGGAGGGGGTGCTGGGGACGAGTCAGAGCCCTGCCCATCGGCCGTTCGGGGCCCGTGTGATGGCATTCGTGGCTCTCACCAAGCCGCGGATCATCGAGCTGCTGCTCATCACCACCGTCCCGGTGATGTTCCTGGCGCAGCAGGGCGTGCCCGACCTGGGACTGGTGCTGCTGACCTGCGTCGGCGGCTACCTCTCCGCGGGCGGCGCGAACGCGCTCAACATGTACATCGACCGCGACATCGACGCGCTGATGGACCGCACCTCCCAGCGTCCGCTGGTGACCGGCATGGTCAGCCCGCGCGAATGCCTGGCCTTCGGTATCACCCTGGCGGTCGTGTCGACCCTGATGTTCGGGCTCGCCGTCAACTGGCTGTCCGCGTGGCTCTCCCTCGGCGCGCTCCTCTTCTACGTCGTCGTCTACACGATGATCCTCAAGCGGCGCACGTCGCAGAACATCGTGTGGGGCGGCATCGCCGGCTGCATGCCGGTGCTGATCGGCTGGTCCGCGGTCACCGACTCGCTGTCGTGGGCGCCGGTCATCCTCTTCCTCGTCATCTTCTTCTGGACGCCGCCGCACTACTGGCCGCTGTCCATGAAGGTGAAGGACGACTACGCGCGCGTCGGCGTGCCGATGCTGCCGGTCATCGCCGGCAACAAGGCGGTCGCCAAGCAGATCGTGCTCTACAGCTGGGTCATGGTCGTGGTGTCGCTGCTGCTCACCCCGCTGGGCTACACCGGCTGGTTCTACACGGCGGTCGCCCTGGCGGCGGGCGGTTGGTGGCTGTGGGAGGCGCACGCGCTGCTGAACCGCGCGAAGGCCGAGGTGACGGGCGGCAAGCTGAAGGAGATGCGCCTGTTCCACTGGTCCATCACCTATGTGTCGCTGCTCTTCGTGGCCGTCGCGGTGGACCCGTTCCTGCGGTAACCGCTCCTCACACGCCGATCGGGCGGGGCGCGTGGCCAAGGCCACGGACCCCGCCCGTCGCCGTTCGATCTACCCGTCGGTAGCATCCTGGTCATGGCAGACACGCAGCAGGTGGACCCGAAGGCCGAGCAGAAGGCGGCCCGGCTCGCCAAGCAGATCGGCGGCTTCGCCAAGGCGCACGGCGGCGCCGAGGGCCAGGTCGCGTACCTCGGACAGCGCGGCGCCCGCATCGTCCTCGTCGGTGAGGACGGCGACTGGGGCGACGTGTTCGCCCCGTCCGTGGAGATCGCCGAGAAGGCCGTCGAGAAGGCGGGCATCACCGTCCACGAGAACTTCGACGGCGAGTTCGCGTCGAAGGTGAGGACGGGCCCGTACGAGTGGAGCCGCATGGCGGGCATCCAGGTCGGCGGCCCCTCCAACGGCTGAGCGGCGGCCCGCCCCGGGGCGCGGGACCGCACCCGTGCGCGGTTCCGCCGCGTGGGCGCGCTCCACCACGGACGACCCGCACCCGGCGGACGCGCGACCTCTTCCGGGGTTCACGCGTTAGGACGTGTGAAGCACCGACACACGGTCCCGTCCCGGGGGAGCTCCGGATGATCGAAACACCCTCACTCGTGGACCAGCACTGCCACGGAGTGCTCCGCACGGAACTGGGCCTCGGCACCTTCGAGGCCCAGCTCGCCAGGACCGAGGGCCCGCCCGCCCCCGGCACCACCCTCTTCGACACCCAGACCGGCTTCGCCGTACGCCGCTGGTGCCCGCCCCTGCTCGGTCTGGAGCCGCACTGCCCGCCCGCCCGCTACCTCGCCCGGCGCCGTGAACTCGGCGTGCTCGAGGCCGGGCGCCGGCTGCTGCGCGGCAGCGGCATCACCGCCTACCTCGTCGACACCGGGCTGCCCGGCGACCTCACCGGCCCCGCCGAACTGGGCACGGCCGGGGACGCCGAGGCCCACGAGATCGTCCGCCTGGAACAGCTCGCCGAACAGGTCGCCGACACCTCCGGCACCGTCGAGTCCTTCCTCGCCAACCTCGCCGAGTCCGTGCACGGCGCCGCCGCGCACGCCGTCGCCTTCACCTCCGTCGCCGGCGTACGACACGGCCTGGCGCTCGCCCCCGAGCCGCCCGGACCGGGCGAGGTGCGCGGCGCGGCGGGGCGCTGGCTGGCCGCACGCCGGGTCGGGGACGAACTGAGCGACCCCGTGCTGCTCCGGCACCTGCTGTGGATCGCCGTCGCCTCGGGCCGGCCCGTCCAGCTCCACGCCGGTCTCGCCGCGCCGAGCGCCCGCATCGACCGCACCGACCCGGTCCTGCTCGCCGACTTCGTCCGGGCCACCGCCGGTCTCGGCACCGACCTCGTGCTGCTGCACGGCTACCCGTACCACCGCCACGCCGCCCACCTCGCCGGCGTCTTCCCGCACGTCTACGCCGACTGCGGCGCCGCCCTGGTCCGCACCGGCGCCCGCGCCGCGACCGTCCTCGCGGAGATCCTGGAACTCGCACCCTTCGGCAAGATCCTCTTCTCCAGCGGCGCCCGCGGCCTGCCCGAGCTGCACGTCGTCGGCGCCCACCTGTTCCGCGAGGCCCTCGGCCGGGTGCTGGGCACCTGGGTCGCCGAGGGCGCGTGGTCGCTCGACGACGCCCAGCGGGTGGCCGGCCTGATCGCCTCGGGGAACGCGGGCCGGGTGTACAACCTCGGCTGAGATGTGAAAGCTGGGCGAATGCCGACCGACGCACTGCTCGACCGCTTCCTCACCGGCCTGGCACCGCTCGCCCCGTCGCCGTGTGGGCGCACGGCTCACTGGCCGGCGGCGACTACGTGGAGGGCCGCAGCGATCTGGACGTGATCGCGGTCCTGGACCACCCGGTCACGGCCCGGACGGCGTGGCGCGTCGCGCTGCTGCACGCGCGGCTGCGGGCCGAGCCGCTCGCCGACCGGCTGCACTGCACCTACCTCACCCCGGACACCGCGGCGGGCGCCGGGCGGCGCCATCTCACCTGGGCGCAGGAGGAACTGTTCCGGCGCACCGTCACCCCGGTCACCCGGACCGAGCTGCACACCTTCGGCCGGGTCCTGCACGGGGTGCCGCCCGCGGACGTACTGCCGCCGGTGCCGGACGGCGAACTCGCCGACTTCGTGGTGCGCGACCAGCGCGACTACTGGCGGCGGGAGGTGGACCGGGCCGCCAACTGGACCCAGGACGTGTGGGTCGACCTGGGCCTGCTGACCTTCGCCCGCGTCACCGTCACCCTCCGCGAGGGCCGCCTGATCACCAAGCGGGAGGCCCTGGACGTCCTGCCCGGCCTCGGCGCGCCCGGCGAGGTCGTCGAGGACATCCGGAGGCGGCGCTACGGCGATGCCGCGCCGCCCGCCGAGGAGTGGACCGTACGCCGGGCCCGGCTGACCCGGGACTACCTGGGGCCGGCGATCGACGCGCTGGTGGCGGGCTCCTGAGCGGCCGGTACGGCCGCGTCCGGCACCGTCGCCGCCGGGCGCTCGCGCAGCGACAGCAGGACCAGGACCACCCAGATCCACATCACGCTCGAGCCGAACATGTGCAGACCGACCAGGACCTCGGGGAGGTCGGTGAAGTACTGCACGTAGCCGATGGCTCCCTGCCCGAGCAGGATCAGGAACAGCTCGCGGGTACGGGCCAGCGGGCCCCTGGGGGCGTCGACCGCCTTCAGGACGAACCACAGGGCGAACGTCAGCGTCACCACGATCCACGCCAGTACGGCGTGTGCCTTGCTCACCGTCTCCCAGTCGACCGGCATCCGCGGGACCTCGCTGGAATCGCCCGCGTGCGGACCGGCGCCGGTGACCACGGTGCCGACCAGGATGAGCAGCACGGAGACGCCGGTGAGGACCCACACCAGCTGCTGGACGGCCTTGCCGACCAGGGGCCGCGGGGCTCCGTCGCCCTCCCGGGTGCGGTGCCACATCACCGCGGCCACCGCGATGAGGGCCGCCGTCGCCACGAAGTGCGCCGCGACCGTGTACGGGTTGAGGCCGACGAGTACGACGATGCCGCCGAGGACGGCGTTGCTCATCACGATCCAGAACTGCGCCCAGCCCAGCCGGGTCAGGCCGCGCCGGTACGGCTTCTCCGAACGCGCGGCGATGATCGCCCAGCCGACGGCCGCGCACAGCACGTACGTCAGCAGGCGGTTGCCGAACTCGATGACGCCGTGCAGGCCCATCTCGCTGGTCGTGGTGAGGGAGTCGTCGGTGCACTTGGGCCAGGTCGGGCAGCCCAGGCCGGAGCCGGTCAGGCGTACGGCACCGCCGGTGACCACGATGACGACCGCCATGACGAGCGCGGCGAGGGCCGCCCGGCGGACGGTCCGGGGGTCCGGGGTCCAGCGTGCGGCGATGAAGGCGAGCGGGTTGCGCAGGGCCGCCTGGGCGTCGGCGCGGGTCACGTTTGGCACGCGTCCCATCGTAGGACGTCGCTTGTGCACGCTTTCACGAGGGTCCGTCTCGGCCATCGCCGCTACTCCCAGCGGAAGAACTTCCCGGCCGCCGCGAGACCCGCGACCGCCCACACGGCGAGGATCCCGAGGCTGCCCCAGGGCATCCCGGCGCCGTGCTGGAGCACGTCCCGCAGGCCCTCCGACAGCGCGGAGATCGGCAGCAGGCCCAGCACGTCCTGGGCCGCGTCCGGGAACCTGTCCAGCGGCACGACCACCCCGCCGCCGACGAGCAGCAGCAGGAAGACCAGGTTGGCGGCGGCGAGCGTCGCCTCCGCCTTGAGCGTGCCCGCCATCAGCAGGCCCAGCCCGGAGAAGGCCGCCGTGCCCAGGACCAGCAGCAGGAACACCGGGACGGGGCCGCCCCGCGGGTCCCAGCCGAGCGCGAGGGCGATCACCGTCACGAGGATCACCTGGAGGACCTCGGTGACCAGCACCGACAGCGTCTTCGCGGTCATCAGGCCCCAGCGCGGCAGCGGTGACGAGGCCAGCCGCTTCAGCACGCCGTACCGGCGTTCGAAGCCGGTCGCGATGGCCTGCCCGGTGAACGCCGTGGACATCACCGCGAGCGCGAGGACGCCCGGGGCGAGGAAGTCCACCGCCTCGCCCTCTCCGGTGTCCACCACGTCCACGGTGCTGAACAGCACCAGCAGCAGCGTGGGGATGATCACCGTCAGCAGCAGTTGCTCGCCGTTGCGCAGCAGCATCTTCGTCTCGAGCGCGGCCTGCGCGGCGATCATGCGGGCCAGGGGTGCCGCGCCCGGCTTCGGTGAGTAGGCGCCGGTGGCGGTCACGAACGCAGCTCCTTGCCGGTCAGCTCCAGGAAAACGTCTTCGAGGGTGTGCCGTTCCACCGAGATCCGGTCCGGCATCACCCCGTGCTGCGCGCACCAGGACGTCACCGTGGCGAGCAGCTGCGGGTCGATCCGGCCGACGATCCGGTACGAGCCCGGGGCCACCTCGGCGCCCGAGGAGTCGGGGGGCAGCGCCTTCAGCAGGGACGTCACGTCCAGCCCCGGCCTCCCGGAGAAGCGGAGCGTGTTCTCGGCACCGCCCCTGCACAGCTCCTCGGGGGAGCCCTGGGCGATGACCCGGCCGGCGTCGATGATCGCCACGTCGTCGGCGAGCTGCTCGGCCTCGTCCATGTGGTGGGTGGTGAGGATGACGGAGACGCCGTCCGCGCGCAGATCCCGGACCAGGTCCCAGGTGGCGCGACGGGCCTGCGGGTCGAGGCCGGCGGTCGGCTCGTCCAGGAACACCAGCTCCGGGCGCCCCACCACGGCCATCGCCAGCGCGAGCCGCTGCTGCTGGCCGCCGGAGAGCCGCCGGTACGTCGTACGGCCGCAGGAGCCGAGCCCGAGGCGCTCGATCAGCGCGTCCACGTCCAGCGGGTGCGCGTGCAGCTTCGCCACGTGCCGGAGCATCTCGTCGGCCCGTGCGCCCGAGTAGACGCCGCCGGACTGGAGCATCACCCCGACGCGGGGCCGCAGCGCCGCGGACTGCCGCACCGGGTCGAGGCCCAGGACGCGCACCGTGCCGGAGTCCGGCCGCCGGTACCCCTCGCAGGTCTCGACCGTGGTCGTCTTGCCGGCCCCGTTGGGGCCGAGCACGGCGGTCACGCCCTGCCGGGCCTCCAGGTCCAGGCCGTCCACCGCGGTCTTCGTGCCGTACCGCTTCACCAGGGCCTGCACCTGGACCACGGGCTCACTTCGCATGGGTCACGAGTCTAGGGAGGCGGCCGGGGCGTCAGGGCGCCGGGTGCGAGAACTCCTCCCCACGGGACAAGAGGGCCGGTCGGAGGGGGTGCGGGCAGGGGCGCCGAGTGTCCCGGAGGCGGCACCCGGCCTCGCGGATTTGATCGATCAAAGATCGTTTCCGCAGGTCAATTAGGTATGCCTAAGTGATGCAGCGCACCTCGGGGCCGTCCGGACGTGGCTTGCCCGGCCCGGATGAATTACGCAACAATGGCGTTGTGAAAAACGTCGGCGAGGCTCCTCACGAGGAACTGGCGACCGGTGAGCGGTCCACCCGCAACCGTGTCGCCCGCTCCATCCTGGACCACGGCCCGTCGACCGTCGCCGAGCTCGCCGAGCGGCTCGGGCTCACCCAGGCGGCCGTACGCCGGCACCTGGACGCGCTGACCGCCGACAACGTCGTGGAGGCGCGCGAGCGGCGCGTGTACGGCGCGCGCACGCGCGGGCGCCCGGCCAAGGTCTTCGCCCTCACCGACTGCGGGCGGGACGCCTTCGACCAGTCGTACGACACACTGGCCGTGGACGCCCTGCGGTGGATCGGTGAGCGGGAGGGCGGCGACGAGGCGATCGCCGCGTTCGCCCGCGCCCGGATCGCCGCCCAGGCGGCCGCCTACCGCAAGGCGGTCGAGGCCGCGGCCCCCGAGAGCCGGACGGAAGCCCTGGCCAAGGCCCTCAGCGCGGACGGGTACGCTGCGACTGCGCGCAGCGCGCCGGTCGGTGAGCAGCTCTGCCAGCACCACTGCCCGGTCGCCCACGCCGCCGAGAAGTTCCCGCAGCTGTGCGAGGCCGAGACGGAATTTTTCGCCGAGCTTCTCGGTACGCATGTGCAGCGACTGGCCACCATCGCGCACGGCGACGGCGTCTGTACGACGTTCATCCCCAAGATTTCCCACCACGCATCTGAAAGCACGTCCGGGAGGAACCCCGCATGACTCTCCCCACGGAGACTGCCCACCCCGAGCTGGAGGGTCTGGGCAACTACGAATACGGCTGGGCCGACCGTGACGAGGCCGGTGCGTCGGCGCGCCGCGGCCTGAACGAGGAAGTCGTCCGGGACATCTCCGCGAAGAAGGACGAGCCGGAGTGGATGACCAAGCTCCGCCTCAAGGGCCTGCGCCTGTTCGAGAAGAAGCCCATGCCGAACTGGGGCTCCGACCTCTCCGGCATCGACTTCGACAACATCAAGTACTTCGTGCGCTCCACGGAGAAGCAGGCGGAGTCCTGGGAGGACCTGCCCGAGGACATCAAGAACACCTACGACAAGCTGGGCATCCCGGAGGCCGAGAAGAAGCGCCTCGTCGCCGGTGTCGCCGCCCAGTACGAGTCGGAGGTCGTCTACCACCAGATCCGCGAGGACCTGGAGGAGCAGGGCGTCATCTTCCTCGACACCGACACCGCGCTGAAGGAGCACCCGGAGCTCTTCAAGGAGTACTTCGGGACCGTCATCCCCGTCGGTGACAACAAGTTCGCGTCGCTGAACTCCGCCGTGTGGTCGGGCGGCTCCTTCATCTACGTCCCGCCGGGCGTGCACGTCGAGATCCCGCTCCAGGCCTACTTCCGGATCAACACCGAGAACATGGGCCAGTTCGAGCGGACCCTGATCATCGTCGACGAGGGCGCCTACGTGCACTACGTCGAGGGCTGCACCGCGCCGATCTACAAGTCGGACTCGCTGCACTCCGCGGTCGTCGAGATCATCGTCAAGAAGAACGCCCGCTGCCGCTACACGACCATCCAGAACTGGTCGAACAACGTCTACAACCTGGTCACCAAGCGCGCCGTGGCCTACGAGGGCGCGACCATGGAGTGGGTCGACGGCAACATCGGCTCCAAGGTGACGATGAAGTACCCGGCCGTCTACCTCATGGGCGAGCACGCCAAGGGCGAGACGCTGTCCATCGCCTTCGCCGGCGAGGGCCAGCACCAGGACGCGGGCGCCAAGATGGTCCACATGGCCCCCAACACCTCGTCCAACATCGTCTCCAAGTCGGTGGCGCGCGGCGGCGGCCGCACCTCCTACCGCGGTCTGATCGAGATCGGCGAGGGCGCCCCGGGCTCCAAGTCCAACGTGCTCTGCGACGCGCTGCTCGTCGACACCATCTCCCGCTCGGACACCTACCCCTACGTGGACGTCCGCGAGGACGACGTGTCCATGGGCCACGAGGCGACCGTCTCCAAGGTCTCCGAGGACCAGCTCTTCTACCTGATGAGCCGCGGCCTGAGCGAGTTCGAGGCGATGGCGATGATCGTGCGCGGCTTCGTCGAGCCGATCGCCAAGGAACTGCCGATGGAGTACGCGCTCGAACTCAACCGGCTGATCGAGCTGCAGATGGAAGGCGCGGTCGGCTAGGCACCAGCGCCGTTCCGTCAAGCCCCTTACGCAAAGGAAAGCGAGCACTACGACAGCCATGGCTGAGGCTCAGAACATCCCCGTGGGTTCCACCACCGCGGGCTCGATCGCGGTCGCCGCCGAGTCGACCGTCGCCACCCGCATGAGCGCGCCCCCGTCCTTCGACGTGGCGGACTTCCCCGTCCCCCACGGCCGCGAGGAGGAGTGGCGGTTCACCCCGCTGGAGCGGCTGCGCGGCCTGCACGACGGCACCGCCACCGCCACCGGCGAGGGCGTCAAGGTCACCGTCGAGGCGCCCGAGGGCGTCACCGTCGAGACCGTCGGGCGCGACGACGCGCGGCTCGGCCGCGCGGGCGCCCCGGTGGACCGCGTCGCCGCCCAGGCGTACTCCGCCTTCGAGCGGGCCTCGGTCGTGACCGTGCCCAAGGAGACCGTCCTCACCGAGCCGATCCGCATCGCGGTGCACGGCGAGGGCGGCACCGCCTACGGTCACCAGGTGATCGAGCTCGGCGCCTTCGCCGAGGCGGTCGTCGTCATCGACCACACCGGCGACGCGGTGCTCGCCGCCAACGTCGAGTACCTGCTCGGCGACGGCGCCAAGCTGACCGTCGTCTCCGTCCAGGACTGGGACGACAAGGCCGTCCACGTGGGCCAGCACAACGCCCTCGTCGGCCGCGACGCCTCCTTCAAGTCGGTCGTCGTCACCTTCGGCGGCGACGTGGTCCGGCTCCACCCGCGCGTCGTCTACGCCGGCCCCGGCGGAGAGGCCGAACTGTTCGGCCTGTACTTCACCGACGCCGGCCAGCACCAGGAGCACCGCCTCCTGGTCGACCACAACGTCCCGCACTGCAAGTCGAACGTCGCCTACAAGGGCGCGCTCCAGGGCGACGACGCGCACGCCGTGTGGATCGGTGACGTCCTCATCGAGGCCAAGGCCGAGGGCACCGACACCTACGAGATGAACCGCAACCTGGTCCTCACCGACGGCGCCCGCGTCGACTCCGTTCCCAACCTGGAGATCGAGACCGGCGAGATCGTCGGCGCCGGCCACGCCTCCGCGACCGGCCGCTTCGACGACGAGCAGCTCTTCTACCTGATGGCCCGCGGCATCCCCGAGCAGGACGCCCGCCGCCTGGTGGTCCGCGGCTTCTTCGCCGAACTCGTCCAGCAGATCGGCGTCCCGGACATCGAGGAGCGCCTGATCGCCAAGATCGAGGAGGAGCTGGAGGCGGCGGTCGCATGACCTTCGTACGCGCCTGTGGGCTGAGCGAGCTGGAGGAGGACACCCCGAAGCGGGTGGAACTCGACGGCACGCCGGTCTCCCTCGTGCGCACCGAGGGGGAGGTGTTCGCGATCCACGACATCTGCTCGCACGCGAACGTCTCCCTCGCGGAGGGCGAGGTGGACGACTGCCACATCGAGTGCTGGCTGCACGGCTCGCGTTTCGACCTCCGTTCCGGCAAGCCCGACGCCCTCCCGGCGACGCGCCCCGTCCCCGTATACCCCGTAAAGATCGAAGGGGACGACGTGCTCGTCTCCCTCACCCAGGAGTCCTGAGGCACCCATGGCAACGCTTGAAATCCGAGACCTGCACGTCACCGTCGAGGCCGACAACGCCACGAAGGAGATCCTCAAGGGCGTCGACCTCACCGTGAAGCAGGGCGAGACGCACGCCATCATGGGCCCCAACGGCTCCGGCAAGTCGACCCTCGCCTACGCGCTCGCCGGTCACCCCAAGTACACGATCTCCGGCGGCAGCGTCACCCTCGACGGTGAGGACGTCCTGGAGATGTCCGTCGACGAGCGCGCCCGCGCCGGCGTGTTCCTCGCCATGCAGTACCCGGTCGAGGTCCCCGGCGTCTCGGTCTCCAACTTCCTGCGCACCTCCGCCACCGCCGTCCGCGGCGAGGCCCCCAAGCTGCGCACCTGGGTGAAGGAGGTCAAGGAGGCCATGGAGCGCCTCTCCATCGACCCCGCCTTCGCCGAGCGCAACGTCAACGAGGGCTTCTCCGGCGGTGAGAAGAAGCGCCACGAGATCCTCCAGCTCGAGCTGCTCAAGCCGAGCATCGCGATCCTCGACGAGACCGACTCCGGTCTGGACGTCGACGCCCTGCGCATCGTCTCCGAGGGCGTCAACCGCGTCCGCGAGTCCGGCGAGGTCGGCACCCTGCTGATCACGCACTACACGCGCATCCTGCGCTACATCAAGCCCGACCACGTCCACGTGTTCGCCGGCGGCCGCATCGTCGAGTCGGGCGGCCCCGAGCTCGCGGACAAGCTGGAGAACGAGGGCTACGAGACATACGTGAAGGGTGGCGCATCCGAGTGACACAGCTGCCGGGCCTCCTCGACACCGAGGCGATCCGCAAGGACTTCCCCATCCTGGACCGGCAGGTCCACGACGGGCGGAAGCTCGTGTACCTGGACAACGCGGCGACCTCGCAGAAGCCGCGCCAGGTGCTGGACGCCCTGAGCGAGTACTACGAGCGCTACAACGCCAACGTCCACCGCGGTGTGCATGTGCTCGCCGAGGAGGCCACGGCGCTGTACGAGGGCGCGCGCGACAAGGTCGCGGAGTTCGTCAACGCGCCGAGTCGCGACGAGGTGATCTTCACCAAGAACGCCTCCGAGTCGCTCAACCTCGTGGCCAACATGCTCGGCTGGGCCGACGAGCCCTACCGGGTGGACCACGAGACCGAGATCGTCATCACGGAGATGGAGCACCACTCCAACATCGTGCCCTGGCAGCTGCTCGCGCAGCGCACCGGCGCGAAGCTGAAGTGGTTCGGGCTGACCGACGACGGCCGGCTCGACCTCTCCAACATCGACGAGATCATCACCGAGAAGACGAAGATCGTCTCCTTCGTGCTGGTCTCCAACATCCTGGGCACGGTCAACCCGGTCGAGGCGATCGTGCGCCGCGCCCAGGAGGTCGGCGCGCTGGTCTGCGTCGACGCCTCCCAGGCCGCCCCGCACATGCCGCTGGACGTCCAGGCCCTCCAGGCCGACTTCGTGGCCTTCACCGGCCACAAGATGTGCGGCCCGACCGGCATAGGCGTGCTCTGGGGCCGCCAGGAGCTGCTGGAGGACCTGCCCCCGTTCCTCGGCGGCGGCGAGATGATCGAGACCGTGTCGATGAGCTCGTCGACCTACGCGCCGGCCCCGCACAAGTTCGAGGCGGGCACCCCGCCGGTCGCCCAGGCGGTCGGTCTCGGCGCGGCGATCGACTACCTGTCGGCCATCGGCATGGACAGGATCCTCGCCCACGAGCACGCCATCACCGAGTACGCGGTCAAGCGCCTGGCCGAGGTCCCGGACCTGCGCATCATCGGCCCCGCCACGGCCGAGGACCGCGGCGCCGCGATCTCGTTCACACTGGGTGACATCCACCCGCACGACGTGGGCCAGGTCCTCGACGAACAGGGCATCGCCGTCCGGGTCGGCCACCACTGCGCACGGCCCGTCTGCCTGCGGTACGGAATTCCCGCGACCACGCGAGCGTCGTTCTATCTGTACTCCACGCCGGCCGAGATCGACGCACTGGTCGACGGCCTGGAGCACGTACGGAACTTCTTCGGATGAGGGGCTGAGGCGTGAAGCTGGACTCCATGTACCAGGACGTCATCCTGGACCACTACAAGAACCCGCACGGGCGTGGTCTGAGGGACGGCGACGCCGAGGTGCACCACGTCAACCCGACGTGCGGCGACGAGATCACGCTCCGCGTGAAGTACGACGGCACGACGATCAGTGACGTCAGCTACGAGGGGCAGGGCTGTTCCATCAGCCAGGCCTCCGCCTCCGTGCTGAACGACCTGCTGGTCGGCAAGGACCTGGCCGAGGCGCAGAAGATCCAGGGGACCTTCCTGGAACTGATGCAGTCCAAGGGGAAGATCGAACCCGACGACGCGATGGAGGAGGTCCTGGAGGACGCGGTCGCGTTCGCCGGGGTCTCCAAGTACCCGGCCCGGGTGAAGTGCGCCCTCCTCAGCTGGATGGCGTGGAAGGACGCGACGGCCCAGGCGCTGGGCGCCGACGCCGAAAGGACAACGGCATGAGCGAGACCGTGGAGATGAAGCCGGCCTCGGAGGAGGAGCTCCGCGAGGCCCTGATGGACGTCGTCGACCCCGAGCTGGGCATCGACGTCGTCAACCTGGGCCTGATCTACGGCATCCACGTCGACGACTCCAACGTGGCGACCGTCGACATGACCCTGACCTCCGCGGCCTGCCCGCTGACGGACGTCATCGAGGACCAGGCCAAGTCCGCCACGGACGGTCTGGTCAGCGAGCTGCGCATCAACTGGGTGTGGATGCCGCCGTGGGGCCCCGACAAGATCACGGACGACGGCCGTGAGCAGCTGCGGGCGCTGGGCTTCAACGTCTGAGCGAGCGGTTCGGTCGAGTGGCCCCCGGCATCGTGCCGGGGGCCACTCGCATGTGATCGTCCCTGGCTACGATCACCGTCATGGGGTACGCACTGCTCGCCGGAGCCATCGCAGCGGAAGTGGTCGGGACGACCGCCATGAAGTACAGCGAGGGATTCACCCGGCTGTGGCCCTCGGTCGTCACCGTCGCCGGGTACCTGGTGGCGTTCGCGCTGCTCGCGCAGACCCTGAGGACCCTGTCGGTCGGGACGGCGTACGCCATCTGGTCGGGGGTCGGGACGGCCGCCATCGCGGTGATCGGCACGATGTTCCTGGGCGAGGGACTCACCGCCGCCAAGGCCGGCGGCATCGCGCTGATCATCGCCGGGGTGGTGGTGCTCAACCTGGGCGGGGCGCACTGACGAGGGTGCGTCGTCTTGGACGGGGCTGTCCGACGGCGTGCGTGCCGTTCCGGACGGGGCTGTCCGGCGGTGGTGTGTGTCGTGCTCCGGGTGGGGTTGTCACGCCAGGGGTGTGCCGGTTCCGGGTCGGGTTGTCCGGTGGCGTGTGTGCCGTTCCGGGGCGGGCTGTCCGGTGGCCGGGTGTCGCCCCGGCGGGGCGTCTTCCGGTGGGGCCGGTCCCCGCGCGGACCGTACGCCGAGACGTGCTCCGCACCGGTTCGCGTCCGTGGCCACCGGTTGGTTAGGTTGCCCTCATGACCGACACGACTGCTCACAGCACCTCCGGCGCGGTGGCCGCCGGCCTCGCCACCATCGCCGCCGACGGCACCGTTCTCGACACCTGGTTCCCCGCCCCCGTCCTGGCCGACGAGCCCGGCCCGTCCGGCACCGAGCGCCTCTCCGACGAGCAGGCCGCGGAACTCCTGGGCGGCAGTGCCCTCGCGGCGATCGGGCCGGACGCCCGCCGGGGCGTCGAGGTGGTCGCGGTCCGCACGGTCATCTCCTCGCTGGCCGAGAAGCCCGTCGACGCGCACGACGTCTACCTGCGCCTCCACCTGCTCTCCCACCGCCTGGTCAAGCCGCACGGCCAGAACCTGGACGGCGTCTTCGGCCACCTCGCCAACGTCGCCTGGACCTCGCTCGGCCCGGTCGCCGTGGACGACCTCGAGAAGGTGCGGCTCAACGCCCGCGCCGAGGGCCTGCACCTGGCCGTCACCTCCGTCGACAAGTTCCCCCGCATGACGGACTACGTCGCCCCCAAGGGCGTCCGCATCGCCGACGCCGACCGCGTACGGCTCGGCGCGCACCTCGCCGAGGGCACCACCGTCATGCACGAGGGATTCGTCAACTTCAACGCCGGCACGCTCGGCACGTCGATGGTCGAGGGCCGCATCTCGGCCGGTGTCGTCATCGGCGACGGCTCCGACATCGGCGGCGGCGCCTCCACCATGGGCACCCTCTCCGGCGGCGGCAACGTGCGCATCACCATCGGCGAGCGCTGCCTGGTCGGCGCCGAGGCGGGCGTCGGCATCGCCCTCGGTGACGAGTGCGTGGTCGAGGCCGGCCTGTACGTCACCGCGGGCACTCGTGTCACCATGCCCGACGGCCAGATCGTCAAGGCCCGTGAACTGTCCGGCGCCTCCCACATCCTCTACCGCCGCAACTCCGTCACCGGCACGGTCGAGGCCCGCCCGAACAACGCGGTCTGGGGTGGTCTGAACGAGGTCCTGCACAGCCACAACTGAGCCGGCCGTCACCCCCGTACGCCCCCGTACGGGTTACTCCCCGTGTCTTCGGGGTCGTTTTGGCAGATGAACGGGTGGACACAGGGTCCGATCAGAAGCCGGGACGACTGACATACAGAAATGGGGACGAACGGGCGATGACGAACGAGTGGGTGTGGGGCGTGGTCCGCTGTGCGGTCGGAGTGATGGGAGTGGTGTCCGTGCTGATGCTGTGCGGCACACTGGCCAGTTCCGCACACGCGGACGAGACCAACACGGCCTCCCACAACGGTCACCGCGTCGGGCTGATCAACGCCAACGCCGGTCAGATCGACGACCCCGCCGAGGACGTACTGGAACACACCCTGCTGTTCGGGGACGGGTACGCCTGGGACTGAGGGGGCGATCCGGCGGTCCGGACCGCGGCGTGTGAGAGTGCGCCGCGGTCCGGACCGCCTCTTTTTGTGTTTCCGCTGTGCGGTGACATAGCGGGAGGCACCCGCGCGCGTCCCTAGAGGAGCGGGGAGCGGACACAGGGCCCGCACCCGGGTGAAGAGAAGGTGACGATGGATGCCCAGGCGCAGGAGAGTTTCCGGGAGTTCGTGGCGAACCGGTCGCCCGCGCTGCTGAAGACCGCGGTCCTGCTGAGCGGCGGCGACCGGCACGCGGGCGAGGACCTGCTGCAGAACGCGCTGATCAAGGCGGCGGGCCGCTGGCACCGCATCGACGAACCCGAGGCGTACGTACGGCAGATCCTCTACCGGCAGCAGATCAGCCGCTGGCGGCTGAAACGGCGCGGGCGGGAACTCAGCGTGGCCGAACCGCCGGAAGCCGGCACGGACGGGGACGCCGCCTCGGCCGACGCGGAGCTGCGCCTGCTGATGCGGGGCGCGCTGGCCCGGCTGACCGCGCGCCAGCGCACCGTACTGGTGCTGCGGTACTTCGAGGACCTGCCCGAGGCCGAGGTGGCCCGCATCCTGGGCTGCTCGGTGGGCACCGTGCGGTCCACCACCCACCGTTCCCTGGCCCGGTTGCGCGCCCTCGCGCCCGAACTGCGCTCCCTCGGCCGGTCCGAGGCCGAGCGACGGCCGTCCGGTGACCACTCGCCCGTGGAGGTGCGGTCGTGAACGTCGACGAACTCGTGCGTGACGCGTTGCGTGAACAGGCGGCGGAACTGACCGCGCCCGGCCCGGGGTTCGCCGACCGGGTGCTGGCGGTGCGGCGGCGGCGCCGCATGCGCGGGCTCGCCGCCATGGCCGCCGCGACGGCGGCCGTGATCGCGGTCTCGGTGGGGGTGCCCGCGCTGTACTCCGGCGGGGAGGGGGTGCGGCCCTCGGGCGGTGGAGTGGAACAGGGCGGGATCACCGCCCGGGCCGGTCAGTCGCCGCCGCGGGACCTGCTGGCCGCCGGGGAGGTGGCGATGGCCGCGTACTTCACCACCGAGAAGGTGCGCCTGGCCGAGGACCGCAGGACCTCCGAGCGCACCTACTGGCTGCTCGACCCGGGGACCGGGAAGTACGAGAAGGACGACCGGTGGTCGTTCGTCGCCGTGGCCCCCGGGCTGCGGACCGCGGCCGTGCTGGAGCGGGAGCTGCCCGCCGGGCGCATCGGGCTGCTCGACCTCGCCAGCGGCGAGGTCGAGCGGTGGATCCCGGTCGACCACGAGGTCGCGGGCCTGGCCTTCTCCCCGGACGGTCGCAAGCTCGTGGCGACGACGTACGGCGAGAACCCCGATGTGCAGTACCGGGCCGAGAACCCCGACGGGACGGCCGGCGGATGGCAGGCGCGGGAAATCTCCTCCCGGAACGGGTTCCAGGTCATCGACGTGGCCTCGGGCACGGGGTCCTGGACCGAGGTCGGGACCAACGACGATCCGATGAGCCCGGCGGGCCTCATCAACTCCCGCCAGGACTTCGCCTTCAGCGCCGACGGCCGCTTCGTCTGGGCGGGGCGGATCTCCGTGGAGATTCCCCTGGACTACTTCGACCTCGACGGAGACGCCGTCGCGCCCCCGCCCCGCGAGGCGCACCGGGTCTGGCACGTCGACGCCGGTCTGTCGCCGGACGGGCGCAGGCTCGCCGGTGACTTCGCGGGGAAGACCCGCAAGACGTCCTCCTGGATCCTCGACCCCCGCACCGGGAGGCAGGTCGCCGAGATCCGCGGACAGCAACTGCTGGCCTGGGCCGACAGCGACTCGCTCGTCGCCTGGGACATCGGCGCCGACGGCAATGAATTCCACCAGCGGCTGGTGCTGGTCACCGTGGGCAGCGACAAGGTGGTTCCGCTGAGCGGGTTCCGGTCGCCCAAGGACGACACGAAGGGGCGGTGGGAGCCGGTGTTCGTACGGCGGTGAGGCGGGTCAGGCGGCCGTCAGGCCGTCGTACGCCGCCCTGAGCCCGTCGGTCGTCCCGCGGCCGGCGGGCCTCAGGGGCGGGCGGACCGGGCCCGCGGGGAGACCCAGGGCGGTGAGGAGGGCCTTCGCGGTGACCGTGCCGGGGAGGCCGTCCGCCATCATCGCCTCGATCAGGGGCGTCGTCCGCCGCTGGAGGTGTGCCGCGCGGGCCGTGTCGCCCGCGTCGAAGGCGTCCAGTACGGCGCGGATGCGGGCGGGGGCCACGTTGGCGACCGTGCTGACGCAGCCGGCGGCGCCCACCGCGTAGAGGGCCAGGTTGTGTTCGTCGCAGCCCGCGTAGTACGCGAGGCCGGTGCGGGACATGACCTTCTGGGCGGCCAGGAAGTCGTGGGAGCAGTCCTTGACCGCCCGGACGCGCGGGTGTTCCGCCAGGCGCAGGAGGGTGTCCGGTTCGATGCGGACGCCGGTGCGGGACGGGATGTCGTACAGGGCGAGGGGGAGGGAGGTGGCCTCCGCGACGTCGAGGAAGTGGGCCTCGACCGCGTCCTGCGGGGGCCTGCTGTAGTACGGGGCCGACACCAGGAGGGCGTCCGCGCCGGCCCTCTCCGCCTCGCGGGCCAGTCGTACGGTGTGGGCCGTGTCGGGGGTGCCGATGCCCGCGACGATCGTCGCCCGGGTGCCGACGGCCTGGCGTACCGCCCTGATGAGGGACGACTTCTCCGCGTCGGTGGTGGTGGGGGACTCACCCGTGGTTCCGGAGAGGACCAGGCCGTCGCAGCCGTGGGTGACCAGGTGGTCGGCCAGGCGCTGGGCGCCGTCCGGGTCGAGCGCGCCGACGGGGGTGAACGGGGTGATCATCGCGCACAGGGTGCGGCCGAGGGGCGGGGTCCTGGAGGTCATGGGGGGTAGTCTCCGCCGACCGGTTGTGAAGGTCCACTTAAATGTGGTGTCGGGTATGGGTAAGCGTTGCTTCATGGATAGGGGCGGGACGCCGGGGGTACTCGGGGTCCCGACCTGAGAGGAGGCGCATCGTGACCGGAACCATGGAGCGACGGCCGGTTCGTGACGAGCACAGCGTGGGCGAGCTCGTCGGGCAGGCCACCGAGCAGATCTCCCGGCTCGCACGGCAGGAAGTGGCCCTCGCCAAGGAGGAACTTGCGGAGAAGGGGCGCCGTGCGGGGCGCGGCGGCGGGATGCTGGGTGCGGCGGGAGCGTTCGGCTACGCGGGGCTGCTCGCGCTGGCCGGCACGGGTGTCGCCGCGCTGGACCTGGTGCTGCCGCTGTGGGCGGCGGCGCTCATCGTCACGGGGCTGCTGTTCGCCGTCGCCGGTGTGCTCGCTCTCGCCGGTCGCGGACAACTGCGCCGGGCCACGCCGCCCAAACCCGAGCGGACCATGGGCAGCGTGAAGGCCGATGTCGAGGAGATCAAGGGGAGGGCGCACCGATGACGCACGACATGAGGCGCGCGGGGGCCCACGTGGACGCGAAGGCGGAGGCCGCGGCGACGGGACGCGGGGCCAAGGGGCCGGACGAACTGCGGCGGCAGATCGAGCGGACCCGCCACGAACTCGGCGACACCGTCGAGGAACTGGCCGGGAAGATGGACATCAAGGGGAGGGCGCGGGCCCGGGCCGAGGACCTCCGGGACCGGGCCGGGGCGATGACCGTGCAGATGCGGAGCAGCGCGGCGCACGCCGGGAAGGCCGGCCTGCGGTACCGCAAGCCGGCGATGATCACCGGTGCGGTGGTCGCGGTCGTCGTGGGCGCGGTGATGGTGCGGCGCCACCGCTGCTGAGGCGGCGCCGCCCGCGGCGGGGGGGGGGGGGGCCCCCCCCCCCCCCCCCCCCCCCCCCGGGGGCCGGGGGGAACGGGGGCCACCCCCGGGGGGGGGGGGGTATTGTGGGG